>WALU01000026.1 GCA_015522685.1 Thermoproteota archaeon | reverse complement strand
CCTTTAGGATTCTTCCAAGAAGCAGTAGAGCCTTTATAGTAATAACTAAGAGTAATCTAACCATACTACTTTGACGGGAAGTCTCTCGAAGTCCTCATCTTCTGTGGCAATTGCGGAAATACCATTGTTCACCATAACTCCATAATGCAAGGCATCTGATGGAGGGATGCCTTCCTCCAAAATGATTTTTCTCCCTCTAGCATATTCCATTGGTCCTACTGGAAGAACGGTAACATTTGGCAGGACAAACCTGTCGATGAATTCTATGGAGCTCTTATACGAGATGCTATATTTTCTCTTTGATACATATATGGTTTCATCCAGTACAAGAGGGTCAGTGAAAAGCTTGTGTTCTTCAAGGAGCTTTCTGTAGAAATCAACTACCTCCTCGAGTCCAGGCGCTATCATATAGATGAGGAGGCTCGCATCTATGAACACCCTCAATCGAACTCCTCCTCCAGCTCAACTGACCTTAGCTCTCCAAGATTGGCTGGCTTTCCCTTCACACTTCTCTTCCACCTCAGTATATCCTCATAAACCTTGATGGGATCCTCCCTCCCCTTTATGAACAGGCCATCCTTTTCAGGAATTACCACGATCTCACCACCTTCTTTGATCCCATAGGCCTCTCTCAATACCTTAGGGATTATCACCTGCCCCTTCGGGCCGACCTTCAGTTTAATAGCCACTCAATCCCTAGCCACCTTGTAGTTATACTAATTTAAACTTAAAGTATAACTATGTTCAACTGAAAGTTTAACCATGAATGCTACAGTTAGAATAGTGAAAGGCTTATATCAGATTTCTCCCAATCGTTGATGAGCTAGGCAATCTCGTCGGTGTGATGATTGGAAAGAGACATAACATATGCCTTTGGTGAGGGCAAGGAGAATTCAAAAATATCTAAAATTATGAGGACAAGCATTGTGAAAGTTAAGTAAGATGATACCGTAGCTCTGGCTGTTAGATACTAAGTGAATATGGAATCAGCATTTAGTTGTTGTAGACGCAGAAGGTAAGCTAAAGGGAATGTTTCTATAAAAGATCTGACACACAGTAAGAGAGACTCCATTCTCAATTCTCTTCTGACCTCCCTACTAATTTCTTCTCTCGAAATTCCAATCAGCTCATACCTAGAACATTATTGTTGACTTAGGTTATAGTTTAATATAACCCAAGCCAATAAATCATGTGCATAGGAAAATACCTCTAATAAAAGTATTGAAAGGTGTTATGCTCAAAATAGCTGAAATGCAGGATATACTCGTGCTAGAACTATCAAGAAAGATAGATTTCATAGTACATGGAGGTACAGCCATATGGCGGATTTATGGAGGGAAGAGATTCTCATACGATGTGGATATATACTGCCAAGACGTTGAGGAAATTCCTGAAGTACTTTCCTCCTCTCTAAATGTAACTAGGGTGAAGCTTACTCCCTCTAGGGTTCTCTACTTAAGGGTCAGCAATGGAGTAGAAGTGGAGCTGGAGGCATCTCCCATGTTCGAGGAGAGGGAGGTGGTTGAGGAGGATTTCTGGCTTGTAGATGGTAGCAGTATTGTTGTAAAGACCCTAACACCTTGCTCCCTCTTAAAGGAGAAGATACAGGCTTACATGAATAGAAGAAAGGCTAGGGATCTGTATGACGTGTACTATCTCTTGGGCATGTGTGAGGATTTATCCATAAGGGAATTGATCAGGGAACTTCTCCTCGCCCTGAAAAGCCCACCAGAGGACTATTCTATATTGAAGGAGATCGTGCTGATGGGGAAACCTCCCAGCTTTGAGACCATTGTTAGGAAGGTCGAGAGATTTGCCCATTAAGCACTCAGAGCTCGTCCAGAAGCTGAAAGAGGCATCGTTCTTCACATTTAGGTCAGTCGAGGCTTCAGTTGGAAGGAATTATGCTAAAGTCCTCATTCATAACTTGAGGAAGAAGGGCCAGATAATCGAGCTATTGAAGGGAGTGTACTCCTTCAAAAAGTCGCCTTACATGGTGGCTAAAGCACTGCCTAGAGCTTATGTAGGACTGGGATCAGCAGCTTTCCTTCATGGAGCATGGAATCAGGTAACAGCTGTTACAATTCTTTCCCCTAATGTTTCGAGGACCGTTAAGCATGGGGTTCGCGAAGTGGCTGGTTTCAAGGTACTACTTAGAAAAATATCCGATAAGATGTACTTTGGATATGAGTACAAGTATTTGGAGGATTTAGAAGAGTGGATAAGGATTTCAGATCCTGAGAAAACGCTGATAGATCTTATATACCTCAGGTATCCAGCAGCTGATGAGATCGCATCTAGACTGCTTGAGATGATCGATATGAATAAGGTCAGGAAATACATCGAGATCATGAAGGAGAGGCGTGTGAAAGGACGAAAGAAGATAGAAGAAAGGATCAATTTGCTAATAAAGAGCAAATATTCCGTTAGTTAGAGAATTAGGCTTCAATTCTCCTCAGAGAACATCTTAGCAAGCTCTCAAATCCTTTCTCATTATTCGGCCTATTCTTGCCTAAATCTACCTTTATTTCGGGCCATATACCCCTATAGTCCCTTTTCAGTTCTCTCATGAGGGAATAATCTCTAAACCACTCATTAGATACTGGCATTAGCCTGTAGAGAGTCCTGCGCCAAGCTTCCAACATTGTAAGAGGCTTCATCATTAAATCTGCTGCAGAAAGGATTTTACATCCTCCTTTCTCTCTCCTGAGGGAATAGAGTCATTTAATTCCCTCATCGCATCTCATGAGATGGTGATCTATTACCCAGCTTCCACAAGAATCTACCAACCTTGAAGCCCTTGAGAGGGCGCGCGATTATCTCTTGTACTTCTTCATTGTCTTAACTACCAGATCTACTTCCTCCTTGCTCTCGCACAACCTAGCTAGCTTGATCGCATCCCTTACGTCCCTTGATCCTAGCTTAAGAACGGCATCTGCTATGTACTCTGCAATCTCCTTTGGCTTCTTTTCCCTCTCGATCATGACCCTTACTGCAACTCCTCTAAATTCCTGTTCTGTGTAGGGTTTTAGGTAGAATCTAAGGAATCGTGACAGGAGTTCAGGAGGTATCTTACCCACCCTGTTGGCTGCAGCAAATACCCAACCCTTGTAGTTTATTACCTCCCTCCTTTTGTGCATGGTTATGGTTAGCTTGCCTGACTCCATCCAGTTTAGCAGTACTGATAGATCACTTGTTGATCTTATCTTATCAAGCTCATCGATGAGGAGGAAGCGGGGTTTCTCTATGGCTACCAAGTCGCGGAGGCCAGCTTTAGTTGATGTTCCTGCAAGGACGTAGTAGCTGTTAGGTAGGCGGTTGAGCTCTTCAAGGAACAAAGACTTGGCGGATGCAGGAGGCCCTATTAAGAATATGCTAACTGGCTTATCGCTAGTTATTGACTTGAGTATTACTTTCTTTATGTCATCGTAGCCCTTTATTACAGAGAACATATCTTCAGGGATGTAGGTTTTCCCTTCTTCGCCTTCGCTTTCAATGTTGCTAATATCAACCTCGGTTGTTCGCTCTTCTTCTCTCTTCACTATCTCTCTAACTAGTGAAGGCTGGGCTAAAAGATAGTGGACTCCGCTCCTTGACGACCTGTACACTGTTTCAAGGATGCCTAGCTGGAGCAACTTCTGCAGCTGCCAGCTAGGTACCCCGACATCTGTGGCATGAAAGCCAACATAAATAGTTGTTGAGCCACACTTGGTGCATTTCCACTGGAACTTAGATAGGCGCTCAAGATCTTGAGAGCCACACTTGGCGCATTCGAAGTAGGTATCATGATAGTCTAGAATGCGCTTGAGGGCCTCTAGGTAATCTGGCTTCTCGTCAAGCAGCTTGTTCAGCTTGATCTTGAGCTTCTGCTGCTGTCCAAGCATCACTCCTTACCTCTTTTCATGAAAAAGCCCTTATCATACCATCATAGGGAACCGCTTTTTTAAAATATGGTTCCCTTAAGTAACCAATAGCTAATTATCTCTTCCACCAAACATGGGCATGGCAGTGACCGTTAGGCTGGCCCCAAGCAGCGTAAGGCTTATTCATCGGCGGAAGCTTCACTAAAATGCTCACTGCTGTCCCATTTATCGTTCCATTCCAGTAGAGGGAGTCCTTACTCTCTCCGAATTTATTGTCTAGAAAGTCCAAGCCGAGAGGACCCAGCAGCCATTCAAATTCTGCTGTATAAGAATTTCCACTTCTGCATATGAAGCCTTTTATGTCGCATTCTAGAACTGAGATCATCTCTCCCTCATTTATTGATGCTGTACAGTTCTCTATAGATATCCCATAAGATCCATGTATTTTCTTGAATTTCTCCACAATCTCCTTCTTAAAGGACTCCTCATTCCCTAATATTCGCTTAAAGTCCTTTCCGTCCCACTTCCTCACCTGCAAGTAGTGACCCATTGCATCTCTTACATTTATAATTATCTTAAGGCTCGCTCCTTTTGTAGGGTGAATAGTCACTTTCTCCTCCTTACCTACTTCCCTCCTAGACATATACAGGTAAGATAATGCGAACAGCAAGCTCACTAGGATTACCACCAGAAGCCAGACCTTAAGATCATTATATGATTTCATTTATGTAGAATGCCTCGAAGGACAAATAAAACTTCTTACAAGGTTGGAGCCGCATATCAATATCAGCTTTCTATCTTTTACTTACCTCTGCTTTCTCTACTTCTCTTCCTAGGGCCACATAAATAATATCAATACTTGATTATCTCCTTGATTCTGGTAAAGTATCTTTTAGCTTCCTTCTTATTCACTAAGTAGAACTCGAATGAATGGTGCAAGGTAGATTGGAGATTTCTCCTACCCTACTAAGGGAGACATTAATGAGCTTAGGAAAGAGATGGCCAATCTAAGGATATCTACCAAGCAGGATATTAATGATCTGAGGAAGGAGATTCACAGTAACTTCAAGTGGGTGATAGGGGTTATACTAACTATATGGGGAGCTACTGTAATTCCAATATTGATGAGTTTCTCTCTATAGTTATAGGGAGATAAAAGACAAACAATCCTCAGCAATTTAGAGGTAAGAAGAAATTCTTGAGATGAAGCTCTTCAAATTCTCACAGCTGGGGGGGTCCTGGAAGCAAAGCAAAGGTGAATGAAAGAAAGAAAGTAAGATACCCGTTCTTGTAAGCATAGTAACTTACTTGGAGCTGAATCCTCTCTTGACCTAGCTCATATTTATCCCTATGAATTGCCTACTGTCTCAATATTTCCCTGGCTGTGAGCCTCACTGCTTCAGTACTGCTGTACTTAGGCCCCCATCCGAGTGATTTCATCCTTGAAATATCTAGAATCATGTGCTTCACATCTCCTTTCCACCCTCTCCCACCATCAATTCCTCCAGTGAACTTCAGTTCTACATTTCTGAGGCCCATTTCCCCTATAATTATATTGGCTATGGTTTTCACGTCAACTAGATCCTCTGAGCCTAAGTTATATATCTCAACTTGCTTTTCTGATTTCTCCAGACCAAATATTATGGCATCTATGCAATCCGTTATGTAGAGGTAGGACTTGCTCTGGGCTCCATCACCTAATATTTCAAGCTCTCTCTGGTTACTGAGGAGTTTCTGCACGAAATCGTAGATAACGCCATGATTACTTCTCGGTCCAATGATATTCGCCAATCGGTAAATCACACTCTTCATCCCAAACATGTAAGAGTATGCTGAGATCATGGCTTCGCATGCGAGTTTAGAGGCTCCATAGATGGATATGGGCTTCAAGGGAGCGTAACTCTCTGGAGTCGGTAATGTTTCAGCATCACCATAGACGGTAGAACTTGATGTGAATACTATTGTCTTCGCCGTTTTAGATTTGCGCATGGCTTCCAAGACATTGTAGGTAGCGATTATATTCTGTTCTAAATCTCTTCGAGTATCTACAGCACCTACCCGAACATCTGGGTTAGCTGCTAGGTGATAGATAATGTCTACATCTTTAACTGCTCTTTCGATCTCGTTAGGGTTCAGACAGTCTCCCTTGATGAAGGTGAAGCGAGGGTTATCCATCCATTGAGAAATGTTTTCAAGAGAGCCCGTAGCCAAGTTATCTAGAGCCCTTACATAATATCCTTCTCGCATCAAACGGTCGGCAAGATGACTACCAATAAAGCCTGCTCCTCCAGTGATAAGAGCTTTCATATATTTCTGCATCCTCTATTTGTGTAGATGCCTATTTTATAGTTTGGCTTTACAGAGTGCCCAGCTAAATGGACAAGAAAGATGAACAGAATAGAGTAGAATAGAACAAACCCCCAGGCTTATATGCTTGATAAGTAGTATTGCAGCGAGCATATGTATTGACTTAAGGGGTAGACCTAAGAACAGCTATATCTCAAAGAAGGAATTCAAACACGTTTGCTTCTCCGAACTTCCAAATAGCTCCCTGATCCCTGAGTAGAGTAATATGCTGGGATAGAAGCCGAGATGATGATCGCTAGCCAGGATAACTCTTCAGCTAACTTCCCTGTTGAAGCGTAATAATTATTAATTGACAACTTTCAATTATAATATGCCAACTACTATAACTATAAGTAAGGAGACCAAGGAAATGCTTTCTCACTTGAAAGAGGATAGAACTTGGGATGAGTTTTTACGCGATATGCTAGAAGCATATCGCAGAGAGAATCTAAAGAGAGCCTTAACTAAGCTTAGAAAGATAGAGTTTGACTCTACATACGAAGAGGTGAGGCTCAAATTAAGGCTAAAGGAGTAATGATTGATACTGATATACTAATAGATATAGACAGGGAAAGGAAGAATTTCCCCAATCTCCCCTGTTTCATCTCAGTGGTTACCTTCTATGAATTCATCAGAGGGAAAGTTGATCCTCCAAGAGCCAAATATTTCCTAGAAAAGCTATGTATTATGATTGGATTAGACAATGACGTCTTGAAAAAAGCATCGAACCTGTGGAGGGTTCTAAGGAAGGAGGGTTCACTGATAGATGATAGAGATCTCCTCATAGGTGCAACTGCTATAGCGAAGGGACTCCCCTTATGGACTGAGAATGAAAAGCACTTTAAGAGGCTGGAGGTTCATGGGTTAAAGCTGTGGAAATAACTTCTGAGGAGTTCCTGCTAATCACATAAATCATTAGATTATTGGAACTCTTCTTCCATTTCTTCCTTCAACTCCTTGGCCATCTCATCTGGATTAGAAGGTCTCATCCACAGCTACTTGTTAGAACTAAAATAAACGCTTTCTTATGCTTCATGACTTGCATTTCGCGCTATAAATCAAGCTCATATGATTAGGCAAATGCGAATTCTGAAGCGCTAGGGGACGTTCATATGCCTCAAATACTCTGATGAAGGCATGTACAATTTTCTCAGATATTCCTCAAGATGATCTAGATCAGAATATTCAAGGAAATCCCCAGGATTCTTCCCTTTAGGAGATGTCCTTACTGTCTGAAACTTCAGAGCAGTCCTCTCGATTATGCATAGAAGACCGTCTTCAGCCCCAAAGACATTCTTGAGGAGCGGAATATCCTCCGGTATAGGAATAGACCCCCCAAAATCCTTCCTGAACCAGTGACCCACTGTGTACAGATAGCTCGGTGGGAAGGAATTAGCTACATCTTGGATTGTCATACTCTTACTCTTTCTCAGAAGGTTAAGATATTGAGCTATCATTGGCTGATCAATCCTGTAGAGTCTCATTTTTGTGAAATATTCTCCAATTATAAGTTTTCTTGCTCCAGGGGAGGCACCCCAGTTTAACCTGCTCAACTCGGAGAACTTGCTCCTACTGGACCTTCTTGCATGAGTCTTCTCGACATCTGCCTCACCATAGCTGTAGTCTAATGCTTCAATCTCTTTTATAGCTTCTACAACTTCTTTAGGCTCCTCTACATGAGGCACCGAGCTCAGATCCATCCACAGGCGCTTACCGCATTTTCGGCACGAGTTCCCACCTGCTGGATCGTAAGGCTCTTCTAATCTAGCTCCACATCTTGGACACCTGAAGGTAAGTCCCTCCATCAAAAGTTCATCCTTCCCTGGATGCAAAACGAGCTCTAAAGAGGTTCTATCATCCCACCTGACTGCTACTATCTTGGGAAAGCCGTCAGCATACCTCCTGATGACTTGAGCTAATCTCCCTTCCCTGGTCCTCTTGCCCGATATATCCCTCACTTTAAGGCTTATGAATCCTTCAGTCCACCAGTTCCTGTTTTCAAGTGTTTTAGGCTTGACTCTAACTCTATCCAAATAGAACCTGTAGGCTATTCTCGTGCTATCTGATGCGAACATGAAAATGGGAAACCATCCCGAGCCATTTGATGCAATAAGCATGTTCCTGAGGACGTACCCTATCTTCCGAATTGTATGTATATAATATAAATCATCGATATTCCATCTTATTACTCCGAAGAAATATAAGGCATTCTTCCTATGAAAACTCCTGAATTCCTCAGTTGATATCCCCCTAAGAGCTGACAAGAATTCTGAGCTAGAATCAGCAAAGTATACCTCACCATGCCTATCCTCTGCTACTATCTCAGGCTCGATTTCAGGTAAATCCTCCTCTTTAGCGGCTTTCCAGCTATATGACTCGTCTCCCACTCCCATAACGTTCCTTATATGAGTCCTCTCTCTTATTACATCAATAAAGGAGCTTCCCTTCTCTATCAGGACAAAGTTCACCTCAGAAGGAAGTACGTCCCCCCTTAACCTCTTCACTACGGCTCCAACGGTGCCTGTTCCTGCAAATGGATCGAGCACTATATCTCCTTTTTCCAATTTAATCCTTAAAAGCAGCTCCTCCACAAGCTTCTCCGGGAAAACTGCTGTATGCTTCCAAGGAGTCTGCTGGAGAGGTATTCTGATCACATTTGTTTCTTTCCTCTTAAAAGCTCGATATATATTGTCTTTACCTCTGGTGAATACTAGTACTGGCTCATAGGTATTAGTGAATCTGTCCTTTACTGAAGAAGGCATATAATTCAACTTGTACCATATTATTACATCTTCCAGCTGCCAACCGTCCTTTATCAGGTGATAAGCTAATCTATAAGGAATCTGTAAAAGATGGGATTTTCCATATCTGTGGAAGTATTTATCTCCTATATTAAGGAAGAAAACCCCATTTTTGTGCATCTTTTGCCTTAGACTGCCGAATATCGCTACCAATCTCCCTATATACTCCTCGGGGGTATCCTCCTGTCCTATTTGTCCTTCAAATTCGTAATCTCTCTGCCTCCAGTAAGGGGGAGAAGTTACAGCAACTGCTATGCTTTCATCTTGGAGATAATTCAGCCCTGCAAATACATCTCCCTGTATAACCAAATCCTTTTGTGAAGCCATGGAATTATCAACCCCAGCCTGAGGAGTATGTGAATATCTAAGCACTTACCTAAATATTTCATGGGTCGCAGCTCTGAGGGAATGATGAGCATAGTATAGAACCAAATCTCTGATCGAGGAGGAAGGAATATAAATGAAGGGAAGGAAGTTCCCTTAGGTACTCTGTATGAAGCCTAAATGTTACTTGGCCTGCTGAAGCGAATAAGATCAAGGAAGGTAGGCTTTATGACTTATCGCCATTTCTTGATTGTTCTTGTCACTGCTCAAGTGCTATCTCTTCTGCTACTTCCAAGTGTATCAGCTCAGCTCATTCAGATCAGTGCCTTCCCATCAAAATTTACAGCAAAACCAGGAGATAAGATTCTCTTAACTTTATATATAACGAATTTGGAGAATAAAGAAATCGAAGTTAAGGGATTTAATCTAGAAGTAAAGTCTACTCATCTTTATGTACTTCCACTGTCTTTTCCTTTCGGAAAGTATTACGTTCCACTGGATAAACCAATTAGAATAGGGCCCGGAGAGAGGAAGGCTATAAAGGAGATGGTAGAGGTCCCATACATCAATTATCAGGGAGATCTTGATGTGAAAGTTACTCTAATATCTAACGAAGGGAAAGCTGAAACTCATTTGGAGATCACTCTCATTCTCACACTCCTCTCTGCTTCAATGATCTTAGCATACATCATAGCTGCAGGATTACTTTCCCTTGGGCTATACTGGACCATTAAGAGGATGAAAAGTGAAAGATGGGAGAGAAAGATAAACAGTATAGATAAAATCCTCAAGAGGAGGGATGAATTGATCGAGATTCTGAGAGCACTGGAGGAGAAGAGGTCTCAAGGAAAGATAGATCATAGTGAATATTTAGATCTAAAATCGAGCTATGAGGGAGATCTTAAATCAACTCATCTCAAGCTAAGGAGCGCCCTTCCTGATCTAGAAATGGATGTGGAGAGGCTGACCTTGGAGATAAATAACCTAAAAGAAGAGTTAGAATTTCTAAGAAGTAAATTAGCTAATGAGATGGAAGATAATGAGATGAAAAGCAGATTAGAGCACATAGAGACCATAATAAAGTCTAGAGAGAAGATCTTAGGCGATATGAGGGAGAGAGTAAGGAGAGTTAAGAATTGTATTTAATTGGACATTTCCTAACCCACCGCATCGCGCGCCTACGCGAACTCTCAACATCTCAACTCATCTGGGCTTTTAACTACGAGGCTAGGCTAGGCTTAAATCTTTGATAATCGAATTATACTGCCCTCGACCTTCTAAGGTTCTGATCCCTCAACTCTTTAAGATGTTTCTCGTTATCATGATTTTTTCCTTATTCGATCTAGATATTAACAAGTTTAGTTATAATTAATTATAATTTACATATACTACTTGAAAATAAATTTATCAGTGTATGCACTATATTGCCATTGAAGGAGCAGGCATAACCTGCAAAAGCATTAATTTAATAGTCTGAATCTCAAGGCAAGGGAAGAAGTAGTTTCTAGGTGATTAAATTGAATGAGGAAGATCTGTTGTCCTATCTCTTCTCTGAGTTAGGGTGTGTTCATCCATTTAGAATCTCCAGAATATTGCTAATGGCTGAGTGGCTTTCCCTAGAGAAGAATGGGCATAGATTAACTGAATTTACATATGTGAAGGAGGAATTTGGCTTCTATATAGAGGAAATAAAAGAGCTGATGGATAAACTTGAAGAAAAGGGATGTATCGAGAAAATTGAGGGAAAGAAATGTTTTCAATACAAGTGCCAGCCTCCCAAATTACCTGATAATGTCAAATCTCTGTTAGATGAGATCATAGCTGAAACAAGAGGTCTGAGCGATCAAGAGTTGAATAAGCTGGTGATCAGAGATCCTAGATATAAGAGAGAACTCTGATTCCTAAATTTGTTAAAATTTTTTAGATTACTTCAATCTATAAAGAAGCTAGGTAGCATTAAGGTAAAGTAGAAGTAGCTAGCTGTCCCCTTTGATACAACCGATCAGTTTATAGCTTGGGGTTCTCCTAGGTGGATGGGATTTACATGAGGTTGGCTTTCATTTGTGAGGATGATAAAGGCCTCGATTCTGAAGTGAGTAGTCGATTTGGGAGAGCGCCTTACCTAGTCATCGTCAATTCTAATGGAAAGGATGTGGAGAATGTCAAGGTACTGGAAAATCCAGGAGCTAAGGCTAGAAGTGGTGCAGCAATAAAGGTAGTTCAGAAACTGATAAATGAGAGAGCTGAGGTCGCTGTTGCAGGAGCCTTCGGACCCAATGCCCTAGCAGCCTTAGATGAGATGAAAATAAGGCATTTTGAGCTCAGCGGAATTAGTGTAAGAGAAGCTCTAAGGAAGCTGAAGCTATAGTTTCGGTAGGTTATAGTCAGATCTGAAAATCAATTAAGGCACCTGCTGGCTTATTATCCCTGTTTATGCTTAGCAGGATCTTATAGCCTGTGGAATACTTCGAAACCAGCGATGGTATCAAGCTATCCTATGAAGCTAGAGGAGAGCTATTCCATAATCCTAATCCATTGATGGGCTCCCGCGAGAAACTTTTGGCGCTATTAGGCGGAACCTCCCTCAAGAAGAGGCTTGATAGCGGCTTTAGACCTTAGAGGTCATGGAGATTCAGATAAGCCTTTCCCGGGAACTATAAGCTAGATAGAATGGCGAAGAACGTAACAGAACTAGCTCAAGCTCTACCCCTAAGAGAGCCCTACTTGGTAGGTCACAGCATGGACTATATATAGCTGTAATGGCTTCTCATGGCTTATTGGCCAAGAAGGTAGTTTTATTAGCTCTAACACATAAAATGCCTTCTGAAATTCAGCTTTTTATGATAGTGATTCTCTTAAAGTCGACTATGAGTAGATCTATAATACCGAAGAGACTTTTCTACAGACCTATGAGGGAGCTACTTAAGTTTGGTTTGTGTACAAAGAATCAGCTAAATCCTTATTAGATATATACTCTAAGGTTCTCATGCAAAATTCTGGGGCAGAGCTTCCTGATTCAAGGCTCTCAGGATCATTTAGCTTCGTTGGTGCCTAACTGTATTTTTCTTACTCTTTTTCTGGCTATCTACTGGCTATCTAGATTCATTTGCATATATGTCCATTTGATCTATCTAATATCAGATAAGTTTTTATTAGTTAAAATTTTTATGACTGGCCAGTCAGTTAATTAGGTGAGAAAATGCTGCAGGAAAAGTTGTCGAGGCTTTATTCTCATGTAAGGAGATATCTACTTCTCTACACAATTCTGGTATTGATACTGGGTATAATAGTCGGCTATATCCTGAGAAGTTATATTACAACAAATAAGATCCTCTTGAAGAACTTGATACTCACATTTGCCATACTCACTCTGTACCCTTCCATGATACAGCTCAGAACAGATGGATTGGCTAAGGGATTCAAGCATCATAAAGCCATATCCTCAACTATAACTTATATATTCATTTTAGCTCCTTTTCTAGCTATACTACTCGCAGGGATTTTGGGGAATCGTGGCCTTCGATTGGGATATATCGCTTCAAACGTCGTCCCAGCTTCCAGCGCCTCAGTGGGCTACGTTCTCATAGCTGAGGGTAATATAGAGCTAGCAACGGCGCTGGTGATAATAAGCCTCATAGGAGCCATACCTATAGCCCCATTTTACCTAGGCCTGTACGGGCATTTGGCCTCTGTCAGTGTTCCCATTAATAAGGTCCTCATATCGATAGTCTATGCTCTAGTAGTACCCTTCTTGGCAGGTCAGCTAACTAGATACCCTCTACTGAAGAAGAAGGGGAAGGATTATGTTAACAAGGAACTCAAACCCTATTTGTCTCTAGCTACGATGCTATTTATGCTGGCTCTAATATTCCTACTGGTAATGGGCAAAGCTGGCATAATAGTTAAGAAGCCAATGCTGGCGGGAGAAGTGATAGGCGCTCAGACAATAATAATACTCATAATATTCGGCGTGTCCCTTCTAGTTAGTAAGCTCATTAAGATAAGCTACGAAGATCATCAGGGAATAGCGTTTATATCGGTAACCAAGAACGAGAGCGTTGCAGCTATAATAACAACTCTTGCATTAGGAGGAGCCGCTACTCTTCCACCAGCTATAATACCAGCTATACAGCCAGTTCTCTGTATAATCTACCTACACTTGGATAAAGCAGTTAAGAGATTCCTAATAATCAAGGAAGTTACTGCCCCATTAGCATCGAATAGAAAATAGACAGAGAAGGAATATCTCCTAATTTTCTCTTTTCCTTTATTTTTATACTATATTATACATTCTTCATTAGACAATGAATTTTAGTAAAATAATATGAATAACCTACAGACCTCTTGATGAGTTCAGCATATTCTCTGCATCTTCACTTCCATTTAGGTCTAAGGATTATCTCACAGTAATCGCTTTCGCTCATGCAATTCTCCTTCGATTTGAATTCTTCTTCGAGGATAGCAGAAACGGAGCCCTCAATCATGCCCCTAATTGCATTACAACGAGGAGAGTAGTCTCTCATATCTAAACTAGGATTCTCTTCTATTATCCTCTCAACAGCAGAGTATTCTATGCAGCCTTTCTTCTTTACAACTATTTTATCCTCGTCAAGATCAGCCTCTAGAACGGCATAAGATAGAGATTGAAGGATGGGCATTGAGATATCCTTGACTATACTAGCTGGATCCCTTACATTTAGATCCCTAGCTATTCTCTTGAATATATCGCCATACTCTCTACCTACGGCCACGCCCATCTGATAAAGAAGCCTAGTTGTTAATTGAGGTCCTACTGTTCTCAGTATACCAAGGATCATTTCTTTAAATGCTGGTTCCCTTACAATAAATACCCTCTCCCCGAACATCGTGAGGGGAAAAGAAGTAGTGTCCACTATAAGCCCCTCAACCGTGGGCTTAAATATAGTAGCATGGTCCACAACATCGATGCTTTCCAATTCCTTAAGGAAGGAGTTTGTATCTGTATCCTTTATATCTGCCAAATTCAATATAGCAACCATCCTCGCAGATCCACGGGCTTCTACCGAGGAATATACATGATTAGGAAAAACCTTTCGTTCATAGAATATTTTGCCGAGTTTAGCCAGATTTTCTGGTCTATTATCCTTCAAATATATGGAAATACCGAGGAGCTTCCTCCCCGGACGTATCAGAATATTCCGAAATTCGAGAGGTACATATCCTACTACGCTCATAGCTGTCAAAAGCCACGTAAAGCTAATTATTGATAAATTTTACTCTCGATATAAGGTGCGCGCGATAAGGAGTTAAATAATGTTTCTCCATTTACGAAAATTATTCACGAATTGAATTATAAATATGAAAAGAGTCAGTATACTCTGCAAGTAAATATTGTGGTTGCAAAATGTCTCAGGCATCTTAACACATCGAGATATCTAAACAACATCAATGAGTAATAGCAAAGAATAAACCAAGGGTGGCTGCTATGGTGAAGATCTACCTATGCGTCCATAATGGGGGCTCCTAAGGTTCTCAAATTAGCTAGAGAAATCACAGATTACATAAAATCCATGATTATAGAGGGGAAGAAAACCTGTGATAATATTCGCATGAAAAGGAGCTAAAGCATCAAACTCATAGAGGGAAACCTAAATCTGAAGTTTGCAAGAATATCTTTCCCTAAGGATGAATAGGATTTCTTCGTTCTTGTGCATGTAGTTATTGGTGTTGGAAAGAGAAAAGTAGTGGATAAAAAGAAATTTTCCACTAAGATCTACAAGGAGAACTCTCTAAGCGCATGCTTTTCCAATCTATCCTCCATTACCTCGACCCCTATTCCAGGCTTTCTCGGAGCTACAATCGTGCTTCTACTTGTGAGAGACCAAGGCGGCTCCACTATATCCTTCTCATAGTAGCGATCGCTGGCAGATATATCGTTAGGGAATCTCACATTAGGTAATGTCGCTGCAGCAACCTGATGTCCTCTTCCAATGCCTGTCTCTAAAAGTCCGCCTATCCAGACGGGCATTCCAACAGAATCGCAGAAATCATGTATCCTCTTTGTGTTAATGAGTCCACCTACTCTGGCTGGCTTTATATTTATTATAGAACAGCTTCCAAGCCTGTATGCCTTGTAAGCATCTTCTGGCTTCTTTATTGATTCATCTAAGCATATTGGAGTCCTTATCATCTTGGCTAAGATCGAGTGATTCACTAAATCATCATAATCGAGGGGCTGCTCTAGCATGAGGAGATTGAATTCATCCAGCTTCCTCAGGTGATACCAGTCGTTCAGTCTATAAGCAGCGTTGGCATCTACTTGGAGCATAATATCTGGATATTCCTCTCTGACAGCTTTAACTATCTCATAGTCCCATCCTGGCTTTATTTTCAGCTTTATTCTTTTATATCCTTTCTTCAAATAGGAATCAACGACTTTCAGCAGATTCTCGAGAGTAGATTGTATTCCCACGCTCACGCCGCTATCTATCTCTTCTTTTGTCCCTCCTAAGAGCTTCCATAGAGGGATTCCTTTCTTTTTTGCCTCTAAATCCCATAGAGCCATCTCAACTCCAGCCTTAGCCATCTGATGCCCTCTAACAAACCTAACCCTCTCAAGGAAGTCTTCAGGTCCTTCAGAAGAAATAGCGTGCTCGGCTAGAAACTCCTTTATAATGTAAAATGATATCTCAGCGGTCTCATATGAGTAGATGGGTTTGGAATCTGCTGGGGCTTCACCCCAGCCTACAACTCCATCTTCTCCCACCCGAACTATGACCGTCTGCCTCCTCTCGATCACTCCCGTGCTTATCTCGAAGGGGGAGACAAGATCCATTTGGATGAGGTATACCTTGATCTCCTTAACCACCTCTTATCTCCCCCAATATCTCCTTAGCCTTCTCCAGATTGATTTTCTTCTCCCTTATCATTCTCTCAGTTACTTTATCCACCTCTTCAGGTTTTGCTCCCGCCGCTAAAGCTATATTGCGGGCATGCAGCTTCATATGGCCTGCCTGTATTCCTTCGGTTGCCAGAGCCTTCAGAGCAGCGAAGTTCTGAGCTAATCCTACTGAGACTATTACCTTCGCTAACTCGCTTGCTTTCTTAATCCCTAGAATCTTGAGAGCCAGCTTAGCTATCGGATGTACTCTCACAACTCCTCCCACTGTACCTACAGCCAGAGGAAGCTCCAAGCTGCCCCAGAGATCTCCATCTCCATCGACCCAATACTCGGAAAGGGAAGTGTAACGACCATCCCTAGCAGCATAGCTATGAGCGCCGGCCTCCAATGCTCTAGTGTCTTGGCCTGTGGCTCTCGCTACAGCTATTATCCCGTTCATTATCCCCTTATTGTGAGTAGCTGCTCTATAAGGATCATATTTTGCGAAACGATAGGCCCACATAATTCCATCTACTACTTCCTCCCCTCCAATGGATGATTTAGCGAACTTAGCCTTTACTCTAGCTAATCTCCTATCAGCCAGATTAGAGAGGATCCTTAGATAGACCCTCCCTCCTGTGATCCTCTCAACAGTAGGAGCTAAGCCTTCGGCCATAGTGTTCACTGTATTGGCTCCCATGGCATCCAAAGTATCGACATATAGGTGGATTACGAGCATGGGACCTGCATCAGTTTCTACAGTTCTCACTTCTAGATCTCGAGCTCCCCCACCCAGTTTAATCAGGAGAGAATCCATCTCATTTGCCAGTTCGATTAGTTTTCCCTTCTCAGCTAAAATAGATCTTTTAGCCTCCTCTATATCTGGTACCCTAACCACTTGGATTTGCGATATCATTACCGATTCTGCGACCTCAGCTTGGAATCCTCCTGATTCCCTAACCATCTTTGCTGCATTGCTAGCTGCCGCAACCACACTGGGCTCCTCTATAGCCATAGGAACTAAATAATCTCTTCCATTGATGAGGAAGTTTGTTGCTATCCCAAGGGGCAGGGGCCAGAGGCCTACCACATTCTCTATCATGTGATCTGCTACTTCAAGGGGAAATTTGCCATGCTTGAGGACTTCAGCCTCCTCATCACTCAAGCCAGCGAATTCCTTCACTATCTCTATCCTCCTATCTATAGATAGCTTGTAAAAACCTGGAATCCTAGAGCTAGGCATTCGATCACCCTTTCCTATACCTCCCTATATAATAAAATGAGTTCCCTCAGGGAAGAGAGCATTCAGCAGGTTCCTTACCAATGGCCTGGATGCTTCTTCTTTCTACTGGTTATATGAGCTTTAATTTAATTGTGTACTGAGGTAGTTTGGATCTTAGAAACTATAAAAGGCCATTTGTGATTTGAATGATTCAAAATTGCGCAGCCATGATTAAGCTAGGAAGACCTTTCACTTGGACTATGCGCTGTTGGCAGCTGCGGTATACTGATGACGGAAGATAGGGTGGATTCTTAAGGAGGTCAGAGATCTGACTGCGAAAGATTATTACACTCCCACCTCATAGTGGCTTATGCTCAAGGGCGTCGGAAAGGGAGTCAAGCTTCTCCTAGGCAGCCCCTCTACGATGTTCGTTCCATGGGAGGATAAGTTTTACATAGTGGATCCGGGATCATCTGAGGACCGAACTGAGGAGATTAAGGCTCAAGCTAAGGACAAGATAAAAGGCATTATGATCACACATTTTCATTCAGATCATGTTCTGGCTGCTAAAGGGCTGGAGAGCGAGGAGGGAGTGTATGCTCACATAATTGAGGCATGCGGCATCGAATCCGTGGGTTTAAGAAGAGCAGTAACCTTCGGTGGATATGCTCCTGAGGGGCTAATATATCATGTGAAGGGCGTAAGCATTCAAGTAGATCACGTTTTTAGATTGCCCTTCAAGCTGGGCCCTCTAGAAGCCGTATCTCTGCCAGGTCATACCTACGGACAGGTTGGTTATGCAACTGAAAGCGGAATACTTTATGCTGCCGATTCTTTCTTCGGGGATAGGCTCCTTAAGAGTGTCGTGATCCTCTATCATCAGGATTATAAAGCAGCTCTAGAAACTCTTAGATGGCTGAAAGATCATGTAAGGGATTACTACAAGCTCATTCCATCTCATGGTCCCATAGTTGAGGGTAGAAGGGCAGAGGAACTGCTGGACCTCAATATTAATGCTATGGAGGACCTTCCAGGTAAGCTGCTAGGAATTCTGGCAGATGGGCCATTCACAGCCGAGGAGATCTCAGCCAGGATTATCAAGGATGGAGGAGGGAACATTACGGTAAGCTCTGTCATACTTGGTGCCGTGACAGTAAGATCTCTGCTCGCAAGGCTCTATGAGGAAAGTAGGGTGGTAGCTGAGGCTGGAGATAGAGGAGTATTGTGGAAGGTGAACAGCTGAGCTGATGCGTCTAAGTAGCATCTCGCTGAAAATCTTGAGGATGATCTGTTAGGATGTAGCTAGGCGGATGGCCTCAGCTATGGCATCTACTGGATCTCCATGCTCATTCAGGAACTTATGAGCGAGGTCTTTAAGCTCATCTCTCGCTTTTGATATGAATATAAACTCCTTTACTAGCTTAGATGCCTTTGGCTTTATGAGCAATCCAGCATTCATCAACACCTTAGAGACGCAGGGATCTTCTCTAGGGAAGAGTGATATAGAGGGGATCCCTAAGATTGCTGCTTCCCTTGCCATTGTCCCTCCCCCACTAATGACACCTGCGGAGGTTGACATGAGGTCCAGTCCATCTACCACACTTTTGATAATCCTGCCACTAGGGAGCTTTATCCCTCCCTTCCTAAGGAATCTAACCTCCTTCAATCCAGTCTCTTTTAGGAGCTTATATATTAGGAGATCAAAGGAGCCGGCTTCTTCCTTGAGGTAGTGGGACCCAACTGGAGGAGGCCTCACTACAAAATACTTGCCTTCATCCAATCCTAGTCTCCTATGCTCCTTCTTAGTCGGATTTTTAAGGTAGTCTAAGACGTGGGAAATCTCAAAAACTCCGGGAAATCTAATTACCGGTCCATATATTGGACCGGAAAAACACTCCGGAACTACAGCCACTTTAGATAGAGGGAAGGTAAGTTTAGTTATGATGTGGGGAGGGAGATCATTATCATTTAGAGCCACGAAAGGTATTGAGAGGCCAAAGGCGACTCTGGCTTGCTCCGCAGATCCCTTGGATATGGCCAAGTTTACATCATAATTGTCAAGGAGAATTGTTAGTTCCCTTACTCTATCTGCAAAAGCTCTTATCTTTTCAGCCTCATCGCTTTCCCATCTCCCTATAATAATTGGCTTGGATTCAGGCATGATCCTGTTCACTAGATCCACTAGCAGTCCTTTTCTTCTCACTGTTATCAGTGCTTTCTGAGGGTAGCGGGAGAGGAACCTCTTCCAAAGCCTAACATGGGGCTCATTCGCTATATCTATCCACATAAATCTCATAATCCATTCCTCTCCATAAAATCGCTCTCATAATCACAATCATGGTGTTATGGCATATTCAACGAATAACTTGATATCTATTCCTAGGGCATCCTTTAGAGTCTGTTGAGCTGCTTTTACAACTGCTGGTGTCATTACATGCCCCTTTCTAAGCTGGGACTCGCTTATATAGATCTTAGCATGTAACACCCACTCAGCTTCCTTAGATGACATGGATACATTCACATCACTGGGCAGGACTCCTGCATAAGATGATATCACCTCCTTAATCACCTTAACTACGTTGCTAGTGCTCAGGGTTTGGGATGCCCTCATAGATTCGAATGCTGCAGCGCTATGTATCATGAGAGTTAGAAACGTGAAAAGAATGAATCCAAAAAGAACTATTTTCTTCCTCCTCTCCCATAGATAAGGGTTTGAGTAAACTACCACCATGCTCAAAAGCAGGATTGTATATGCAGCGCTTATATGAGCGAACCTGTTTATACCCAACAGATAGCCTGAAATGAGCCATAAAAATGTAGTATATATAGCTGTCCAGATTTTATGCCTGATTAGGCCCGTCTTCCTAGCTCTCGCTCCTTCAACTATTATTAGCCAGAGCAGAATCAGAGATAAAGCTGAGTCTAGAATAAAAATGGTATTAGATGATAAAATATCGGCTAAAGGACTTATTAAATTAATAATTGGAGTAATACCGTACAACAAGATCAGGTGAGCTAGGGAGAATGCCTCAGAAACATTTGTTGATATAATAAACCCTATTAACCAGCTGAAGATTATTGGAGAGAGGATGAAGGCTACCCTCCTAGTCACAGTCTTCAAGGCTTCCTTAGAAGATTTTGCTCCCAGTAAGCCTACGGATACCTTTATCCACACTGAGAGGAACCAAATTGATGCAACTATTAGCGATCCAATAGATCTGAGAACTACTTCAGCTCCAGCTCTTGCCATTCTTCCAGAAGCTTCATTAAAGGATCCCATGAATTCACGGAGGACATCCTCAATTACGGGATATATTGCATAGAGCTTAGCAGAAATATAACCAGCGGCTATCAAGGCTATTATGTTGACCGTCACTAAGGTAGCAGACCCCACGAAGAAGGAAGGATTCAGCATAGCCATAGAGACCCCAACAGCAGCTGCTGGAGGAACTAGAGCTATTGCTATAGCAGAGCCGGCGAGAGCAGCCTCAGCTTTTTCATATGTCATGGCTACAGCTCCTGCAAAACCGGCAGCAATCGCTATAGCTAAATCTACTAGGTTAGGGCTTCCCCTAGCAGCTAGCTCCTTCGTAACTTGAAGAGGGACGTATGAGTTGGCTATTACTGCAGTTATCCATGAGAGAGCTATTATTATGAAGATCCCTTCCACGCCAAGCTTTAGACCTGTATAAAAGAGATCTAGACCAGATTTATCTTCTTTCCTCACATCTATGAGAGCTAGGCCCACAGCCCCTGATACTATCGCACCCATCAAAGGGGATAGGAGCATAGATCCTATTATGGCGTAAACATTGTTTGCCATTAGCCCTATAGCGGCCAGAGCACTGGCTAAGGCAGTTAATATCATTGATTTTGGATCCGATATCCACTTTATCTGCTCATAAGCTCTCTCTAATATTGCAAGAGCTCTCTTATTAGCCTGTTCAATTACATACGAGCTTTCTTTCATTTCTGAGACTAGGTAATATGTGAGAGTAGTGTAACCTGTTGTATATAGGGGAAAGAGGGCCAATAAGATCAGCATAACCCACAAAGAGGCAGTAATTATTCTATACCAGAATTCCAAGCTTACGCTAGGCGGCATTCTCAGAGAAGAATCTATACTGCTCGAGACAGACCATACCATCAGCTCAACATTCCATATCTCTTTTATTCTTTCATCTAGATAGTTTAGGGACTTCGTTATAACATCGTAAAGCTGAGCAGCCCTCTTGGGATCTTTATCCTCAACTATAAGCCTAACTAGATACCCAAATTCGCTAGATAACTTGGCTCTCGACTGTAATAGATCTGTTATCTCAGTATTGTTAAATTTTACCATCCTCAGCTTCTCAAGCCCATCATCAATGTCTGCTAACTTGAGAGCTATAGATGTGATATATTTGAGGGATGGGATTACAAACAGAGGTACCTCCTGCGACGTATTTGCTCCCTGAGCCTGAGAGTGAAGAGAAATAATTAGAGAATATACTCCTGGATTATCTGGCGCTGTAATCTCAAAATATACAATTTCAGGTTCTTTTACAGTTAGGTATTTTTCCTCATGGCAAATGGTCTTATTCCCTGATACTATTGCTAGATTCAATCTGACATAGGCTCCTGTAGAGACTCCCTCTACGCCAACAGTAACTTTAATTGGCTCGCCGGGGTTAACTGACTCTGAAGGAAGCTCCACCTTCAACTGGGAAGATTGCCCTCTCACTGATATGATGGAGATAGCCAACACTAGCAGTAGAACTAATGCAATGCAAGATGTATCCATCTCTGATCTCACTCGCTCTTTTTCTTAGTCCTTAGGGAGTATGAGAATTTTAACATTTATAGCCCAACTGTCGCCTTAGGAACGTTATACCTGCTTCCGGAAGCGCAGCCACTTTCCCACCTACAGACCACACTGCTTCATCGGATGCATCATGAATGCCTCTAAAAGCTTTTAAAACCTAATTCTGCTTAACGCTCTTCTGATTCTAATTCTGTGACAGCGAAAACTTTGACCTTTTTATAGCGACTTTGGAATCCTCACTGATTTATGATATCGTGAGCTGCCTAGCCTACTTTACCTCCCTTGGTGGCGTTCAACGTGAGCATAATATGGATGCCTTAGAGGGAGTCCCCCTCACAAGATCCTTGAGGATTTTCACTGGAGAGATTTTCCTTTAATCTGTTGAAGACTTCAGGCGGCAATGCCGTCTTATCCTACCCTATCCTCAGCTAATGCCATAGGATCATCCCTATAGCTAAAGATATCATCACAGCTATTATCGAAGTAGGCACAATATACTTATAGACTCCGGAATATTTACCATTATAATGCTCGAGAGTAAGTATCAGACAGAGGTGTACTGGGGAGATCATTATTCCTATATAACCTCCTGTATATCCCGTTAAGAGTGCTAAATCATTTATCGAGCTTCCGGTGCCTAATATATTCACAAGTAAGGGAAAAGCAGTTCCTGCATAGACAAATTCACCTGCAGTAGTTGCTCCTACCATGAAGGGAAGGATAAAGACCACAGGCATTGTGGGTATACCATGGGAGGACATGAAGTGAAGCAAGGCATCAGCTGACCTACTATCAAACACGTATTGCCTATATATCATCACAGCTATTATCACAGTCACTATCTTGGGAGAGAGAGCAAATTTTATGCCCTTGAGGAACTGCTTCTTTGTCGGCTTTACATAAACAGCAGTTGTTATAGCTGTAATTAGCAGGGAGAACTCAACGGGAAGCTTAATGAGGAAGACAAGTACAACTACTAAAAAGAATGGCCATCCTGCAAGGAGGAGCCTCCATCTACTCTCCACAGGTTCTTTGCACTTTACAGTCCTCTTCCTCAGGAGAGGATACGCTATAACAAGGCCTGCTATTATGGAGCCGATAGCGGCGGGGAATGTAGATTCTATAACTCTGACTATTGAGGTATCTAGTATTACTGCTGTTAGGATGAGAGCTTGGAAGAGAGGCCAGACGGGTACCCATATATGCCTGAACCAGTAGTTCAGGTAAGATGCGAAATTGCTATCGAGTCGCTGCTTGTCCAAATAATGTCTCTTCAGCATCATAGCTGAGACTAGAGCGCCTCCAGGCATAGGTATAAGACCAACTAGTGAAGGGATGAAGAGGGATGCAAAATTGCAGCTTATGCTAGCGAACAATCTCGTCATTTTACTCAAAATACCGGCTGTTTTCATTATGTAGGAGAGAAATAGAGCAGAGAAGAAGGCTATGAAGAGCTTCAGAGTTGAATACGCGAATATCCCTCTAAAGGTTGATTCCATCATCCCCCAACCAAGAGTTAAAATTCCAAACACTATTGCCGATGCAGTAACAGCTACATGGACTTCTTGCTTCATGATCAGCAGTCCCATAAGCAGAACAATTGAGATAATGAAGCTTAGGACGGGGTCTACCATTTTCTGGCTCTCAGATCCTGCTGATGCTTACTTAAAAATTCTTAGATAATTAGTGGGGGGGATAATATTTTCTAGAAAAAAGACCAGTAAGTAGGGTACCTCCCAATTATTTGATTTCTCTAGAGATAGCGGAAGATTAAATTCGTAGAGTAACGGCTTAATTTCCCCTAAGGAGCTGTACCATAATTAGCTCTTCAAAATTGATACATTAACCAAAGCTTGGGTATAGCCTAAACTCATTTTTACATCACTCTAATCGTCTGTATTGTCCTTCCTTTCCTTTTTCTCCGGTGGTAGAGACTAAGGAAAAGATTGAGAAGTGGGAGAGGCTAAAGAGAGGAGCTAGAGGTATAAAAATAAGAATGAGAAGGAAGGACGGAAGCATATCGGAATTCATAGAGAGTCCGCCTCCAAGAATTAGAGCAGCTCTTATGGCATGCAGAAACTGGAGGTATTATACTAGAAGCAAAACTTACTGAAATGAGTCTTGATGAGTCATAGAATTATTAAAGGAAGTGAATATGCCTACAATGACATAATTTACTGTTCGGTAAGGTAATCGAGGGCTATTCATGGAACTTCTTGTTCATTTTTCTATAAATGTTCCCTTAAGATTAACATGATCGGAATTATACTATACTAAGCTAAGTTGCTTAAACTTTTAGTAAGTAACGAGGGCTAACCATGAAATGGCCCCTAAAGAATTCATAAGCGTGGTCAGGAGCAGTCTTTGGATTTATTTAGCTTCGCTTACTAATAGTATCTTCGGATTTCTTTTCTGGCTTATAGTCTCAGCGATATCAGGACCGTCGGTGATAGGATATGTGAGTGCAACATCTAGCATGGCTCTCTTGATCTCATCAGTCCTGAATTTAGGAGTACCTAGAGGAATGGTGAAGTGGATCGGAGAATATTCTGAAAGAGATCCTGAAAATGCTAGAAAATATTTCTGGACGTCTCTCATTTTCCTATTCCTCATATACCTGCTACCTTCCTTAGCTATCCTCTACCTAGGATTTACTGGCTGTACCTTTCTCAATTATGGGCCAACAAGCTTGATCTTTGTCTCTATACTGCTCCTCATAAGCTTATCGGGAGTTTTCGCTTCGATGTTCGTCGCTCTAATGAGAACTTTTCCCTATCTCGTTGCTATTCTAGTCGGAAATATTGCAAAATTATCTACTGGAATCTCTTTGCTATACCTAGGCTTGGGCTGGGTAGGGGCCATAATAGGCTACATGATGAGTGGCTTGATAATAGATTCTATAGGCCTAATCTATGCATTCATCAGCTTGGGGACTCCCCATATTGGAATAACCCATCTAAAGGATTTGATAAAAGCAGGAGTGCCTACCTGGCTGCCAAGCATGGTTATGGTCCTCGGGCAGCAACTTGCTGTCATTTTCGCCTTCAGCTACCTTGGAGCCTTCGATACTGGAAGGTTTTACATAGCCATGGCTGCATCAGGCTTCGTAGTAGGAATTGGGGGATCCATCCAGCAGATAATGCTCCCATATCTCAGTGGATTGGAGGATGGAAGAAAGAGAGCTGCTTGGAGGGGACTGAGGGTAGGATTAGGGTTCACTCTCCCGCTGGCAGTTTCCATCTTCCTGTTTCCAGATTACTTGCTCGGGCTACTGGGGAAAAGTTATAGAGGCGCTTGGTTAGAGCTGGAACTTATACTAATGGCCAATATTCTGATCCTTATCTCATCAGCTGTGACTAACCTTTGCTACTCCAAAGATATGTTTCGACAGGTTTTGAATATAGGCCTAGCAATAAGCATTCCTAGGCTCATATTCTACTCTATAACTACACCTTTCCTTGGATCTAGAGGTGTTGCCTTATCTTACTTACTAGGAAGCATCACAGGCTTATATTATGCATCTACTGCCTCGTCGAAGCTGAGATTTCGCCTTGATTGGAGAATCCTTCGTAAGGCTCTACTTGCTAGTATGTTAGGGATCTTTCCAGCCTTGCCTTTCAGACTAGCTGGCTGGCTCTGGATCCTAGGTGCAGTTATAAGCATCACAGTAAGCTTATTAGCTCTAATGAAGGTCAGTGTGCTTAAGGAGGAGGATATCAGAGGGCTTGGAAGAGCCATAATACCAAGCAAATTCAAACCCATGATTTATATATTGACAAAACCTCTTCTAAATGCTATTTATAGCTAATTGACTACTCTCTTCTTCTTTAAAGATGATAATGCTAATAGTTCTCGAAATTAATGAAGATTTGTATGATGAAGAACTTCTTATTAACTAACAAGGGTTAGTATATTTCTCTCAAGAGCCTAAGAATAATAAAAAGACTTTTTCAACATGGAAGATGCCTACTCTTATTGAAATATCCTCTTTAACCGAATCAATGATCATCTATTAGTGTTCCGATTCTGCTGGCTATCCTCTCTGAGGCTTTTCTATAAGGCTCCGGATTTCCTTCCTCATCCCACTTAATTCCAGGGCATGATAGAGATACGAGGATGAAATCTTCTCCAATGATAAAGGGATAGCGCCTGCAGGTATCTGGCCTGAGTTCATACACAGAGCATAAGTTACCTTCTAGGAAGATGCATGATCCATCCTCCTTGAGCTTCATCTTATAGGGAGCACCTGTCAATTCAAATTCCATCTTCGTGGTAGGCTCATAGAAGTCCATATATCCTGCTGATTCAAGCCTCTCGACATCCTCTTTATACAGGGGAATCATTCTGTTGCGGCAGCAGTCTCCACATAAGGTACATGCGAAACCGGGCATTTTCTTCACTCTTATGTAATCGGATACCACAGCTCCATCAATGCTTCTCTCTGTAACCATATGGATCGACTTCCTCTACTACTCTACCACTAAATTATTTTACATAGAATTACAATCCTTCAGTATGAAGATGGAGAAGAAAAATGTAGTCGTTGGATTCAGGCCAGATGGTTCCAGAGTCTCCCTGCCTATAATTAGGATTTGTGGAGATAAAGGACCGAGTCTCTTTATCTCGATGACTGTTCATGGTAACGAGATAACTGGCCATAAGTCTATCTGGTACCTCTTGGATCACCTGAAAAGAAGTGAGCTGAGGGGATTAATAACCATAGTCTCCTTAGTGAACGCTGATTCCTTTAACTATGCTATCAGAGGATTTCCTTATTCAGCCTTAGATCTAAATAGGATGTTCCCTGGAGATATAAAAGGATCTCTTCCAGATAGAGTGGTGGCAGAGGTCTGGAAAATTGCTTCCAAATCGAATTTTATTTTAGATCTTCACACAGCAGGCGCCTGCATACCTTTCATTCTCATACATCCTGCAGGTTCCTCAATAAGAGATTTTATTCGGGAAGTGGCGATATCTAGTGGCCTAACCCCCATCTATAACTACGATTCTGATCTCTACTCCAGAATAGGACTGGATATGTCATTGACAGGCATGGCCGTTAGAAGCAACGTGCCCGCCCTTACAATAGAGCTTCCTGGCCTAATAGGGATAGACAAACTTGGAGCAAAAGCCGGTTTCATTGCAATCAAGAACATACTCATACAGCTAAATATGGTCAATGGAAAAGAGGAGAAGATAAATTTCTTTCCAGCTATCAAAGGTAAGAATCTAAAGAGAATGAGAGTTTTGAGTGAAGTTCCCGGGCTCTTGGATTATAAGGTAGGGCTAGGAGATGAGGTTGAGGAAGGTCAAGTCCTAACAATAATCAGGAATCTCCTCGGTGACGTGGTGGGAGACGCTAGATCTCCCAAGAGAGGCTACATCATACAGCTTAATGGCTTTTCAAGGGTTTTTACAGGTGGCAAGGTCGCAACTCTAGCCATAGAGATGGGATCATAGCTCCGGAATAGGTGCGCATTACATTTCGAGGCATGGTTATTTTTCTTTTACATGGAGAGATTCTGGATGCACAGGATCTGGCCACTTATACTCCTCTTAGCTCTCTCCATGACCGCAGCTGCTGCTTTACCCTTAAGTGATGAGATAAATACAAATACCAACTTCTACAGCGGAAGAGGACTTCTAAAGAATGAAAGTAATCTTCTCTTCTTCAAACAACCGATCTCGGGGGAGATCAGTGAACTCTCAGTCATAAAATCAAGAGGTAGGAATCTAGTCATAGTCGTGACCTCTAAAGGGATAATTTACTATCTAAGCTCTTTAAAGGTTGTAAGGATAATCAATGCTTGTGTTGGCAGGGTAGTTAAGGTAGCTCATGCTTCGACGAATAAGGGAGAGATGCTTCTAGCTGTCTGCTGGAAGCCCCGAGATCGGGTCATGTCCTCTGCCCTGATATTTGACAATGGAGGCGTCAAATGGTTCTCAGTGAAGAGAGTATCTAGAGCGAGCCAGGAGGGAGAAGAGCAGAGATTCACCTGGCTGGATTACAGATCAGATTTCCCTTCATCTATAGAACCCCCTGCTCCAATAGTTGCGGATTTCGATAGAGATGGTTACGATGAGATCGTATGGTACATGGATGGACATATTCTATACCTAGACAATCCCTCAAGTCAACCAAATGAGATTATAGTTGATCAAGCACCCAAGGGATTTGCTTACGGCGATCTGGATGGAGATGGAAGAAAGGAACTTGTTATAACGACGAGCAACGATATCCTAACTTGGAGGCCAGAGAGTAGGATACATATCTATTCATCTTATGGCTGCAGCTCTAAACCTGTGCTTGCTGATTTCAACGGAGATGGTTTTGATGATGTCGCCTGTCTTAATGGAAGGATGCTCACAGTAGTGAGTGGCGATAAGCTCCTACTAAGAGTAAATGGAGTAGTTACTTTACCTGCAGCTGGCGATTTGGATGGAGATGGGAGAATTGATCTAGTTTATATTACTGACGATGGCTCTTTAGTCGCTAGGTCCTTAGAAAAGGTTCTCTGGTCAACTAAGGTGAACAACCCATTCTATACACCAGCATTGGGAGATGTTGATGGAGATATGCTTCCTGATATTGTCGTTACCTCTGGCCGTTACCTGCGCATCTTCTCAGGGAAGGGAGAGAAGGAATGGAAGGTTCACCTCAGGGACCCGACCAGATGGGTCTCAGGTGGGGAGATGCATCTCCAGACGTATGTAAGATATATAGGGACGACCTCACCATTGCTTGTGGACTTCGATAATGATGGTCTTCTCGAAGTGATGCTAGGTATAAGCGCATATCTGGAGGCTAGCAGGGTCGCTCTCGTAGATGAGATAAACAATGGCAACAAACCTCCTCTTATTAAAGTACTGAGTCCAGAGAACTACACAACCGTGGGAAGGAGGTTCAATCTTAACTTCAAAGTGAGTGATGACTCCTCACCTATCATAAGCACCTATATCTACAGACTGGTTAGCGGAGATTGGATCGAGGAATGGTCTAAAAATATAAGCTCTGGCGACATCACCAAACTAGGCATTCCCTCTGCCGGTGAGGTTAAGATAGAGGCTTCAGATGGTCTGAGGGAGTCTTCCGTTATTCTAAAGCTGAGGGTCGATGTGAAAGCCCCTCATATGGAGATAGAACCGAGAAATTGGTCTGAAATAGGCCCAGGAAACAATATAACTGTGAGAATTATAATTCCAATCAATGAATATGCCTTCCTGACTGCTTATCATGGAACCGGTTCGGGAGGACAGTGGGTCAGAATAATTAATAGGAGGAGAGTTTGGAAGACCTCGAAGGTCATAATAGATCCAACTCCAATAGTGAAGATGATTAGTGGATATCACTACTTTAAGTTCATCTTAGAGGATTCAAGAGGGAATAAGGAAGAGATGATCATGAGATATAAAATAGAGAAAGGAAGAATGGAAAATGCCGTGAAGCAAGGAGATGTTCAGCTTACTCTATTCACGTCTCAGAAACCTGTATCGAGGTCGACTAACCTGAGCTGGATTTTAGTAGGAGTGGGAAATGCAACCCTTTATTATGGAAACAAAGCTGGTTGGAGCCTGTTAAGGGAAATAGATGGAAATGGATCTCTTATTTGGAACGTTACTTCCCTAGAAGATGGTATCTATGAGCTGAAACTTCAATCGGGTAATGTTACAGCCTACTCTCAGGTCGAGATAGATAACACGCCTCCTCATATCAACATAAGCTCTGATAAATCGGAACTTGAGGTCGGAGAAATAGCAACAATTACCGTCCGAAGCGATGCTGTTAAGCTCTACTGGGATCTGAATGGAGATGGAATATTTGAGACCTTAGGTCCGAAGGTAGCTAGAATAAAGGCGAGAAAACCTGGTACCATGAAGATAAATGTAAGAGGAGTAGATAGAGCAAATAATAGCGCCGTAGCCAGCATATCTCTAGAGGCGAAACCGCTAAAGGTTGAATCCAAGGTTGGTGGAGAAGCTAAAGCGAACATAACTGTGAAAAAAGATCAAGGCTGGGCTGAAAAGCTTGAAAGCATGATAGGAAACTTTCATTTAGGGCTGAATTTTTTATTGCCTCTCTTAATAGCTGCCATGATACTGACCATAGTCAAGGTTAGGAGAGCATTAAGTAGGAGGAAGGAAAAGAGGAGGGAAGTGATGAATCCATGGAAATCTCTATAGAAGATGAAGCTGCAGCTCTCGGAATATTCATCTCTTACTTAGAGGTGGAAGGAGTAAATGTAAATCTCACTAAGAATGGTTACATGAAAGATGCCTTGGAGGAGCTGAGATCAAGATATACGTTGGAGAAGTTAAAGGAGAATTCAGTCATAAGGGCTTATAGAGAATTTTATTGGAGAATAGGAATAGACCCGACGAAAGTAAGACCAAGCAGTGAGGCAATGGTAAGGAGGGTCCTGAGAGAAGGCAGCTTTCCGAGGATCAACAATGTCGTTGACGCTGGAAATGTAGCAAGCGCCTTGTCTCTAGTTCCAATAGGTCTCTACGACTTAGGTAGAGTAAATAGGAAAATAGTTCTTCGGTTAGCTAGGTGCTGCGAGCTTTTCCATCCAATAGGAGGAGGTGAGGATCGTATGAAGGGTGGAGAGCCAGTCCTAGCTGACGAAGAGGAAGTACTCTTCCTCTATCCTCATAGAGATTCTAGAAAAACTAAGATAAGAGAAGATACTAGGAAGCTGCTGATCTTGGGGGCGGGAGTTCCGGGGGTGGAGGAACCGAGGGTTAAAGGAGCTGTAAACCTAGCTGCCGATCTTATAATCAAGAACGCTGGGGGCCGTAAGATCGGAGAGATAAAATTAACTCCCTAATCAGGGAGATCATATCATCTTCAGTTACTCCGACTAGGTACACTCCTTCTAATCCTTCCCTGATCTTTATATCTACATCTTCTTCACTTGTGTTGGTTAGAGATTCCTCCAGCCTGTCTATAGCGCTAGAAGGGATAGCTATGAAGTCCCCTGCTATGATTATCTTCTCTATCCTGTCACCTTTCTTTAGGGAAAGGCTTATCTGGAGGGTCTTGCCGGCCTTAGATCTCACTACCTTTGATATCATCTCTTGAAATTCCACCTCTTACTTCTATATTTCCTTTCAAGGTTCTTCAGCATTTTCCATTCCTTTTCATTGATTTTTCCCTCTTCCAATTCGCCTAAGAAGCTAAATCCTTCTATTATAGAGCCTCTGACCTCTTGAAAGCTCAATTCCCTCCCCAGCTCCCTTGATAGGGTGGTTACTCTAGCTAAAATATTCTTTATTCCTTTATCCTCCAATTTCTGCTTAGGTGGCCTTATAAATCGAGTTAGTACCTCTAAATCTGTATCATACATGAGAGTTCCATGTTGGAGCAGGAAGTTGCCTTCTCTAGTTTGAGCGCTTCCAGAAACCTTCTTGCCACTTACTACTACGTCATTTATAGGGATGAACTCTGGGTTGAGCCCTAACCTCCTTATAGCGTTGACCACGCCTTTACATATGATCCTTATGCTTTCCTCAACACTCTTCGAGAACAAATCTATGGGGCCTGTTACAGAATAGGTGACCTCACCTCTCTCATCATGATAAACCGCGCCTCCCCCTGTAAGTCTCCTCACTAAATCAATTCCCCTCCTCTCTATCTCCTCTAAATCAACAGAGCTCTTTATATTCTGAAAGTATCCTATGGTAACTGCACTGGGCCTGAACCTATAAACTCTAAGAGTAGGCTTCCCTGAGAGGAGGAGAGTCTCATCGAGGGCCATATTGAAGGCCGCATCTCCATCAATTAGGAGCAATCTCCATTTCACTTCGCTCACCTCTTACTTCTATATTTCCTTTCAAGGTTCTTCATCTCTCCAATCGATCTTTACATTACATACATCATATCCTACCCATCATCTTCGATTGCCCATTAGGTGCCATCCTAAGTACTTCAATCTCTTAATCTCGCCCTCGAGGAAATGCTGAAATATCTCCCTCTGACTCATTCCATCGAGAGCCCTCACATCTCCTTCAGTTATCAGCTCCTCAAATGTTGGAGATGATGCGAGGAGGCCGAGCATAAGGGTCAATCCTTCACTAGGATCCAGAACGAAGAGTCTTCCCCAAGTCCTTCCCCATAGACCTGAAATCCCACCCTTTAGGCCTGCAAGCTCTAGCCAACGTTCTGTGATCAAGTAACCTTCATCTGGAAACTCTCCCATCCCAGGATAAAGGATCCCTAGTCTAAGCACATTCTCAGCCATTATAAAGTAGCCATCCTTTATCCTCTCCAAAGGAGTTATGATATTATTTATCTTCAAGAGTTTCCTCAGAGATTTGTCTGATTCCCTAATAGATTCGTACTCAGGTGAGTTATATGAAGAGTAGGCATCGCTTAGCTTCGTAGCTGTTAGCAAGACTCTACCTATCGAGACGAGCCTGGCGAGGCCTCCCCTTGTTGGAGCAAGCAGAGCAAGAATAGATCCCTGAGGAACCTCGAAGACTCCAGCTCTTTTGAGCCTCCTGTCACTGGCTGTTAGCTCATCCTGCTTAAGGCCTACCAAGGTAATAGAACCTAAAACTAGTGGATCTGACCTAACACTCCCATTTTCTTTTAAGACATCCGGTGGAAGGGAGCTTAGGATTACCATCAGGTCATTCTGCGAGCTAATCTTACCACCTGATAGATTACCTCTAATTCAAATATACTCTTTACTACTTCCATTTTCCCACATCTTTCATACAGTGAGAGTAGCCGTAAAATAGGTTCGGGTATCTATTGAGGAAGAGAAGAGAGGAGAACTTACAATCGATCCACGTAGAGACCTTCGATATGGTTCTATCTACGAGAGCTTAAGGTCATCCTCCAAGATAAAGATGAAAAAGAGTTCAGAGCTATGAGTTGTAGACTACTACAACTTGTATACACATGGGAAACTTAAAGGAGACTAAAGTATCGTAATGGTAGTCAAGTAATCATGATGTAGTCCCTTTCTTTTTTAATGTTTTATCTCCCTTATATTTGAGATATTATGGTAACCAGAAGATTAGAAGTTCGAATAGACAATAAAGATAGAGAGATCCTCAACTTCTTGATAGAGAATGGAAGGATCTCTCTAAAGGAACTAGGCAGTAAGCTTGGTATAAGCGATGTTGCTATAAGGAAGAGGATAAAGAAACTTGAAGATGCTAGAATCATAAAGGGATATACTGTCAAGGTAGATCCAAAGGCCCTAGGCTACAATGTAGTCTCTCTAACTGGAGTGGATGTCGAGCCAGGGGATCTGATCAGGGTAGCTAGGGAATTAGCAGGCAAGAGTTATGCTAAGTCTTCCTGGATAACAGCTGGAGATCACTCGATCATGCTAGAGATATGGGCTAGAAATGAGGAGGAGATGGATTCAATAATAGAGGAAATATCAAAGATGAGAGGAGTCACTAGGATATGCCCGGCTGTGGTTACTCAGAGGCTCAAGGCTAGGTGCTAATTAAATTAGCTTACCTCCTCTCTTATGAGTATACAGGACGACTACTGAGTGGGTCGTTTCAATTCCCTCCACCTTGAGAAGTTTATCCTTGAGGAACTTCCTGAACTCAACCGCGTTCTCAGCTTCAATCATGGCGACAACATCAAATTCTCCAGTAACCTCGTAGAGGTCTATTATCTCCGGGTACTTCTTTAGAGATTCCGTTACCTTGTCGAGCATCTTGCTCACGACTCTTATGCTCACGATCACGAGCACAGTCATCATCTCACCTCACTCTAAGCATGACAAGTCTACCCTTCAATCTATCGCTGAGCATTTTTGAGATTTGGAGGATCTTACCTTTTAACCTTCCCCTCCAGAATATCGCGACGAAATCGTAGGGTTCTGCCTCTTCAGCGAGAGCTCTTTCTCCTCCTCTAATGATGAACGTAGTGACTTCATATCTTTCCTTCCTCAGAATTGAAGCAACTTCCTCTAGATGCGACATAGATAGCGACTCTAATTCTCTAAACTCATTCATATCTCTCGCGGAGATTAAATCAGCTAGGAAGAGACGGTGTCTCCTGTCGAAGTAACTCTGTAATACATCTGCTGCTATACTGGATGGTATCTCATAGGGAACCATGGCCAGAACCTCTATCTTATATGCTGCTGGCTTCACTTCATCAGCGTAAATTCTACCAGTGACAGGCAGTCCTTTCGCTTTCCTGTATGTAGCATAGAGGACCAAGCCAAAGATCAGCCAGAAGGTACCTAAAGATCTACCAATGGGATGAAAAATTATCATTAGGATGAGTATTGTGAGTGCCGCTGCTCCGCCAATAAATCCTGTTAGTGGCACGCTCCTTATACTAGGACCCTTCCAAGGCCTATATGCTTCCATATCTATTTTCCTCAGCCTAAATATCGCTAGGTTTACAAAGATGTAGGTTATGAGCGCAGCGAATGTATAGAGATCAGCTACCTTCTCTAAGCCTCCCAAGAATGTTAGAATCATACCAATTGCCCCGAAGAATAGAATTGACCTGGTCGGCGTTCTGAACTTGCTATGAATTTGGTTGAACCATCCTGGCATCTGGTTATACTTTGCCATTGAGAAAACTATTCTAGAAACCCCTATTACCCCAGTATTAGCTGAGGCCAAATTAACTGTAAATCCAGTGAATGCAACTAGATAGGAGAGAGGATTGCCTATATATGCTATTCTCTTGGCCATAGCGACTAAGGGGCTCCCTAAGTTCCCTGCCAGTTCCTGCCAGCTCATCATCCCCATGCTGAGCACCGACAGCCCTATCGAGAATATTAGGACCATAAGAACTGACAGTTTCGCTGCTAGAGGGATCCATCGATATGGTTTTTTCGTCTCCTCAGCGGCCTGAGCTATTGATGCGATTCCCACGTAGGAACTCATCGCTAAGGTGACCCCGTATATGAAGTTCTGTGCTCTTAGATCTAGGAATGATATGTAAGAGACATCCAAGAACCTAGGAGAACCTATTTCGGAAATTTGTTTCAGAAACATGGGAAAGGAGAAGTTGAAGGCGAACCCCATGAGGAGAATAGTCATCTGAACGGCCAAGCTGGGAAAGACCATCATCACATTAAGGGTAGATGACTCCCTAACCCCCAATACGTTTATTGTTATTAAAAAGGAGATTATGATCAATGTAGATATTATAAGATTCCCTAGTCGGAAAGGCCCCACCTGAGATGATTGTCTTATAGCATGTATGAAGAAGCTGAGGTATCCAGCTGAGGCCATGGCAAAGAGGGTTATGTCCACGGTATAAGAGAGGAGCATCATCCATCCAGCGACGAAGCCAGCTAGGTCATTGAATGCCTTCATTGAGTATACTTGAACTCCTCCAGCATAGGGGTAGGTCGATGCCAGCTCTGCATAGCTCAAGCCAGTGGTAATGTAGAGTACTGCCGCTAAGGAGAAAGCTAGAGGAGAACCTCCAGCTGAATATAGAGCTACGAGGCCAAGGGCTACATAGATGTCAGCTCCAACATCGGCGTATCCCATTGAGAAAGAGCCAAATAATCCAATATCCCTCTTTAGGGCTATTTTTTCCTCCGCCCTCTCCCTCCTCAACCCCCCACCCTTCCCACATCTTCTAGGAACTCCGCCACCCTTATTATTAAAAGGATATATACTAAGACGTCAACTACTCTACTTCATTTTACCTCGCCTATCCACCTCCTAGCTAGAAGGATAGCACCCAAAGTTGCTACCAATGAGTAAGGCATTAGAGAAGATCAGGGCGTACCCACTCATAGTCATAGTTCTCATTATGAGACCAGTCTCAGCAGCTATTATCGGGCTTAAGAATATTCGTTTACGAGCTTATATGAAAGATACATCATCAAGAAGAGAAGAACCAAAACCAGCCCGCTCCCTATTGGTATGCCTATGATTATCTTAGCCACTGCAAGATATGCTCTTTTTTAGCTATAAAAGGACTCATTAATGCTATAAACTCTAGAATAGCCAACTCAATTATTGATCTATCAATAGATGTCTCCCTATCTAGATCAGCTCTTCACTGGGACCTCTACCATGCTGTTCAACGACTCTAGGTCTATTATATCCTTAAGGTCCATGCCGGAGGCAGTGAAGTGGGCCCCGACTATTTGAGCAACCTTCCTTCCCTTAGGAGTGAGTTCATATACAACTCCTCTCTTACTATTAGGATCTTTTCGCTTGACGATAAGTTCATCCTTCATGAGATACTTCTTCAAGTAATAATCCAAGCTCACTAGCTTAGATCTCTCATCCCCTCTCCTCTTAATCTTGCTCTTCATCCTGATGCACTTGACTATAGCTTGTGGAGTAGCTCTTCCAACGACTTCTTCAAGCTTCCATACTACATAGAGGATAGCAAGAGAAATTCCATTCAATTTCCATGTTGGATATGCTATGAGTTCTCTATAACCAGACTCGCCTAGCTCGATAGCTCTAGCATCTAAGTACATAGCCAAATGGAACAGGGGTATAGAAAGAAAGCCATTGCACACAATGAGTCCCTTTAAGTCATTCTCCTTCAGTTTAGCTAGTTCAGACAGCTCATATATCAAGCTCATCTGGCTTAGATCATCCAGCTTAACTTCAGTTATCATATTAGAGGTCACTATTGAGATCTTCCTCCTAAAGGCCTTAAGCCCCTCATCCTCCAACCCATCATCTACAAATACAGCAGCACTAATTCTTCCAATATCAGAGGAAATAAGATTATCCAGGAGGGAAAAGTCGGCAGATGTTGGAGCAACGAGAAAATAGTTGGAATCACTAAGATTAAGCATCTTTTCTCTTCTCTGAGCAAGGAGCCTTCCTATAGCTCCTAACTGAGACCTGCTGCTCTCGCTCCCTCCTTTCACAATCATCAATCAAAATGTATTTTGCTAATTTATAATTCTTTTGATTTAGCAAAATTACTTTGATATCTTCTATTATCTTTTATTCTCTAGAATGCTTTTGATATCAAAATAAAGTCTTTTTCGACCTGACATATATGCTTATGATAACCAATAATGTTTAATTTAGAAAAACTATAAAAGTAATGGATTAATCATGAAAAAGGGTACTATAAAAAAATACGACCTCGCTGAAAAACGCCTTAAACCTATAATAACCTCCTATAAAAGCTATCATGAGCTTCTAAGGGGTATAGCTTCTGATTTAGCCGATAATCTAGCAGAGATGATCAAGAAAACTGAGAACATATCTCCAAAGCTGAAGCAGGTCCTTCCCATAATATCCCTCAGTGATGAGGCATCTGAGAATGTGAGAATAGCAGCAGTAGATGCAGGATCTAATGGAAAGGACCTATTTCTCGGCTACCAACCCATCAGCTTAGCTGTAGGATCCACCTTCAAGGGACCTAAGAAAATTAGGAGCCCCCTCGTGGCTGCATTAAAGCCTCCCAGGTCCTACTTCGATGATGAAGAAGGCTCCAAGTTTTCCTCTCTTCTAGGCTATTATCTCATGTACCATGTAGCATCTATCCTACTGGATGAGGCAGATCTTGTCATATTGGATGGTCCTCTCTACCTGCCGAGAAATTATTATGGTCCTGGAGGAAGGGCCCATTCTCAGGCCTACTTTGAGGTTTACGATGCAGCCTTGCGATCCCTAGGGGAGCTGCTGGTTAACGCCCATTCATCGGGAAAAACTGTTCTAGGTATAGTTAAGAGGATAAGAAGTACTTATATATCTTCTTGGCTGGGTCTAAGTGGTACACCTGACACCCTCATGGCATCAAGTATCCTGAGGGATGGGGAGGCTCTAGGCCCTATACCTATATCTCCCAAATGGGAGGACATACTAACATGGCTCAAGGATGCTAGGGCCTACAGACCTTGGGCCATGTTCATCAGGAGAGGATCAAAGCCTTTTAGAATGGATCTGCCTGAATATGCGCTGGATGATTCAGAGAGAATAGCAGGAATGCTCTACAAGCTATCAGAACCATCTTCAGGCCTTCCAATTCCATTGATAGCTGCAGATAGATTGTCTAAGCTCACAGATAAGCAAGCCACCCTTGTCTACAGGCTCATGGTCAATGAGATATCATCGAAGCTAGGCAGTTCCTCGGATAGAACTGCCATGTTTTCCTTGCAGAGGGGTGAAACTGATTGAGGGAAGTGATCGGCCATGTAATCTCTCATACAACCCCGAGGAGAGTGCTTTTCGTGGCTCTCAAGGGAGCTAAGGTGGCATTGGGGGACTTCTATTTGGTTGATCACCCCTGGAAGGCTGTTCCTGTCTTTTTGAGGGCAAGAGATATACAGACCATAAATGAGGAGGTTGATCTAGGCAGGACTGGTCTTATAGCAAGCAGTTCAGGCCTCATATCCGACTATAGCAGCGAGTTAGAGTACATAATAGTTGAATGTGAAGTCTTAGGATATAGAGATCCCGAATTTGGCAAAATTAGAGAGTTGGAATCACCTCCTTCAACTTTGAGTCCTGTCAGCAAGCCAACTAAGCAGGATATGATGTCTTTCCTTGGAATGAGGGTGAGCTGGGGCCTCCCTGTTAAGGTGGGGAGGATCAAGGGAACCGAAGTTTCCTTTCACATGGATCTCTCCTCCATAGCTAGGGGACACATGTTTGTCACTGGAATGACGAGGAGCGGAAAGAGTATTACCGGTGATACCATAATCGTACTATGGAATAAAGAAAAGAAGAAGTATTATATAGGCCCAATAAAGAGTTTTATTGATCCTCTACTTCCAAGGCAGGTTAAGAGAGGGATAGTTGATCTCAGGGGATGGGAGTACTACACACCAACACTGAGATCGGGGATGGTCCCGAGCTGGGGCAGGGTTACTGGAGCCCTCAGGCATATGAATGATAAGAACATATATGAGATAGAGACGGCTACGGGGAAGAAAATAAGGGTAACAGAAGATCATAGCCTTCTTGTTACTCCGGATGGAATACATGCAATCTCAGTTACTCCTAAGACATTAATGGCAATGAAGAGCAGATATCTAATCTCGCTTAGGGGTATTGACTTGCCAGAACCCAGATCCGATTTCCCTTACATGGATAGGCTGATAGGTATAGCATTGGCTTCAGGCATACCCGACTATGAGGGAAGGGGGGTTGTAATAATGGACAGCAGTCCAGCAGATGTCAAAATGGCTTGCCTTGAAGCTGGAGTTGATTGCAACTTCTATGGATACAAAGCAGCAATCGTAAGATCGGAGCTACTCATGGATGCCATAGCATACGGGCTTGTCTCGATAATGAATCTTCCTTCATATCATAGGCATTTTACTGGAACGGACATGTTTCCTCGCTTCAGGGCTCTTAGAGAGTACCTCAATCGCAAGCAACTTCCTCTCATAGCCAATGATAACTCCTTCATCTTTGTTATGGAGGAAGGAAAACGCCTGAGAGAGCTATCGATGGTAATGTCTCTTTTAGGGGTTACAGTTCTTAGACATTGCAACAAAGGCCTTAGGCTTGAATCCTTCACGGCTTCTGAGCTGAAGAGCAAACTTGAGGTTCCTGAGTATTATACTAAGGCTAGCGATGGACCCCAATCGGCGATAAGTATAGTAAAAAGAAGAACACCCATAAAAGGTGTAATACAGAGGGGAAAGGTAGATTTAGAGAGGATAATCAGCATAAGAAAGGTATATACTGCAGAGGAGTTTGTGTACGACTTGGAAGTATCTGGAACCCAGAATTTCCTCGCAAATGGAATTTTTGTGCATAACAGCAGCTTTGTCTCAAGTCTAATAGCTAAATCATCATATCATAATCCGAAGCCAAGGTTCCTCATACTTGATAGGAGAGGAGAGTACTCCGGTCTTGCCAAGAAAGGAGGCATTACTTATGATTATTCTGCTTTTCTCCCAAAGCATGGTCTCCTCAGGCCGAGAGACATAGCGAGAAAGCTTGGATATAGGCAGGGTACCATCTCCTATAGGCTCATACTTGAGGCAGCTAAAGAATCCATGGCTGAAGGAGAAGAACCAGACCTAGATGATCTGAGAAGAAGTTTAAGGCAAGTAGCTCGAGAAATGAAGATAAGAAGCTCACTAGTGGCGGAGATCGATGCAAGGCTAAGGAGGGAATTTAAGGGATTCATTGCTAGGGGAAAGGGCCTCGATGTAATAGATGAGGTGAGGAAGAATCCTCTTGTTATAGTGGATTTTTCCACAGATACGAGATATGATGATCAATTTTACGCTGCTAGAGATATTATCAGGAGGCTTACTAGCTATGCCGTATCTAGGAAGCAGCAAGGCGATTTTGCTCTGATAATCGTGGTGGAGGAAGCTCAGTACTTAGTACCTGAGAGAGGCTACAACATAGTCGGTGATCCCTACGAGGCTGGAGCTGCTCAGGCAATAATAGAAGCAATAAGTCAGGCAGGTGGTTACAATCTAGGGTTCATAATAGTGACTCAGAGGCCCGCCTACGTGAGCAAGAGTGTGATAAGCCAGGCCAATACAATAGCGGCTTTCAGGCTCAGGAATGGCAATGATCAAGATGCTATACTCAGATATACTGAAGTAGAAGATCTATCAAACTATTTAGCAATGCTATCGAATCACGAGGCCCTTATATGGGGAATGGCTAGTCCTATACCCTTCCCAGTTCAAGTAGAGATGGAAGTTATCAGTTTACCTATGAAGGCATCTAGCAGACCGGAAGATGCCTGGGCAAAAATGTAAAAATTTTTAGCGGCCGTCTTTTTATAGAAATGACTGGTCATAGCCCTATGAGTTTATTTAATCCTGTTCCAGAAGCTCCCCGAAGAGTGAGGATATTTGATTCTACCCTCAGTCAGGGGGAGTTAGTTCCAGGTATCTCCTTCTCTACTGAGGCTAAGGTAGAGATAGCTATGAATTTGGATGCTCTAGGAGTAGATGTCATAGAAGCTGGATTTCCTGCAGCTTCGGAGGGTGAAAGGAAAGCAGTATCTGATATTGTAAGAGCAGTGAAGAGAATATCGAGAGCTGGCTTCTCTGCTGAGATATGTGCTCTGGCTAGAGCCAAGAAGTTAGATATAGAGCTAGCTTTGGAAGGAGAGGTGGACTGTGTCCATATATTCATGCCGACTAGCAAACTCCATTTGGAGAAGAGGCTTCGTCTCTCTAAGGAGGAGGCCATAGAGCAGCTAACTGATTCCATATCCCTCGCCAAATCCAATGGGGCGATGGTAGAGTTCTCAGCCGAAGATGCAAGCAGATCCGAACCTGATTTCCTCTGGGAGATCTGTAAGAAAGCCGAAGAGGCTGGAGCTGATAGAATAAACCTTACAGATACTGTAGGGATACTCACACCAGAAGGAGCTGCTAGGATGACAAGGGAGGCAAAATCTCATTTAACCAAGCCTGTGAGCACTGCATTCTACAACGACTTGGGTATGTCAGTAGCTAACTCCATAGCAGCCGTGATGGCTGGAGCAGATCAGGTTCACGTCTCAGTTAATGGTCTAGGTCCCAAGGCTGGTATGGCACCGCTAGAGCAGGTAGCAGTGGCATTGAAAGAACTTCTCCACGTCGAATCTAATATACAGTTAAGCCTCCTGCCTGAAGTTAGCGAGCTCGTTGAGAGGCATAGTGGTCTACCAATATATGAGATGGCTCCCATAGTTGGGCCGCTGACCTATACATATGAAGCTGGGGTACATGTCCATGCTATTTCCATAGATCCGGCTACGTATGAACTCATACCTCCTGAGAAAGTCGGTCGAAAGAGACGCTTCTTGGTGGGAAAGCTATCGGGGAGGACTGCTGTCATAGAATCTCTGAAGGACATGGGATACCCAGTTGAGGAGAGTAAGGTTGAGGAGATATTGGCCGAAGTGAAGAAACTGGCGGATAAAGGAGTAAGGATAACTGACGGAGTCTTCAGATCAATAGTTGAGGAGGTACTTGGAGTGAGCAAGCGTAAGTGGTTTGAGGTGAAGGAATGGATGGTTGTTACTGGCTCTGGAATAACTTCCACCGCTCAAGTTAAAGCGAGAATGGATGATAAGGAGACAAGGGCGGCATCATTCGGAGTTGGGCCTGTAGATGCCCTTGCCAACACGATAAGATCTCTGGAAGGAGTACCCGATTTCAAGCTCAGGAAGTTCAGGCTCAGAGCCATATCATTAGGTACGGATGCAGTAGGTGAGGTTCTAATAAGAGTTCTTGGGCCTAAGGGAGAAGTGGAGGCCAGTGGAACGAGCCCAGATATATTAGAGGCATCGCTTAAGGCTTTAGAAGATTCAATAAATAAGATAAAATCGTAGATTTTTTCTTCTTTACCTATTCTTGGTGCCTCTTATCTCTTCATAGAGCTTTATTCTTCCAAGCACTTATCATTGCACTATATATTACATCTAGCAATATCTACGCTGTACAAGCATTCGGCACAGTTAGGCTCATTTCCATAGCAGTCTATATCATTATTTTCCGTATAAAAGCAGCCTAGTGTGGAATATGGGCAATCACCACACCAAGGTATATTAGCAGGCATATCTTCTCTCATTTTCCTGAAGTTCCTGTACCTCTCACTGTTCCATATATCCAGCAGGCCCTCTCTCCTTAGATCTCCCATTATCACCTCTTTGATTACCTTCAGGTGCGTATTGACATACATCGGATGAGAATAGGCGAAGTCCATACAAGGAGTTACCTTACCATCCGATCTTATGAAAAGAGCTTTCTTGTCAACATAGGGACAATGCCTCCTCTTGGCATCTGGGAAGAGCGGTGGAAGATCTATCTCTACACCATATTCATGAGCTATTACCTCAGCTTTCTTGAAATATCTCTTGACCTCCTCTAAAATGGCTAACCTTTCCTTACTCTCGAAGAGCATCGGGAGATTTATCCAATAGCCCTTATCCATTGCTTTCTTCCATAGTCCTCTATGGAATTCCGAAGCTGTCTTATCAATGCTCCTGCCAGTGTAAGTCTGAGCCAAGAGTTCATAGTTCGCTTCTCTTATGAGATTCCAGTCGTAACCTAATGCCCTTTCCATGATCTTAAGTGATTCTTGAGAGACGGGGATATAAACTGAGCTATCAAATATGGCCTTAGTGTAAGGTACGACGTGAGATACCAAGATGAAATCGCCTCCTTCTTCTCCTACTTTTTTAACGAGTTCAGGTAGATCCATGTAATTTCCCTTCGTCACCACAGCTTCAACACCTATGCTAGTTCCCTCTCCATGGTTCACTAGATATCTGAAGTTCTCAAAGATCCTCCTGGATGGAGCGCCAAGCCTCATCTGCTCCAGTTTTCTAGCATCAGCAGTATCAACTGAAAAAGCCAATATAGCTCTCCCTATAATCTTAACTAGCTTTTCAGCCACTTTAGGGATGAGAAGAGAGCCATTGGTATTCATTAAGATCTTCCCTTCTCTAGGTAGGTATTCCCTAGCTATCTTTATTAGATCTAAGAGATTAGGATGCATGAATGGTTCTCCTTGCCCGTAGAGGTCGAGCCTCCTCAGATGTGGAAATACCTCTCTCCCTATCTTGGAAAACAGAGCCGGATCCATATCCATAAGGCCCGTCTGCCATACATGTCTTATGCACATAATGCAGTTGAAATTGCACTTGTTAGTTACTTCTATTTGGACTATTTCGGGGTACTCCAAAATAAACCCCCTTCAAGACATCTGGGAGCTAATATAATTATTTCTTTTTTTTAAAAGGAAAAAAGCTTAGAGAGTTATGTCAAGCTCTCTCAACTTTTCTGGAGTGGGAGATCCATCAGCCCATCCTCTGAGCTCATAATATTCCTTCTTCATCTTGTCCAGCTCAACTACCTGTCCCTTAGCTGTACCTTCAGGCATAGGCTCTTCCAGCAGGCGCTTCGGAAGGATGTCGTCCCTTCCAGTGAAGCCATATCTATTTAGTATGACCCTTTCCAGATTATATGTACGCTCTCCAATTTTAAGAAGCTCGTCCTCTGTTAAATTCCATCCAGTAACAGCTGAAAGAAGTTCTGAGAATTCTGGTAGTCCTATAGCGAATGTTGTGAAGAGACAGTTGACCGTCGAATTGATTACATCTGTGAAGTCTTGGAAGAGCTTGACCCATTTTGCCTTACCCTCAGGAGTTAGAGGATCTATCTTCTCAGGTACACCCAAGATCTCTGGAGATATAGTATATCCAGTTACATGGCATCCTCCTCTGTTAGCGGTGGCGTACTCTAATCCTATTCCTTTAGCTCCTCTTGGATCGTATGCAGGCATCTCAAGACCTTTAACACTCATTGAGAGTTCTGGATGGCCATACATCTCAGCTAATCTCTTTGATCCTAAAGCTAGATATCTTCCAAACCCTGCCTTGTGGGCAGTGCGCCATACAGCCTCAACT
>WALU01000025.1 GCA_015522685.1 Thermoproteota archaeon | reverse complement strand
CTCATCATGGATACAAATATTATAGCGAGTAATCCATTTCTATAGATATAGCTCTTTCCTAACAACTCTACAAAAGTGAAATAGTCATCCATACTTTCCGCTTTATAACTAGGTAAGTTCAGCCAAGTATATGGAATCAAGAAGAGTGAGAATAGTAGAACGGGGATATATGGAACCGCTAGCTCATTCAGAAAAGTGATGAATTTTACATTGATTTTCCTCTCTAACCTCCTTCCTAGGAGGGAGGAAAGGGAAGAATTAAATAACCAGAGAACTATTTGGATCATGCCAGAGAAGATGGGCGCAAATAACATAGAGTTCTTAACTAAGTGGATCTCTAATTCTGAATTATTTGTAAGATTAACAGAGAGAAATGGTAAAACTATATAGAGAGAAATGGTCAATCCAGCCAAAAAGGTGATCATTAAGGATACTACGGTTCTCATGGAATCCCCCTCATATCACTTAATGATTAGTAGGAGCAGGTATTCCAAGAGAGATCCCACTGCAAGCAAAAATACGACTAAAAGTAACTTCCTCATTTCTAGTTTCACTATAAACCGTTCTATAGGGTAGCTTGTACCTAATAACCTATTATACTGTCTTTTACATAGAGAAATCGCTAGATTTCCCGCTATTACTATCGAAGCTATTTCTAAGGGTAAAGGTAGGTATAGTAGCACAGAATACAAGCCATATAATTTATAGGCAGCGAAGAAGTAGAGACCCGCGAAGTAACCTGATGCAGCAGAGACTAGGAAGGTAGGAATGCAAAGCAACCATCCTCCAGCTAAGATCAATGCTACAGCTAGAAGGTTATTAACTAGCACAAAAAGAAAGAAAGGGGCTTGGCTAATGAGATCTTTACTGTAAATGTTAAAGTTAGGACGGATAGAGGGCCGCGGTTCAATGTGAACGGCAGGAATCTTCATGGAGAACGCTCCCAAAACAAAAGAAAATAAGTATACTAATAAAATAATAAGGGGGGATCTCTTTATATGGGGCAAACTTCTGCCTCTTTTTCATCCTGTTGTGAATCCTATCGTGAATCCTGCATAGGCCGCCCCAGCAACTCCTCCTGTGGCTATACTTGCTAACGCCATAATTCCAATCCAGAGCACTCGGGTATACCATGTGTGTCTGTGGAGTGCTGCTCCTATGGGATCAGAAATAGTGTTGAGAGCTTCTGTAGCTCTTCTATTGGCATACCTGATGGACCTAGTTCTAACATATGTACCAAGCCAGACATTCATAGAAGCTCCGAAGATATTCACCATTGGAAGAAGAAGTAGTAAAATTAAGAGGGAGACCACGAAGACTCTACCCTCCATTAATAGGTCACCCTCACTTTATCCATCTTTTTTTTAAATTTTTCGATTTATCTCACAACTATAACATAAAATATATTAATGAACTTACGTTATCCCAGCCTAATGGAGTATCTGGGTTGAAAAATATCGACTATTTAAGCAGATCTGTCGACGTTTGCATCTCGATCGCGCGCAAAACTCAAGAGATAGAGGTTTAAACAGTCAGTAGCGCTGGAAAGTCGTGCCTTGATAGATAAACATCAGTTAAGAAGGCCAACATGATTGAGGCGACCAGCAGCACCACCGAGTATGCTAGACAGCTTAATACTTCGAGGAGGTAGAGAGTGACGAAGAGCAGGAGGATCATTAATCCGGCTCCGGCCTCGGAAAAGGTATCAAGTAGCTTCAATCCCTCGACTTTAACGGATACGACTGTAGTTGCGGTTGTGAAAGTAACTGAGCCCATAAAGGGTAGCGTGATCAGGAGAGGAATGCTCATCTCCAAAAAGCCGAATCCAGCTAATAGCGAGGTGATGAGATGAAGAATAATCACCAGAAGGAGCGAGGAGAGATAGGTTACTGCTAAGTAGAACCAATACCTAGCCCTTAAATAGGCGCTCCCGTAAACCTGCAACAATATTTCGATAAGGTCATTCTCCCTCACCTTAATGAGATTGTCGAGCATCATAGCGGATAGCAGAAGCCATAGGCCCGGTGATGAGGCATGTACGTACCTGAGATCCCCCAAATCTAGGGACATGAGGGGGCCCAGCCATATTACAGCTATTGAGACGACTAATGTTCGAATGAACCATCCAAGCCTTTCTCTCCTTCCTCCTAAGAGGAACGACAGCTCAAGTTTCATTACCTTGAAGAGTTCGCTTCTCAAGCCCACTCGCCCCGACCGTCCTCTATGCTCCCTCTCTCCTCCGATAGCTCTACCAACAGGATGAGGGCAAAGAACGTCGCTATGGCTCCTAAAGCTAGAGACTCTGGGTTGGAGTATCCACTCAGGAGTTGATGAACGAAGTGTTCGGAGGAGTTGGACGAGTTGAGGAACCCGAAGTAGAGATATCCGAGGATTATCATGAGAGAAATGGATTGAGACCAGTACTGAGCTTCTCCAGGGTTGGTTATCAGGGGCATCAGCACGTATATTGTGGACAGGAGAATTACGATTACGATGATAGTCCCGAATGCAGCTAGCAGTTCCCCAGCGGTTATCTCTCCTATCAGGAAGGAGGGGATTAGAGTTATGGCTCCTCCCAGTATCGTGGGGATGGAGTATTTAAGGAAAGATCCTGTCAGTAGAGCGAGCAAAATATGGCTTAGCTCATTTCCTTGGCTCAATAGAACCTCCAATATGCCTAAATCTCTCATGGAATAGCTTATCCTAGTTACTTTGCCGGTTGCAACCAAGATCATGAGTGAGTATGTCATTAGCAGGGCTAGACTGTTGACGGTGGCAATCGACTCCAGCAATTCAGTTATGCTGGACTCGAATATACCAGTAAAGCTGATTACCACTATTATAATGGTGGAGAGTAGAATCTCCGGACTTAACAGCAACAATATTTCCTTGAGATCGAAAACTCCACCCATCAGATAAAGGTTGCTGGTCACCAAGTCGCTAAACCTCGACAATCCTTCCACCCTTCATTTCCAGCTCACGATCCGCCCCGGGGAACTCAATGTGAGATGCTATGAGGAAAGATACTCCCTCATCTGCCAGCTTTCTCACTTCCTTCACTAAATTATGGGCGCTCTCTCTATCTAAGTTAGCTAAGGGTTCATCCAGCAGGTAGATCTCGGCCGGAAAGGACATGCTCCTTACTAGGGCCACCTTCTTCCTAGTTCCCGCCGAGAGTTTTGAGATCTCATCCTTCAAGTACTCTTCCAGCTGGAACATCCTCAGGTATCTCCTAAGCCTCTCCCCGTCGTAGGGTCTCCCGAACACTCCTACAAAGAATTTCATGTTGTCGAGGATGGTATAGTCCCTCAAGAGGCCGAGCCTCTCAGGGCAATAGCTGATCTTAGCTCTCACATCTAGGTCTTCGTGTACATTCCTCCTCAGGAGGAGGACACGTCCAGAATCGGGTCTCAGTACTCCAGCTATTG
>WALU01000024.1 GCA_015522685.1 Thermoproteota archaeon | reverse complement strand
CAGTCTCTGACCTGGCTCAACTACCACATATGCCGTAGGTATTGCTTCTATCCTCAGTTTCTTGATAACAGGCGCCGCCAGAGCCTGAGCCTGAATAATCCAGTAGGGATTAGAGGAGTTTAGGAGAGACATGAAGAGAATGGCATCAGCATATGGAGAAATCATATCCACATTACCGGGAAATAGGATTATAGGAAGATCCGACCCATCTTTAGCCCCAGTTATAACATTATTCAAACCAAAGGCAGCGCCAACCGATCCACCAACAAAGATCAGATCAGCGCCTCCCTTCTTTACATTAGCAGAGATGTCTCTAGCTGCTTGTTTGCTAAGTTTAGCAGGATCCAAGAGGATTGCTAGAAGGGCCTCTTCTTTAACTTGTTTTCTTATATCCTCTTCTATGCTCATCTAGAAAGGGGCTCCTTGGATATTATTAAAGTAGATCTAAGGGGTTTATGCAGATGAAGAATAGTTTAGATCTCAATATCACCAGTTCACTTAGCACCTTCAAGTCATTAGTTGTATCAGTATCAGTTATTTTATAGATATCCCAAGGAGGGTAGCTGAGATGAAGAAGGGAAGTCGCGTTCTTGCTGTAGATGATTCTCCTTTCCAAAGAGGAAGAGATACTAAAGCATTCCTAGTAGGTCTTTTATTCAGAGATCTAGTCCTTGAGAAATCTGTTAGAGAAATTATCACAGTTGATGGTGAAGACTCTACAGATGCATTGGTAAGGATGATAGAGCATCCAAAGATTAAAGGAGAGGCTAGACTTGTCCTGACTCATGGAACTACTTTTGGAGGCTTAAATTTGCTGAATATGCAAGAGTTTTTTGAGAAGACAGGAGTTCCGATAATAGCTGTCGCATCCCGAGAACCAACAAACGAGATCGAAACTGCTCTCAAATCTGCTGGTTTATCAGATAGGGCGTATTTGCTGCACAAAAATCCACCCTATACAAGCTTATATACGCCAAAAGGAACTTGTTATTATTCATTCTTGGGCCTAAGTAGAGTAGATACTGCTCATCTTCTCATTCGCTTTTCACTCGAATCAAAAATTCCTGAGCAACTTAGAGTTGTTGATATAGTAGCCAAGTTGTTGGAAGGGCTAGCACCCATCAAAACTGTTAGATAGTAAATAGACAAATATAGACATAGAGGTACATGGAAGGACACTATACAATGAGGGAAGCTGCGAAGATCATTAGCGTCTCGGTCAGGACGATCCAGAGATGGGATAAAGCAGGTAAGATAAGATGCATAAGAACTGTCGGTGGGAGAAGGCGTGTACCTGAGTCTGAGATAAGGAGGATACTTGGTTTGAGCGAAAAACGGGTTATCGTCGGTTATGCTAGGGTCTCCTCTAGGAACCAGAGGGACGACTTGGAGAGGCAGGTTCAGGCCATAATGGAGTACGCAAGCAGGCTTGGCTATGAGCTGTCGGAGGTCATCACGGATGTCGGCTCTGATCTGAATGAGAAGTGCAGGGGTTATATGAAGCTGCTGGACATGGTGACTGAGGGCAGAGTGGGCAGAGTGATAGTCACTTATTTAGATAGGCTGACCATGTTCAGCTTCTCAATATTGAAGAGGCTATTTCAAGCTTTCGGTACCGAAATAGAGGTGATAAACAGTAGAGAGAGGGCTACGAGGGAGGAGCTTGTGAAGGATCTAATAGCGATAGTCGCGCACTTTGCTAACAAGCTCTACGGCAGGAGGTCACACAGGTACCGTAAGTTGATTCGGGGGGTGAAACAGCTTGTCTCAGACTAAGGCAATCAAGAGCTACGTCTTGCCGATCGAGGTACCCAGAGACCTAATAGATGTCTACATAGAGACCAAGGAGAAGGCCCTTGAGCTTGTTATGGCTCATATATTCTACAGTCCCAGAAGGAAAGCTAGGCTCAGGCTGAAGGCCGAGGAGAGCCGCAGGATAAGGAATAAGCTGCTGGAGGATTGGCCCTATGCCAGCCACTACGTTGACTCCACCATAAACTTGATCATCAGCCTGGTCAAGGGATGGATTACACTTCATAATAGAGGAAAAGCCAAGAAGAAGCCAGAAATAACGAAAAAGACGGTCTACATCAATAACACCCTCTTCAGGGTCAGGGGAAGTGAGCTTATAATCAGGATAATCGCTGGAAAGCGGTACCTTGAGGTGGACCTGTCCAAGTTTGACTACCTGCCTGAGGACTACGACTCAATAGGCGGCCTGCTCCTAATGGACGACGAGAGGATAATAACTTTCAAGCGATCTCCTAAAGCTGTGAAACCTAAAGGCTGGTCTGCCTTCAATGTGAACGAGACCAACGTTACAGAAGCTAGGGACGGCTTCGGGCTGATCAGACACTATCTGAGGCAGCTTTATCGTGTCCATTCTCCTATGAGGAGAAGCGCTGCAGAGTTCAGGCCCTCAGGAAGTTCCACCCAAGGCGCTCTAGGGGGCTCATGGAGAAGCACTCAAGAAGGGAACGCAACAGAGCCAAAGATTTTCTCCACAAGCTCACCACCAAAATAAACGGTATAAAGAAGAGAGCTAGGAAGAGTAGAGCGAACAGGGAGATTATACGCAGACTGAGCAAGTGGGACGCCCGCATGTTCCAATTCATGTTGGCCTACAAGGCCGCTTGGTTTGGGTTGCCAGTTAAGTTTGTGAAACCTGCTTACTCCTCCAGGACCCGCCCTGTGTGCTCAGCGCCTTTGAAGGTCTATCGGAGCAGGCTTATGCGTTGTAAGGGCTGTGGCCTCATCATCGATAGAGATGAAGCTGTAGCTCTTAACCTTCGGATGCAGGGCGCTAGGGGTTCCCCGAGAGAGGCGGATCTATGGAAATGATGTCTAAGAGATGTGTTTGTCTAAGAGTGGCTATATCTCCTGAACCCCTTAAACTATTTATTGGGAATACCACACGATCATGGGAAGCTAAGGAGGGATCTTTGTGAGAATGCAAAAGCCAAAACTTGAGAAAAAGCATTGGTCTCCAGAAATGGAATCTTATGTACAGGATGTATGGGAGAAAGAAGAGATTTATAAGTTCAATCCCAATTCGAGTAAGCCTATTTTCTCAATAGATACCCCTCCACCTTATGCAAGCGGTAAATGGCATATAGCTGCTGCTATTCACTACTCTCAAATAGATATGATCGCTAGGACCCAGAGAATGAAGGGCTATGACGTCTATTTTCCATTTGGTGTCGATAGAAACGGTTTACCTGTTGAGGTAGAGACAGAAAAGAGGCATAATATCAAGATGTTTGAATATCCGAGAGAAGATTTCCTAAAGTTGTGCAAGGAGTTCTTGGATGAGGCAGAAAAGGACATTTTATCCATAGTGAAGAGGTTAGGAATCAGCGCTGATCTCAAGAACTACTTCCAAACAGATAGCCAGAAGTGGAGAGCCATAACTCAAGCTACATTCATTGATGTATGGAATAAGGGATATGTATATGAGGACTACAGACCCAATATCTATTGTCCTAGATGCAGGACTACGCTAGCAGATGCTGAAGTAGAGTATAAGGAACTTCCTACTAAGTTAGTCTATCTGAAGTTTAGAGTTGAAGGCAGCGAGAGATATGTTGTCGTAGCGACGACTAGGCCTGAGCTGTTACCAGCGTGTAAAGCAGTTGTATATAATCCAAAAGATGACAGATATAAGTGGCTCAAGGGGAGGAGAGTGATCACTCCTCTGAGAGATGCGATACCTGTAATAGAGCATTCCTATGCTGATCCTAACTTTGGAACAGGATTAGTGATGATCTGCTCTTATGGGGATAAGATGGATGTCCAATTATTTAGAGAGTTGAAGCTTAAGCCTAAAATTCTAATCACAGAAGATGGAAACCTAAACAAAAATGCGGGCGAATATGCTGGTCTTACTGTTAAGGAGGCAAGAAAGAAGATAATAAGCGATCTGAAGGCGAAGGGATTTGTAGTTAAGGTTGAGGGGATAATGCATAGGACTCCTGTCTGCTGGCGTTGCAAGACACCACTTGAGATAGTTCCAATGAAGGAGTATTACTTGAAGCAGGTTGATTTGATACCAGAGCTCGAGAAATATTTGAAAGAGGTTAAATGGTACCCTAAATGGGCTTCAAATTACTGGAGGGACTGGTTGAAATCAATAAGCTCCGATTGGCCCGTTTCTAGGAGGAGATACTATGCCACAGAGATACCAGTATGGTACTGCAAGAGCTGTGGGAAGCCAGTAGTCCCTCCTCCAGGAAAGTACTATCAGCCTTGGAAGGAGGATCCTCCATTCGACAGGTGTCCCTATTGTGGATCTACAGAAGGATTTGTTGGGGATATGAGGGTCTTCGACACTTGGATGGATTCATCCATCTCCTCCTTAGTGTACAATGGCTATGGATGGGATGAGGGTCTATTTAAGAAACTTGGATCTAGCAATATAAGGCCTCAAGGTAAGGATATAGTTAGAACGTGGCTCCATTATTCTTTCTTGAGGATATATCAGGTACTAGGAAAACCTGCCTTTAAGCATGTCTGGATATCAGGTATGGGTCTTGATGAAAAAGGGAGAGCTATGCATAAGAGCCTTGGGAATATAATATACCCTTGGCCGCTCTTCAAGAAATATGGAGCAGATGCAGTAAGGTTCTTTGGAGCTGCTGAGGCTCACCATGGCTCTGATTTTAGGATATCAGAGAGAAAGGTGGAGGGCGCCTACAAATTCCTGCAGAAACTTTGGAATGTAGCTAGGTTCATCTCTCAGTTTGAAGAGCCGGAGGAGATGCCTGAACTCAGTCCTACAGATCTATGGATATTGGGAGAGCTTAATAAGGTAATAACGAGGGCTCTATCTGGCTATGATAAGTTTGACTTTTTTGATCCTGCAAATGGAGTTCGTAGCTTCGTTTGGGATGTTTTCGCCCCTCATTATATAGAGCTAGTTAAGGGTAGGGCATATGGAGATAATGATGAAGGATCTCTTGCAGCCCAATGGACCTTACATTACGTCCTACGATCGATCTTGAAGCTGTCAGCACCAATAATACCCCACGTAACGGATTACATCTGGAGGAAAATCTATGGAGGAACTGTCCACAAGGAACTCTTCCCAAAGGTGAGAGAGGAGTGGTATACTCCCTACTTAGAGCTAGGGCAGAAGATTATAGAGTTTAATAGTGGAGTGTGGAAAATTAAAAAGGAAAAGAGAATGAGAATGAGAGAGCCCATATCTATAAATATACCTGATGAACTAAAACCATTTGAAGGTGATTTAAAGCTCTTGCATAACATAGCCAAATGACGTTAAAATTTTTGATTAATTTTCTTTATAGATATCAACTTAATTATGAGCAAGCGGTTCATTCATGCTACCTTAATTGATCTAGATGGCGCCGGGGGTGGGATTCGAACCCACGAGGCCTGTAAGGGCCACCGGATCTCGAGTCCGGCCCCTTTCTTCGCCGAGCCTTGAGCCCTCTGGCTAGGGTACCCCGGCTCTACCCTACCCTTCACACTTCTAACAAATAGATCTATAAACTTGCCTACCTTTAGGTTTCATGATTAAGTTCACTAGGGGTATACTAAAAAGACAGACTCTAGGATTAAGAGATGTGGATAAGGATCAGCTTAATGGACGATATTAGAATTAGAAAATGAATTAATTCAGATCGGATCTCCTAACGTAAGTTTTTGCAAAGCTTTCTCTCCTCGTCGAGCCATTCTTCTCACTTCCAATCCCTCATAATTTAACCCAGTATGTTTAGGATCTCAAAATTCATCTAAGACTAATGGGCTAGCATAAAGTCTCGGCATGGTCCATGTAGAGATAGCTATACTTAAAAGCGGAAGAGTTTTTCATGGAGTACTTTCATCTGAAATTGGATATCTTGACCCGTGAGAGAAACCTCGTGGCTGGCATCGACCTGGCAGTAACTAGGCCATCAACCATAGCGGTGTTATCAGATTGTATAGAAATAGATCGTGCGAAGTCCAGTGAATTAATATCAAGACTCTCTCATGCCAAGCTGGTGGCGATAGATGCGCCCCTTTCTCTTCCTAGTAAAGGAGCGTTCAGAGATTTTGAGAGGCTTCTTCTAAGGAGGGGATATAAACTCCTACCTCTTACCTTGACTTCGATGACAAAGCTGGCTCTGAAGGGTACAAAGCTGAAGAGGACTTTAGAAGAGAGAGGAATCATTGTTTTAGAGACTCATCCAACATCTGCAAGGAAGGCACTTGGTTTATCTAGCGAGGATATAGTGAATGTTATGAAGAGATGGGAGCTCTGCGAGGGCCCTCCCAAGAATCAAGATGAAATTGATGCTTTAACATGCTTGTTAGTTGCTCTTCTATATATGGATGGAAGGGTAGAGGAAATCAAGGGGGAAGAAGGTTCTATGATACTCCCAGCATCGGGCGTTCAGTTATAAGAGGTAAGTAATTTTATAAATATGAATGTTATTTAATTTTTTTATTAATTTATATCAAAATGTGCAATTGATTTTTCAAAAACATATGCTAAGGGGTTCGGAATATCTTCACTTAAAGGCTTTATTCTCCCTTTACCGATTCAATTCAATATTTTACTGGTATCAGCCACTGGGGCTATCATTCCCACTTCTTATCATATTAAGTTTACCAAGATTGTCAAGTCAGGGAGAAACCTCTCACTCTTTTCTATACTCCTTCCTCATCGGCCAATTTCTTCAGCTTCCTTATCAAGGCCTTCTTGAACTTCGGGTCCCTCAGAATTGCCTCAAGCATACCACCCACAGATTCCTTAACCCCCTTACTTTCTTTATCAACACCCTTGTCCAGTGGATAGCCACACATCAGGCAGAACTTGGCCTCCTTTGGGTTAACGTACCCGCAATTTGGACATACCACTGGCTTTAGTGATTGAATCTTCTCTTTGCTCTCTTTTTCATCTTCTTTAATACCATAAACTTCCAATAATGACCTTTCAGCATCCCTTCCACTGAGATGAACGTAAGCTGAAGCCATATCAGAGTCTGGGGTCCATCCAGCAATAGATTTGAGCACCTGCTCAGTCACTTTAGGCGCTAGGTCAGTTAACCTCGTATGGCGAAGCATGTGAGGGTATACTCTCTTCTTTATGCCAGCCTTCTTCGCTGTTCTACGAATCGCCGACCAGATTGAAACTTCGCTCATCCTTTCTATCTTACCGCCCGCCGCTATCCTACAGAAAAGGGGAGCATCGGGATCGCTGGGATCTGGATGAACGAGTAGCCATTCCCTGAGGTAAGTAGCTGAATCTACTAGCGGAATTGCTCTCTCTCCAGTCTTCCCATTGACCCTGATCTTATAGCCATATCTCGTTTTCTCCATGTCTCTTATCCTTAGTGAACATAGCTCCCCAACTCTGAGCCCTCCCTCATATAACACAGCTATTACAGCCTTGACCTTAGCGCTTTTAGCGGCCTTAACCAAGGCATCAACTTCCTCAGCACTCAGGATCTTATCCTTCAGGCTATCTCTTCTTTTCCTACCCCTTGATTTCCACCAATGAAGAGGGTTATCCTGAGGCTTATACCAAGAGAAGAAGGTCTTTGTATAGCTCATGTATAAATTTATGGTTCCTTCAGCCATTCCATTAGCCACTAGCTTCTCGTAGAATTCCTTGTAATCATCTTCAGTTGCTTCTAGAGGATTCTTTTCCATATCCTTCAAGAAGGCTCTCAGGCCTGAGAGGTAAGTGTACTTACTCGTTGGTTTGTTTAATCTTCTCTTGAAGAAGAACTTGGAAAGAGCATTTTTCAAATTAGTAGGAAGCTTATTCATAAACTTTCTTACTTGCTCCTCCCTTCGCTTATGTGTTGATTTTCCCATTTTATGCGCTGAGGTCTCTTAGCTTATAAGTGTTATATCTATTCGAAAAGTTGAATAAATTCTCAAAATGCATTTAGTAGAAGGAGGAGTGATTGACTAGGATGCCGCAGCAGGTAAAAGTCCTAAAAAAACTGCTAGTAAAGGGTTTTAATGTCTCTCCAGAGGCTCTAGAGCTCTTAAGCGATCTAGATGAGAAGAGATTGAACGAGGTGCTTGAATTGCTCTCGAAGGTAAATAAGACTGTCATCAGGCCAGAGGATGTAATTCCTCTAATTGAGGATAAGGCGAAACAGAGCTTCAGAGAGAAGCAGTATAGTATTCCATCTAGGATCAATAATATATCAGTTATAAAGGCACCAAGAGAACTAGGTGTAAAGGGAACTGTCGATGAATTTGTGGATATGGTCAGAAATAGATTTGAGTTCCTTAAGTCAATTCTAATTAGGAAGAGTGAGATAGATCCCATACCTATAGCTGATCTAAAGGTATCCACGAGAAGGAATGGAGATCGCATCCTAATAATTGGTATGGTAATGGAGAAGAGAGTATTCAGAGATTTCTCGATTAGAATGGTACTAGATGATGAGACGGGATCTATACCAGTAATATTCAAGAAGAATGGCAGGTATTGGGATAAAGCTGATAAGATACCACTAGATAGCGTGCTTGCAGTGAAAGGTACTTTTCTAAATGGGAGGGTATATGCAGAGAGCCTCAGAATTCCTGATCTTGAGGGAAGTTTAGTGAAGCCAGGATCAGTTAAAGGAAAAGCAGTGCTGATTAGTGATACTCATATAGGGAGTAAATATTTTAATGAAAAATCCTTTGATATGTTTATCAAGTGGTTAAATAGCGATTCAGTTTCGGATGTCCGCTATATAATAATATGTGGGGATTTAGTCGATGGAATTGGTGTTTATCCTAGCCAAGAGGATGAACTAAAGATAAAAGATGTATACAAACAGTTCGGGTTTGCTGCTACTTTTCTAGAGCGCGTACCTAAGAGCATGAAGGTGATATATATACCAGGGAACCATGAACCAGTTAGGCAGGCTGAGCCTCAACCAATTATCCCGAGTGAGTACTTAGATGAATTATTAGAGGTTAGACCTGACCTAATTTCCCTCCCTAATCCATCGATGATTGGGATAGGTGACGTCAGGATATTGTTATATCATGGTAGAAGTCTAAACGCTATTTTCAAGCATATTCCCGGTCTTCAACCAATAAGGCCAGAAACTGTGGTTGAGGCAATGACTTGGATGCTTAAGCTTAGACATTTAGCTCCCATTTATGGAGAGCATCCAGTATCTCCTGAAAAGAAGGATTGGCTTCTCATAGATGAAGTTCCTCACATACTGCATACAGGACATATACACGTCTATGGCCTAGGAGAGTATAAAGGAGTTAAGCTAGTTAATTCGGGAACATTTGAGAATGAAACTCCATATATAAAGAGTTTAGGAATAGAGGTAACTGTTGGAAAGGTTCCTGTTGTTGATTTGGGGAGTTTAAAAGTGAAAATAGAGAATTTTGCTTAATTTATGCCCATCTGAGCTAATAGAGATCTCATCTGTTTTATAGGGAGAGTTGTTCTCTCTACTATTTTCGTATTACCTCTTGCTCCTCCATATTCCATTCTTATTTCCACCAATCCCTGGGATTCAAGCTCTCTTAAGATACTACTCACCCTTCTCATTGTAAGAGGCTTCACGCCATATGAAGAAGCTCTTTTTTTATATGTATTATAGATAGTTCCTGTCCCCGGCCTTACGCCTGCTCTCTCTAAAACATCAATTATTGCCGCTAGGATAAGTCTATGGTGTAAAGGAAGGGTTCTTATAGTTATAGAGACTTCTTCTTCGTTTACAGTATCTATTGCCCTTTCAGCATAATTCACTCTAAGTTTATCAGCTCTTTCACTCTCAGTTAGCTCAGCAGCCATCCTGAGAACATCTATCGCTCTTCTAGCATCTCCAGACTCTTGGGAAACTTTAGCGGCGATATATTGTAGAGTTTCATCTTCCCAAGTACCGACTTTTAAGCCAAGGTCAGCTCTCTGCCTGAGTATCTGATAAAGTTGAGGTTGATTATATGGAGGGAATTGAAGCCTATTAGGCTCAAAGCTACTTCTTTCTCTAGGACCAAGCCTTTCTAAGAAATCTAATGTGTTGCTGATAACCACTAAGCTTATGCTGAGCTCCTTAGGTAAATCATAATTAAGTCTAGTAAGGGCATAGAGGAGGCGGCCTCCATCCCTTCTAACTAGGAGATCAACTTCATCAAGTATTATTATGAGCCTTGAGTGTGAAGATGTATAAGCATCGACGAATTTATCCCATAAGACATCAAAGGGATACCCTGATGGTGGAACCAGAACCTGCATAGCTCTATTAAGTTGATATAAAACTCTATAAGCTGTAGTTGCTTGGCTGCAATTAATATAAGCGAATCTAGCTCTTAAATTTGGATATTCATTTCTATATTTCTTTATCACATGCTTCACTACTGCAGTTTTACCAGTGCCCGGTTTACCTATAAAGGCCGTATCGCTAGGAGGTTGATCTGTGAGTAAATCGGAGAGTATCCTAGAAAATTGAAATATTTGTTCTTCTCTCCCTGGAAGATTATCTGGTATATAAGAATCTCGAAGAACCCGTTTATCTTTGATTATAGAGTAGGAAATATAAGAGGTATCAACAAACGTCTCATTAAGTGACATACATTCCCCTCCACTTGGACCTGAATATGACGTAGAACATCTGGGATTTAAACCTATTGTCTGTTTATAAGAGAAGTCTTCTAATAATAATGTCATATGATAGAGTTAATATGAAAGGTATTATATCCACATGTAAGCAATTTCCACTCCTTCATCTCTATTGCATAGAGACACTATACAATTTCCACTCCTTCATCTCTATATCACTGCCTCTAGACTAGAAAAATATCACTTTCTAGTCCGCTTTCTAGAGATGGAATTGAAGGAGTAGAAATGATGCCCAGAGTGATATAAATATACTTAATAAGAAGATGCTTATAGAATATAGAACTACAATACAATCTCTCCAGCTATACTCATAAATAGCATAACTACTTCTCTTTCCTAAAGCACCAAAAGCTTTCGTTTCCAAGGCTTCAGCTAACTGATGTCCTCTCCTAATAGCTATTATTATCATAGGTATCAATACTGGTACTAATCTCTTTACTCTCTCAAAGAAACTACCCTTTTCAACTTCATATCCTCTACTAGCTTGCGATGTAGCTATCATCACAACATCATCGGCCAGTACTGGTATGAACCTAAGAGCTATTATAAAAGAGAAAGTTATTTGTAATGGAACCTTCAATTTTATAAGGAGATCTCCAATCTCGGCAGGACTTGTGCCAGCCATGAATATTGCAGAGGATACAATCATACTTATCAACCTCAAAACCATCGCTAAGCTAAAATCAAGGCTTCTCGTTGTTATATAATTTAACAAAACCAAAAGAAGAATGAATACGAGAGAGGCCTTTAGAGATCTCTTTATTCTACTCTCTGATCTAGATAATAAGATTAAAGGTATCTGGGCTACTAATGAGAATATCTGAATAATCAAAGAGGAGCTTACCAAAGGAAGCGCTATAAAGATCATAAACATTAGAAACTTCGTCAGTGGATTAAGGCGGGAGTATGAAGTCTCTCCAACTTGCGTCCTAAAAATATCTATCATGGCTAGAGGGTCTATCACTTCAAATCACCCTACTAAAGATCTAATAATATACTTGTAGGGAGGTATCAAACCATTGGTAGCAAGTTTCCTTATATTAGAAAAAACCTCCACAGGTTTTCCTCTACTTATAATAGATCCCTGCCTTAAAACGAAGAGAGCATCAGGCTCTAACTCCTCTAGCCACTCTAAGTCATGAGTGACTATAATAACACCTCTTCCTTCATCTCTAATTCTCTTAGATATTTGAATTAGCGATTCCTTAGAGAGGCTATCCTGTCCTATTGTCGGTTCATCAATCGCTAAAAATTCTGTCCTCATTGCTAATATGCAAGCTATAGATAATCTCTTCATCTCGCCTCCACTTAATGACCAAGGGATCCTATCTCTCAGCTCCCACAGGCCTACACTTTCTAATGCTTGTCTTACCAAACCCTTTATCTCATCAGAGCTTATTCCTAATGATTGAGGGCCAAAAGAAACCTCTTCATATACCGTATCTGAGAAGAACATGTGCTCAGGATTCTGAAATACCAACCCCACTTTCCTAGCTAGCTGCGCTACGCTCGCTTCTTTTGTATCAATACCATCAACCAGAACCCTTCCCTTCATTTCTCCTCTATAGAAATGAGGTATGAGGCCGTTCAGTAATCTAAGCAGGGTGGATT
>WALU01000023.1 GCA_015522685.1 Thermoproteota archaeon | reverse complement strand
TACTCATCCCGGTAAGCCTCACTAAATCTGCTATAGAAAGAGAATTCTCACTCACTAGGAGGAAGCCATATATCCTTCCTTCCACATGCTTATATCCCCATCTAACCATCAACCTTTCTATGAGATCAACGAAGTGCTTTTCTTCCTTTGACATTATTGATCGTCTCTATGGCCTCTAAAAAAGAAAGGAAAAAGTAGAGGTTACTGAGCCGACTTTTACTTTCTATATGCTATGAGTATGCCGCCTATAAGAGCTATCCATGCTCCTACTGTCCAGAATCCTCCATCGAAGGGGAGAGTTATTAGAGCAAGGATCACTTCTGTCCAGCCCACAGCTGCTGGACTTCTGCTATAGTAGTATAGCAAACTGAACATTATCAGGCTCAATATTATCTCTACCCAGCCAGTGGTAACTGCTCCACCATATGCATAGAAGCCATATATGCTTCCAATTGTAGCAGCAGCTATTCCGTCTATTAAGATCAAAATAGCTCCTATAAAGGTAGTCCACAGACCATACTTACCCATCTCTTCCTCTACCAAGGGGAACACCCCATGTTATAATGATATCTGTTTTATTTAAATATATCTAATATATCGGATATAAAAAATAAAAAGAGACGTAACCTATGTAAACTATCGCCGTAATGGAGATTCATGCTTCTTCCATGAATGTGCCTGTTTGGAGTACCACACAGCATATTAGTAGATCTGCAATTCAATTCTATGAGGTAATCAGCTCTTACTAAACTCATCTAGCTAATATAAGATTTTGCATACTTAAGTTTCTAAAAGGAGAGAAATAGAGTAAGGGCTCATAGCTTTAGGTAATTCTACTTACTTACTTACTTAATTTCAGGCCTAAAGCGCTAACTAGCTTCTAACTAGATTAAAATGAAACAATCTAATCAATTTGTTTACCAGAGGGCCTATTTCGTTTAATGAGAGATCTCCTCCTCTCTACTTCAACCACAACGTTCTCTAACTTATCTATCAATATAGAAAGAGCCTCTTTCACGGTTTTCCTTCCGACAACCATAGGGTAATGCCTCGACTTAGATACTCTCAGGAAATTAGGTCCCATTCTACCGGCGAGGAAAACATCTACATCCTCCAGAAGATCGTCTATTGCCTTAAATTTCCTTGGATCACCATGCTCCTTTTCTTCCATCTCCCTAACCCTATTAAGTCGCTTCTCAATGAGCCTGTAGGTTCCATCTTCCCTGACCTCATAGATAAGGTAGTGCTTAGAATCTCCAAAGTGTTCCTCACTCAGCTTTGCGTCATCATCCACACCTAGAGCCACCTTTATGCTTCTCATCTATCCATCAAGGATCGCCTAAATTTGAAGTTTCCCTTCAATTGATGAAATATACTATTTCTAAGGAAAAGAGCTATTGACTCCAATGATCACCGAGAATGTTTTAACGCTCTAGATTCTCTCATTTATCTATGACTCTGCAGGACGATAGCTATAGAAGTGGGATTCTCCTCCTAGTCGCGGGGCTTCTCATGATAATAGTAGTATTCTTCTTCTCTCTATATGAATACATGAACGTCAGTGTCCAATTGAAGGGAGCTAAAGATATACTAGGTGCACTTACGCAGAGCAGTGATCTCTTAATGGAACTTCTCTTCAAAATAGCCTTCCTAGGAATGGCTTTGGCTGCGGGAGCTACTCTCATAAAGCATTCTGTTTCTCTGCTCAAGAAAGGAGGAAAGGAAAGTGAAGGAGCTTAAAGCAGCCCTGCTAGTGGTAGGATTCCTCTTCCTGTTGGGCGTGAGCTATCCTCTAATAGCCTTCGTTATGGACCTCCATAATGGAAAATCTAGGATCTTTACAAGAATTGAAGACAGTAGTCTTGTTCTCATATTTGACTATAGAGGAAGCATTGAGCTTACGGACGTCTCTCTCTTCCTTACTTTAAAGGGAGGAGGTAGGAAGATTACAAGAAGAGCATCTTCCCCTCTAATGATGAATGGAAGTATTCTGACCATCAAGGTAGATGCTAGTCGACTTCCAAGAAAAATTAGTGAAGTGGCAGTCAAGATGGAAGCTAAGATAGGAGGTATATTCCCGCTATCAATAAGTAGAACAGTTGGTGAGGGAAGTTGAACTGGAAGAAGAGAATCTTGGATGTTGCATTAGGAGGGATCCTCTGGGGGCTCTATTACTGGCTACTCTTCACTCTACTCATCCCGATTCTAGTCGACAAGTTCTTAGGAGGATTACCGCAGATTAAACTGATGCAGACAGAGGGTAATCTAACGATTATAATGCTTCTCTTTATAGGTCTTTCCCTAGCTGCTACCGCTCTGAAAGGGACTATATATTCTCCTCTGATAAGAGCGCTGGAATCAATCCTTGGATTTGAAGTAGTACTTTACTTCATGGATGGAGGAGTTATCAGAGCATCCCTAGACTATGGAGGACCAATTATTATAATGCTTGATATATCGCCAATATTATGGGAAATATTTCTTTTCTTCACAGTACCTGGAGTGATCCTTCCCTTCGTAGAATACTTCACGGGCAGGGAAGAAAAATAAAAATCCTAAGATTCTGATGAATCTTAATTAACTCTATTCATCAGCATCTTCCCGCTTGAATGTTCCCCTCTCTTTATCTATCTTCCTAGTATCCTCTATGCCCATTGACCCGCTAGCTATTTGAGGCTTCTTAATCAGCAAATAATACAGAGCACCGACTGCTGCTGCGAAGAATTCAATAAAGGCCGATATAGCGACTATTATCACGAAGGCTACAATGAAAGCGAGAATCAACGCTACTATCAGGGGCAGATACTGCAGGATAAACCAGAAGGCTATCCCTCCCACCATAGCCCCTATAAACACTAAAATAATAAGAGCAAAGACATCTCTCCCTCGCATGGGCTTCAGCTCCATGAGAAGGTGAATCTACTACCTTCAGATTGTGGTATATGCCTAGCTATCTCTCTGGCTAAAGCAGATATGTTCATGGATTGAAGTATTGCCTTCCCTGGTCCATGCAGCGCTGCAAAGAATAGACCCTCTCCGCTGAACAGGATAGACTTTATTCCCCCAACTCTCTGAATATCGAAATCTACTGAATCCTCTAGCGCAACTAAATTGCCTGTATCCACCTTTATAACTTCATCTGGAGCTAGATCATACTCTATAAAATCTCCAGCAGCATGTACGAATACCTTTCCCCTTCCACGAACTCTCTCCATTATAAGTCCCTCCCCACCAAATAGAGCAGCGCCTAACTTCTTAGCCATGCCTGCAGTGACCTCAACCCCATCCTCTGCAGCGAGGAAGCCACCTCTCTGTACTAAGTATTCCTTTATACCATCTAACTCTAGGACTGCTATCTTGCCTGGCGCGGTTCCTGAGAACGAGATTATGCCTGGACCTCCCTCCGCCGAAAATTCAGTTACAAAGAATGTCTCACCTGAGATAGCCCTTCTGAGACTGGCTCCAAGTCCACCCTTAGCTTTTGTATTCATCCTTACGTTTCCTGACATGTGATTTAGGGCTCCAGCTTCGGCGTACACCTTTTCGCCAGGAGAGAGCTCTATCAGGACAACCTGTAGGTTATCTCCTAGTATCTTATACTTCACCTACCTTATCACCAGAAATTTCACTTAGAACCACTTAATAAGAGAGTACACTCCTTCCTTCACATTTCAGCTAGCTAGCGAACGGATGGATGAATCAACTCCTTGATCAAGCAGATCGGCTTAGGAACGATCATGGGAACCCTCTTGCTATACTCCTCATACTGGCTCCCAAACTTCTCCTTCAGTTCTACTTCTTCTACCCTAAGCAGGAAGACTATTATTGTGATCCATATTGTTACTGTGGACAAGAGGAATGTGAAATAGCCTCCGATTAGCAACCCGAGCGATGTCACGAATAGCCCTATGCCGAAATGGTGAGGGTGCCTTACGCAGGAGTATACGCTATGTGTCACAAGCTTAGTAGTCCAGCCCCACTCTTCCGGCTCTCCAAATCTCTTTAGCATCCTGCCAGAGATCCTAAGTAATAATGCTGCTATTATTATACCTAGCAGACCAAGCATCCTCAAGTAAATGGGGAGCTTGTAAGGATAAACCACATCCAATAAATAACCAGCAATGAAGGCTAATGCTATCGCAGTAAGCCAGAGGAACATCCTTCTCTTTATTTTCTCCATTTTAATCGGTTTATTCTGCTAATAGTAAATAAAAACTTGCATATGGGTCATCACAGTAAAGCTAGTGATGAGCTTAGCTCAGTAGTACCGCTAAGATCCCAGAGAGGAATATTCCATCGAAAACTCCTGCGCCTCCAATACTCACGAATCCACTTCCTACCTTATCTATATCCTTAAGCCTTAGTAGATCGGCCCCTATCAGAGTTCCCAAGGTTCCAGAAATATATGCACTTATACCGGCTAGGTTAGGTGTGAAAAGGAGCGATCCAATAGCAGCTGCTATTGGAGCTATGTAGAAAGGCATAGTTATTCCTAATCCTCTAATGGGCTTACTGAATGTATATGAAACTATGATGGCTAGCAATAGGGAAGCCAAAATCCCTAGCCCCAATCCAACCCTGTATAGAAGGTAAAGAGAGAATATCACTGGAATGATTGCTCCGCCTAAGTTTACGGCTATTATAACCCTCCTTTCCATATTAATAGGTGGAAGTTGGATCCTAAAGAAGTTCATTACCTTAACTTGATCCACAAGCTGGTAAGTTTTCTTCTCTGCTACCGGTATATTTATGGCGCTCCCTACGAGAGATACCAACAGCAATGTCCATGTCTGAAATGGGGTTAGACCTACCTTTACGAAAGCCTTCCCTATAATTCCTAGGAAGAGGAGGAATATGAGGGGTAGAAGAGATAAAAAGAGCAGCATAAGGATAAGTATAGCGATAGGATAGTAGATGTAGTATTTATCCATTCATTCATTCCAGTGAGTTTGGTATGTATATTAATATAAGTGCGGCAGTTAAAGCGGTATCTCAGATCGGAGCTTGAGATTGCCACCACCGAAAGGGCAGTTCACTAAGGTAATGGTCTTTTAATAAATAGTTATTAACTTGAAGGATGCCTATGAGTGAAAGTGAGAGCAGAAGTGAAGAAGCGATAGAGTACAATCTAATTGCCATCGGTAGTGGAAGTGCGATGAATATAGTGGACGGTCTAATTAATCAAAACCCTGATATGAGAGTAGCTGTCATAGATAAGGACGATCCAGGTGGGATATGCCTCACGAGGGGTTGTATCCCATCTAAAATATTGGTATATTCAGCTGATGTCTACAGGATCGCTAGCGATGCCCATAGATTCGGAATAGATGTCGAGATAAAGAAAGTAGATTATGAGAAGGTAATGAGGAGGATGCGTAGTCTGATAGATCCCGAGATTGAAACGATAAGAAAAGGACTGGGTCAGCATCCTAGCATAGACTATTATCCTGAAGCGGCGGAGTTCATTGCTCCTTACACTCTAAAGGTTGGAGACAAGATCATAAAATCAAAGCTCATCCTCCTGTGCTCTGGATCCAAGCCATACATACCCCCAATAGAGGGAATAGAGGAAGTAGGTTATCAGACAAATGACACGATATTTCATCTCTTCAAGAAGCCAGAGAGCCTGCTAATAGTCGGTGGTGGGTACATAGGAGCCGAATTTGGTCACTTCTTCTCAGCTATGGGAACTAAAGTTACGATACTTGAATATTTGCCTGAAATACTATCTCAAGAGGAGCCGGAGATTTCAAGGCTGGCTAGGAGGGAGATGAAGAAATACTTGGAGATATATACTAACCACCAGGTTGCCAAAGCTAGAAAGACCTCAGAGGGTAAGAAGGAACTAATAGCCATAAATAGGAAGACAGGAGAGGAAGTAAGTTTTGTTGCGGATGAAATCTTGGTAGCTGCAGGAAGGGCTTCAAATTCTGATATACTTCACCCGGAGCGGGCAGGTATAGAAACTGATGATCACGGATGGATAAAAGTCAATGAGTATCTAGAGGCATCCCAGCCAGGAGTATGGGTGTGTGGAGATGCCAACGGTAAGTATATGCTTAAGCATGTCGCCAACTATGAGTCTAAAGTCATATTCTACAATATAATGGGTCATAAGATCAAGATGAGCTATCATGCGATACCTCATGCAGTCTTCACTCACCCTGAAATAGCATCTGTCGGCATGAAGGAAAAGGATGCAATCAGGCAGTTAGGTAAGGACCGGGTATTGATAGGGTTCTCTAAATATGAAGATACCGCTAGAGGAGAAGCTATGGGACTTAAGGATTATTTCATCAAGGTGGTAGTAGATAGGGAGTCAGGAACAATTGTTGGAGCTCATATAGTAGGGCCCCATGCATCAATCTTGATACAAGAGATAGTGACTCTCATGTACTCGAGGGATCCCACCTACATGGCAATGGTCAATGGAATGCACATACACCCAGCTCTCTCCGAGGTTGTAGAGAGAGCTTTCTGGAACCTGCTGCCCGTAGATTACTATCATCGCATGCTTGAGCACTTGGGCCTGTGAGCTAATTCCTAGTTCACTACTTATCAGAGGTAGCTCAGCAAAGCAAATCTTAGCTCCATATCATATCGTATCGTATGGGGTTGCACTTTGAATCTGGAGTCTATTCCATTAAATCAAGCATCCCTTACACTTAAGCGCATCCTTAAACTCCTCTAAAGCACTCTATATGCTCCTTACATGATGGCATTATCATTACTAACGATACAGATCAAAGGATTCATCCCTGAAGGAAAGCTGCTCAGCCATGGCCTGCACGAAGTATAAGCCCTTAGCGTGCTTGCTGGCCGGGAAATTAGGATCTACACTAAATAAACTAACAAACTAACTAACTATTGTAGAGCCTGGGAAGGCTCTTTTAGAAGAGCTAGGTTCTCACCAAAACCGGTTCCAATATCTAACGCATCATCTTCAACCTTCCTAAAGTAGAGATTCAGTAGCACTTTCTTCCAGCTAATCGCTTCATGGTATAGCGGACGCACATTAACTGTAATGCGGCGCCTCAACTACTTTTAAATTAGTTCATGGCTTGCCGTACAGATGCATCCCTTAATCGTAGGTCACAGAGCCAATACCCTCACTAAACTGAGGTTCTACCTCCAATCAGGTGTCGATGCCGTGGAGGTGGATATAGCAGGCAGCCAAGTGAGGCATGGAAGTGGAGGCATAAAGCCAGCCACTCTAAGAGAGGCCATTCTTAGGAGAATATTCTTCTCAGAACCTAAGGGAGATGCCCTTGAGAGGATAGTTAAGGAGGTCCTCGAGAGGAACGTGACCTTGGTGGTAGATCTAAAGACGCCCAAAGTAGATCCACTAATATTCAGCTCCCTGCCAAGTGAAGGTAGCGTGCTCGTAAGCTCCAAGTATCATAACCTCCTAAGAGATCTGAAGCCCAGGCTCAGAGGAATATCTACTCTAGCATCCATTCAGGATAGACCTGTGGACCCAGCCAAGGTAATGAGGGATGCACTAGCCGATGGTCTCTCGGTAGAGCTATCCTATGTAGATGAGGACTTAGTAGAGAACCTGAGGGAGGCAGGAGGGATCATCTACGTCTGGACCGTAAATGATGTGGATCAAGCCCTTTCCCTAACATCCATGAGAGTTGATGCCATAACCACAGATAGGCCGGATCTCATAATCTCTGCTCTGAGAAATGGAGGTATTAGGAATAATGCTGGAAGAAGGCTTTACAGAAAACTGACCGAGGACTAATGCTTCAACTCCTTATAGAGTTCTCTAACTGAAGGATAAGGAGTAAATGGAAGGATTTCTTCATGACATTTCCAATCCACCCCCTTGAATTTGCCATTGGTTTCTCTATTGGAGCATCCTCCCTCAGGTTCATTGGTGCGCTCTTACTTGCCATTGTATTGGTAGCAATAATGAATATAACTGGAGTTGAGATTATCTACCTTACACTCATGATGATAAGCACGTGGTTGACCATGGTCTCCTTGGGCTTCTACATAGGTCTGAGGCTCAAGGATCCCTTGAGCGTGATGAGGGTTTCGGAGGTAGTAGGTCTCCTTCTCACATTCTTCTCACCGGTATTCTTCCTTCTCGACATGATCCCCATGCCACTGAGGGTAGTGGCCCTAGCTTCTCCCACAACTCCTGCAGCAGTTCTCATGAGAAATGCCGTTGGCATCAAAGATGGACTAGATATCCTCCCGATCCATGGTTATTTAGCGCTTCACATAGTTTACCTGATCTTATTCACCGTGCTCTCTATGAAATATGCAAGATGGATGGAGGAGTAGGTTGATCTAATTCATCTGAATCTAGAATAGTCTCTCTACACCTATCTCTCTGTAGCTGCGGAATACTGATTCTTTCCTTTCATTTAGCTTAAGTAAGGTCAATTTTCAACTAAATATTTTCACAACTTCCTTCTCTCTAGCAGCTCTTTCATGGATAGAGCTGCTGCGCCGTATCTTCTATGGATTTTCTCCTTCAGAAACTTCCTAAGATCTCTATCCTCGGTCAAGAATGTGCCTCCAACTGCTACAGCGCATCCATATCCGAGGCAGTCAAACATGTCCTTATGGCCTAACAGACGTAGATCTGCAGCAACCATCATCTGAGTTGAGCTTGGAGGCTCCACCTTGATGTCGGATCCCACTAAAAGTGCTACAAGTGCTGTTCTTGCCTCCTCAGGTACTTCCTTGATCTTCCTCCTTTCAGCCTCTCTCACTACCTTAGCCCATAATTCAGGAAGGAGTATTACTGGATATATCAGTTCGAATCTACCCTTAAGCGAGGAAACAGTTTCTTCACTTATCCCCCTTACCTCAATACCGAAGAATGGGAGGATGTAAGTAGTATCCAGCACCAGCTTAGGTCTGCTCACCTTCCATCTCCTCTGAAAGTGCCTCTGACTCTGCTTCGAATTCTTCTAGGGTAGTACTAGCCCACTTCTTCCTCCTCACCAAGAGTTTAGGGATGGGCTCGAGGATTATCTTCCCATTCTCTACTCGCATGATTAATACATCTCCCTCAGAGATATCCAGCTTCCTTGTTACCTTTGCTGGAAGGTACAGGGTTCTCCTCTTTCCTACACGTACCTGAATTTCTTCAGCTTTCATCATACTGATATTCAGCTTTCATGTAATAAATATTCTGTAATCTGATATACATGTTAAACATGACTCGGCATAATTTTTATACCTCACTAGATCTAACTTCCTAGACCTAATTAGTTTCAAAACTAAGCTCTTATACCCTCTCTCATCAGCAACGTTGAAGTTATTACTAAGTGTCATCCCCGAGCTTGCGAAGATTTCCTTAAAATATCATCTATCAGTTCCTTCATTCTCTTCACGAACTTTCCACTAAATCTTTGACTTCAGAATCAGATTTTCCATGAGAGCTTTAGTTTCACTTATCCCTTCCAAAGGATGAACCTCTCCTCCTTCCTTGTCCTCTTTATGAGAGATGTCTGTTCACTGAGGTAATCGCTCGAAGAGACAACCACCACAGTTACAGGCACTCCTGTCTCAGCAAATATGTTAGAGGAAATCTTTCTGGCTATTCTCTTAGCTGATGCAGAATCATCTGCGACAAGCAGGATATCAATATCGCTGTCAGACCTATAATCTCCTTTAGCGACAGAGCCGAAAACTATAGCGAGTTTAGCCCCTGAGATTTTAGATAACTCATCCCTCAACCTGCTAAGTATTCCATTTTAGCTTGATGACCAGCATTCAAGCCAAATCCTAGGGAATAGCTAATAATATTAATGGGCGTAGGTGCATACTCTATGAAAACGCATGCTAAAAATTTGATACTTATTACTCTAATCTGCTAATCTGCTGAAAAATCAATTTACAGAAGGGCTCGAACTCTCTAAGAGTTCTAGTGCTGCTATAATGAGGCAAATAATGCTCAGGAATATTATAAAAGTCATAAAACATCCACCAGAATGGAACATTTCCTCGCCATAGTGATAACAGAAAATATATATTCTATAGCAGCTATAGTAGAGTGATGCTCACGACCATACAGGTGAGCGAGAGAACGAAGAGGGAGCTGGTGAAGTTCGCAGCTGAGCTTCAAGCTAGACTAGAATATTTCCTTTTGGGATTAAGAGGTAAGATCGGCATACCCTTCAAACCAGGAGACGAAATACGCAAACTCAATCTAAAAGAAGGGCAGAAAATATTGGATTATGGATGCGGCATTGGCACCTACACTTTCCCAGCTGCCAAGCTGGTAGGTGAAAATGGTAAAGTTTACGCTTTAGACAAACAACCGTTAGCTATAAGGAAGATTAAAGAAAAGGCCCAAAAAGAAGGATTGCGTAACATAAGTACAATATCCTCAGACGGTTACACAGGATTACCAGATGAAAGTGTGGATGTAATTTTGTTATATGGAGTATTGCCTGAAGTTAAGCATAGGGAGTCCTTAC
>WALU01000022.1 GCA_015522685.1 Thermoproteota archaeon | reverse complement strand
GTTTTAGAGTCTACGTTATAAATAGGAGAGGAATGAGCAAGACCAAAGCTAAGCCTAAAATCCATGTGAAGTATGAGAGAACCATTGATGAAGAACTGACCCAAGAAGATATAGATTCCATAAAGAAGGGCTTGATGGATGTCCTCATGGGTAGAACAATCCCGATGGATGAGCTTATTGAGGAATTAGTCAAGGAGGGAGAATTGTCAGAGAAGGAGGCGGAGGAACTAAGGGAGAAGCTCATCAAATCCTGAATTTCACCCTCTTATAAGCCTTCTTCCTATGGGAAATCCTCAATATGTAGATTATCTTACTCTTATTGTCTATGAGGTAGAAGAGCCTGTAATCTCTCCTTGGCCCTACCTTCAGCTTCCAAACCTTGCCTTTTATAGTCCCAGCTGGTGTTTCTATTAGGAAGGACCCTGATAGAAGCTCTCCAATCTCTGGATTACTAGGTAGGTCTATTTCCGTGAGATCCTCTAATATTCTAGACCTTACGCTTTCATCCAACTTTTTCAAGTTTTTATATGCTTACCCCAACAGATGGAAGCAAAAAGGAGGTATCAAGTAGAACTTTCCTGCTGCTCAAGGCTTATCTCCTCGATCTCATCTGGATCAATCGAGGCAAACTTCTTACCATGAAGCGCCAGCCAGAGAGGATCCATCTCCTTAGTCAAGGCCTCACTCATCAGGTATTGAGGAAGATCCCCAATTAAAAACTAACTGATTTACGAAAGATCTCTTATGTCAATAACTATGTATCGTAAGATCCGTCAGATCCGACACCTTAGAAAAGAACCCCCTATCCCTAACTCACTTGGTAAAACAAGTACCCCCTTATTGAAAATTTCAGTCATCAAGGTTAAGGGACTCCTTCCTAGCACATAAAACCACAACCATAAATCAGGGATCACTCTTTCATAATTCCTCTAGCTCGAGTATCTCCACAGCCACAAGCCTATCCCCATGATAGTGGAATATCACTAGGCCATCCTCGCTTGGCTCACTATCATCTATTGGCTCATGGCTGAACCTCACGAACAAGTCGTTTACATCACTACCGTAATCTAGGGCTATAACTTTACCCTCAACCTTATATCTACCTTTTAGCTTCCCCACTATCTTCCTTATATCCAAGCTGGTCAGATCAACCTCTTGAACCATCTATACCTCCTCTCCTTCCTCCCCCTACTAATGAAGTAGGGGTCTTCATTATCCCTATCCGTTCTGGTTAGCCGTAACCTTTGTAAAGTTCGTAAATGTCGTTACAGCTAACCTTCCACCCCCCCACTCATTGGGTAGCTTTCGGGAGGAGCGGGAACTCTCCCCATGTATTCAGGCCCTCAAGTGGATATCCAATGAGCCGATCACATCGCGATTAGCCTCAAACCCACATCTCGGACACTTTAAAACCCGACGTCCATTCGGGCTTAGCTTCCCCCACATAGGAACTTTTTTAGGTGAGAAGGGCTTGATGATATGGAATGTCTCTCTCAGCAGAGGAGAAGGATAAATTCGTTAGATCGCTTGAGGAGGATCGGGAATTTCGCTATGCAGTAGCTGGAATGCTCGGTTTCAAGGAGATATTGGACAGGATAACCTCTATTGAAGAAAGGCAGATGAAGCTCGAGGAGAAGTTCGCAAAGATTGAAGAAAGGCAGATGAAGCTCGAGGAGAAGTTCGCAAAGATTGAAGAAAGGCAGATGAAGCTCGAGGAGAAGTTCGCACAGCTGGAAGAGAGATTCGCAAAGATTGAAGAGGAGATGAGAGAGACAAGGAGGGTCCTGACAGTAATAGCCCATAGGTTTGGAGTTATATCTGAATCTTCCTTCAGAGAAGGGATGAAGTACGTGGTCGAAGAAATATTAGGAGCAGCAAAGGTCACAAGGCTCACCCTTTGGGATGAGGAAGGCATAGTTTACGGGCATCCAACAGAAGTTGAGGTCGATGTGGTGATTAGGGATGACACCCACATACTGGTGGAGGTAAAGTCAAGGGTATCTAAGGGAGATGTGGCTGAACTGTATAGGGCGGGCCTCCTATATGAGAAAGTGCATGGCGTGAAACCTAAGCTCCTCATAATAGGTGGATTTGTGGATAATAACTCATGGAGGACAGCCAGTGAGCTAGGCGTCGAGATAAGGCCCATAATCAAGGATTGATTCAAGATTCTCTCTAATAATGTACTCTTGCACGACTCGCAAGCACGCGGATATACTGGCTGTTTTATCGGCCAAGGTAGACTTCCAATCATTGGGAGCGGCTATGTAGCTTATACTCTCGGTTCGATGCTATCTATGGCCGTAGCAATGAATGGTAGTTTGTATTTCTCTAAGCAATCGGGTGAGATATAAAAGTAAGTAAGTAGTATCGCGCACAATACTTGGCGGATTACTTCAGCAGTTTTTCCTTCATCAATTTTATTACATCGCTCTTTATAGAGGAAACTTCTTGCCTCAGGGATGATATCTCCTGCTTCAGCTCATCTATCTTGGCACTGTTATCGTCTATACGCTTATTTAAACTACTTGATAGATCATCAATTCTAGCATTTAGGGAGTTCTTCAGATCTTCTATGCGCTGATTTAGGCTAGCATTTATGTCTTCCATGCGCTGACTGAGCTTGGCATTTAGATCTTCTATGCGCTGATTAGTATTGTCCATGCGCTGACTGAGCTTGGCATTTAGATCTTCT
>WALU01000021.1 GCA_015522685.1 Thermoproteota archaeon | reverse complement strand
TCCTCACAGCGTCCACTATCTCGGTTCTACCTCCGTAAGCAATAGCTATATTGAGAGTCTTCGGGCCAAATTTCGATGTCTTCCTCTCCAGCTCTTCTGATAACTCCTTTATGCCCTCAGGTAATAATTCCCGCCTTCCTAAAACCCTAATAGATACGCCGCCCCTCTTCAGCTTATTAATCTTTTCAAGCATCTCTATGAGTTTCTCTCCTATTACTTGAAATATGATATCGACCTGATCCCTAGGCCTTGAGAAATTTTCTGTGGAGAAGGCATAGAGAGTTACATGCTCAGCTCCCAAATCCAGTAGCCACTCTAATAATCTCTCTGTTATATTTGCACCCATTCTATAGGCTTCTATCCAGCTTAAACCTAGCTTCTTAGCGAACCTCCTATTTCCATCGAGTATAAGAGCTATATGCTTTGGTATTTCCCCCTTTCTAACCTTAGATTCCAAATATTTTCGATAGATAGGCATCTCTATCCTGCTAGCTACTTTATATACTATGTCCAGCAGCCCCAATCGAGGCACCTTCTCAAATCGTTTTTATTGTATCGAGAATTTAAAGTAATTGATGGATTGCAATGTAGTACAAAGAAATAGTTCTAAAGGCAGCTATATTCTTATGATAAAGAAGAGAACTTCTTTTAGAGATCCCTTTTACTGAAGTATAGCTTTCCCATAGGAGATGTTAGATTTGAAGATGAAGGCTGTTTAGGAGCGAGCTACCATAGAGGCCAGTGAGGAAGGCTGGCATATAAATTTAGAGGGAAAGGAAGGATCTCCTAGGGGAGTTGTTTATCATATCTCTTTTATGATAGCTAAGAATGTTCCCATCAAGATATGTTCCGAGATAGAAAGCTCTAAAATGTTTGAATTAACATGAGAAAGCTGAGAGGGGAAGATTTGTCTTAATTCCATCGAGGGAGACTTAGAGCTCTTTACTGTTGTGATTATATTACATAGGGAATGTCTTATAGGTTACTGAAGATTATTTTGCACATATTCTGTTAGGCGTAACAAAAGCGCATCGACACTTCCATAGCTAATATTAATTACTTGTTCTTAGAGGGATATCATGGCGATAAAACTGCTAGATGATATGGACAAGAGGATAATTGAGATACTCGTTAAGGATGCTAGAACTCCTTACACGAATATAGCCAAGGAGCTAGGGATCAGTGAGGCGACAGTGAGAAAAAGGGTAAGTAAACTAATTAAGGGGGGAATAATAAAGAGGTTTACTGTAGAGATAGGAGAATCTGGAATGGAAGCCATCGTACTGATAAAGGTAAGATCGGGCTACAATATACCGGAGATAGCTAAGGCTATATCTGAAATGGATAACGTTGCTAAGGCTTGCGAGGTCACAGGGGAGTACGATATTGTCGCTGAGATATCGAGTCCAGATACATCTAGCTTAAATAATACGATAGAGGGAATAAGAGGCATGGGAGGCGTTAGTAATACTCTAAGCGTGATAGTTCTGGCTACTTGGTAATAGTTTTCTTCCTTTTTGAAATATAGCTCCACTTTATATTCTGCTTAGAGATTATTTGATGCAGGCCGTTACTGAAGCGTCCTTTTTGCTAATTCTACTTTTCCTTCTCTGGTCTCCTCAGGTGAGAGGAGCGGGGTGCTCCATCAAACTCACGAGAGCTAGCCCCTCAAGCATGCCACAGGCAACAGATCCAGGAGACCTCATAGTGAAGTTTTGGTTCGATTTAACGACAAGCGATCCTAGCAACACGAATCTAGGGGTAGATGCCAGTGGAAGTAATACAGAGCTCATCTCTAAGAGTATCTCTAAAAGCTCGGATAGTGGTAGCGTATATGTCAGGATTAGGAATTCTCCAGGGAAGTATGCATACCTCTCGATTACGATAACATGCCAAGTGGATGGATACTCCGATTCAGATACGCTAAACTTAGGGAAGTCCTATATAGTAGCGATCCCAAGCTCATGGTCCGTTAGTATATCTCCCACTACTATAAGCAAGAAGGACAGGATAGCTCTGGAAGCGAGTGGTCTTGGGGCTATAGATGATGGAGTTGGTTCCCTGACAGTTTCTGCTAAGCTAGGATCTCATACCTACTCGTTAAGCAGAATATCTAGAGGTAGTTTCAAGGAGTACGCATCTGTAAACTTTGTGAATCAACCTGCCGGATCCAAAAGCATTACATTCACTGTGTATAAGTATTACTCAGGTGTTTCCGCTAGAGATAGCAAAACTCGTTCATTTACTGTTATAGGAAGACCACCTGAGATCAGCGTGGATATACCACCCCAAGTCCACAGATCAGATTTAATAAAGATCACAGTAAGTGAGGGCGATGGAGATTCTGTAAGTGGTAGCTTGTCAGCCTTTGGTAAGGAATATAGTCTTGTAAGAGGAGACAATGTTATAGAGATCCCTAGAGACGTGTCCGCTGGATCTTATAACTTAAATGCCATAGTTAAGGACGTAGATGGATCCCGTAATGGAAGCTGGACAACCACCATAGTGAACGTACCTCCTGAGGTAAAGCTTAGCATAGATAAGAAGAAGGCCGTCCCAGGCCAAAGCGTCAAGATAAACGTAACTGCTCAGGATGATTCCACTGAGTTAAAAGTTTCGCTTTATGCGGATGGAAAGGAGATTCATGAAGAGTGGAATTTAAGCGAGAATGGAGAGACTATCTTCTACAACATTCCAAATGACTTTGAGGGAGATTTATCTATAGAGGCAGAAGCAGTAGACATGGATGGAGCTACTGCTTCCTCCAATGCACAGATCGAAGTTGGAAGGCCACCAGTCATTGAGGGAGGTTTACCATTAACTGTTCACAGAGGAGATAAATATAAGATAGAGATTCGGGGTACTAACGTCTCTGGCTCGATAAGTTATATGAACAAGGAGATTGATGCAGATAGCGAAGGATTTTACACAATAGAGATCCCTAAAGATGCTAAACAAGGCAAGTATAAGATAGAAGCTGTGGCTAAGAACGATTTCGGTTGGAGTTCGAAGATATGGGATGTTCTCCTTGAGAACATCCCTCCTAAAGTGGAGATATCTCTAGATAAGGATGAGCTGAGACCAGGAGATAATATTGCCATCTCAGTAAGGGCTACAGATGATTCTTCGGGCGTGAAGATCACGATACAAATCAACGATTCCATCTATCATTTCGAGGGTGAAGGAGTCGCTCACTATTCGGTCCCATCGAATGCTTCTCAGCTGAAAATAGTGGTAAATGCCATAGATATCGATGGAGCTGAGGTATCTTACAACAAAATAGTTACAGTCCATCGGACTCAAACAATCTCAGTAACTATGAAATCTTCAGCTACTTCCACCACGAGTGCAATGACCACGGCTACCAGTACCGAGGGGTTAAAGACTCAGAGAACTACAAGTGAAAGGTCTAAGAAGGTTAAAGGCCATAGTAAGACTATTTCCGAGTATGAGCATTCAAGATCTTCTACTAGCATCACCTCCATTAAGAAAAAGCCTAGAAATAAATCTAAACGAGAAATAAGAGCTTATGAGGCGAGATTTAATGTAGCAGTGATACCCTCTAATCCAACGATTGGTCAAAATGTTACTGTGATGGTTACGCCATCTGAAGGAGTCAAGGGGCGAATATGGATATTGAATCCCTCTCGTAGAACGGTAGCAGATTTCCCCGTCATTAGCAGAAGAGTTATATATCTTCTAGTCAATGTTACTGGTAATTGGTCTGTTAGATGGGCATATATAGGTAAAGGAACCGTAAAATTCAGCCAGTTAGATTTCATAGTCTCAGAAGTTAATTCATCCGAAAATAAAGCCCGGATAAAACAGTCAATTGAGAAAGGAAAGGAAGAATCTCATTTCATTACATCCAGCAGTGAAAGGGCCACAAGGACAAGGAAGATAGAGAGGAGATTCTCAGCTAGGTGCATGATCTATTCTAAAGGAGAAGAAAGCAGTATTACACCAGATACAATAATGCTTGTAGTAGTTACGCTTCTGGTTTATTTGATAGCAAGGAGAAGATTTTCATGAAGGAGATTTTACCTTATATCGTAGTAGGGATCGGAGTTTTTCTGTTCATGCTTGGATCTTTGGGATCCATGAAAAGAAAAAGGATATTAGAATCAGTAGTAGAGGACAGAACATATGAAATAATTTCCTGCAATGGAACAAGCTTGGTTTTGGAAGCTAATGATTCCTTATGCATTGATCTGAGGAAGTTGAATGTTAGATATTTAGGGAAAGGAGACTACATTGAGGAGAAGGATGTATATTTTCCACTCATTAAGGGCAATAAAGGCAAGTTATCTCTCAAAATAGAGAGCCATTGCGTCTCCCTTAACATAACAAAGGAGTTTATAGATGGAGGATATCTAATCCCAGTTGAGGAGGGGTTATGGAATATAACCATCAAATCCGAGAACCCTTCAATACTCTGCGATATAGTAGAAGATATCCCAAAGGATGCGAGGATAACGAAGAATGGTAATATCACAAGAATTCCCTGTGGTGATTACTCAGTCTTACTTTACAATCCCTCAGAGGATCCAGTATCGATTAAAGTTTATTCTTCTGAGGGATTAAACTCCTTACCTTTGATAGCACTTGGCCTAGCAGTATTTCTCTTGGGAATATCATTAAGGAGGCGTGAATATGCTCATAGGGATTGGAGAGGAAGAGGCAGAGAGAATAGCGTCAGATCTCTTAATTAAATGCAAAAATGATGCGTTAAAACTGGCCTTTGGTATTAAAATAGGAAGACTTAAGGCTACTCTATTTGGGAGAAAGTGCAAGCTGCTTGAAGCGAATCGCGTCAACATTCCAAGAGATTTAGAGTTCCTTGGGGGATTTATGGGGATCGAGGGGAGGAATGCCAAGGCTTTCCCAAATTCTTTAACTAAAGGAAGGCAAGTGGCCTCCATTTTGTTGTCTATTAGACTCAAGGGAGTATATCCTATGGATTATAGCTCGCAGGGAGACCTTCTCTGGAAAGCAATTCAGCTAAGGATTGAGAAGGCCTTAAATATCTTGGAGGAGCTTGGATTGGGGGATGAGTACAACCTTGCAGAAGAAGCTGCCGTAAGATCTACCAAGATATGGCCTCTTCTCGCTATAATGACCTCTAATGACATTACTGAGGGATATGTGCATTTCCTTGGCCCTCTCTATCTAGATCATATTGAGTATGGTAGGTTCGTCGTGAGAAATTACTCACTTGATGAGATCGATTTAGAGAAATTAATCACCCTGATAGAAGCCGATGTAAACGCCGGATTAGATATAAAATCTCCCCTCTCAGAGATAGATTTAGACCTAGGCTACTTCCACTTCAGAATGGCGTTAGATATGCCTCCAGCCTCTCTTGGAGCGGCAGATATCAGAAATTTAAGCTCAATGTCCAAGCTAAGTCTCCCTAGGCTCATTTCCCTAGAGACGATAGGTATATATGAAGCTGCAACAATTCTAGATAGGCTAAATGGCAGCGATCCAGTGCTTATCTTCGGTAAAACAGGAGTTGGTAAGACTACTCTCTCCAATTCTATTTTAGCTAGCTTACCTAGGCATTTAAGGATAGTGAGCGTGGAGGAAGTTAGAGAGATAGAGGATCTAACAAGATATGGGATGCATCATACACCATACGAAGTTACCTCGAGCAAATCAGATTTCGTCAGGTTTCTTTTGCATAGGAATCCTGATTTAGTCTTTTTAGGTGAGATTTTAGGGAGAGAGCATGCCGAAGCCCTTGATTTGACTTCTTTCAGCGGTTTAAGGGTATTGGCCACAACGCATGCCAAAGACTTCAGTGGTTTATTGCTGAAGTGGTCTTCTTGGGGTCTAACATTACCAGATAAGACGCTAGTCATTAGAATGGATTATAGAAAGGTGATAGAGATAAGATACTGGGTAGATGGATCCTGGTATGATCCTCCTTCTCCATCTATAAGATGGTTAAACTATGTCAAAGAGCTAGAGGGAGCCGAGACCAATGAGGAAGTTTCTAAGAGGGTCGCAGGACTACCTTACCAAGGCTAATATGGCTCAGAAGTTAGTGCTAGGGTGGGCTTCATCGCCCGCCCTGGGACTCAGGATGGTATCCGCATATGAGGAAGTGGCTGTCGAGGGGGAAAGAGCTAGAGACTCCTTGAGTAGGAGGGAATTAGGCGACATAGGGAAGATTCTCTCAAGTATACTAGAGGGAGGAGATCCTAAAGCCTCCCTCAGTTCCTCTCTATCTCTCATATCACAGTTACTGGAAGCAGATGTTGTCTCCAGGGAGAGATGGATATATCTTATTCTAACTCTTGGTATGTCCATATCTGTCGGTATATCTCTAGCAATTACTTTAGGAAGGATATGCCTCAAGTTTTATCATCTCCTCATGCTTCTTTTAATCTACCCCATAATTCCTGGTCTCAATACAAGAATCCCTGAGGGAGATCCGTCAGCAGCCGACTTGGTGGCTTCATATTTAGAGAAGGGAAGTGGAAGGATCTATGCCCTGAAGGGCTTGGGTTTTTATGAGAGGTTAGTTGTTGATGATTTCCTGCGCGATTTCCAGTTACCCGAATGGGCAGGGATAATGAAGGAGATTTCAGATAGGAGAATGCTAGCTTCGGTCATGAGGAGGACTTCAAATATGCTGAAGGAGTTCAGGCGCATCACGGGCGCTTGGAAAGCTAGAGTAAGATCCTTAAAGGCCATGACTCTAGTTATATCCTCCGCCATAGGCATATCCAACGTATTGCTCGCGAGAGTCATGTCCTCCCCATTATTAGGATTTGTTGGTAATACTCCCAACCTCCCCATACTGCTCTTAATATCAGGGCTTGTATCTGTAACTTTATCATCAAAGCCTATAGGTTTTGCTCTTGAGTCCAGCATCATATACCTATTCTCCTTTTCTATAGCCTATTTCTTCACTCCTTAACTCCAGTAAAAGTTAAATTCCTAACATCTCTGACCCTTATGAATGAAAGCAACCATTGATAGCATCCAAATGATAAACTTCAAATCATTTAGGAGAGCATTAATACCTCTTCCTCCAGGTCTAATTGCCATTACTGGGCCTAATGGCTCTGGGAAGAGTAACATACTTGATGCCATAGCCTTTGTCATGGGATGGAGGGCCAAGAGACTTAGGGCTCCTAGAATAGAGCACTTAGTTAGGAAAGGATCACAGTCTGGATGCGTAATTCTAACTATAAATAACTCTCCAGAGAAGTTTAAGCTTGCTAGAGAAGTTAGGCCTAATGGAGAGAGTGTTTACAGGATTAATGGAGGAAGATCTAGTGCTTCTGATGCTTTTGACCTTCTCTCCGAGCTAGGTTTCATTACGGATAGGTATGCATTCGTAACTCAGGGAGATATAACAAGTATAGTAGAAATGTCCCCGAAAGATAGAACTCATTTATTAGAGGAGATCAGCGGGGTAGCCGAATATGATGATAAGAAAGCTGAGGCATTAGAAGAGCTTTCTAAAGTAGATCAATCCCTAAGAGAAATGAGGATAATATTGAGGGAGAGAGAAAGGGAACTAAATAAGGTTTTAAGCGAGATAAAGACCCTAGAGAAAAGAAAAAAAATGGAAACAAAATTAAGGGAGATAAAGAAGTATCTACTACTGAATCAGCTTGAGGAAACCCGAAGTCAGCTTGGTTACATTGAAAGTTTGGAAATTAAGGGAAATTTCGATGATATAGAGTCCCAGAGAAAAGAGCTTGAGCTAAAAGAGGCTGAGCTAAGAAATCTAGAAGATCTTGTTAGAGAATCTCCTGCAAGGAGAAGGAGGCAGTTAGAAGCAAATATCTCATCGCTTAAGAGACAGAAAAGAGTATTAGAAGAAGCTATAAATACAAAAAAGGAGGGTTTAAGCGTACTAATGAGGGAGAAAACTATACCTAAGATTGTTGAGGAGGATCCCTCATTTCTTGGCATAGTTTCGCAATTGATTACGCCTCTAGATGGATATGAGATCCCATACCTTGCAGTTGGGGGAAGTAGACTAAACGATATAGTAGTGGAAGATTTAGAAGGAGCGAAGAGAATAGCTAGGAAGCTAAGGAAGTATAAGGGGAGATTTAGGATAATACCTATGGATGTAATAAGGCCGAGAGGTCCTCCCAGTATTGCAGGATCATTAGGCCCTCTTTACAAGTTCCTGGAATATAATGAGAGGTTTGAGTCATTAGCTAGGCTCATATTTAATGCAATATTGATGAATGATTTGGACAATGTTGGGAAGGACCTAGTTGGTAAGGCTAAGTTCGTTACGATGGGAGGAGAGATATTCGAAAGGGAAGGAAGTCTTTTAGCGGGAAAACCTGAGAGGAATATAGAGAGGATAAATGAGATTAGGAAAGGCTTATTTTCACTAGAAGAGGAGCTTAAAAATTTGCTAGATGAGGTGGATAGGAAGAAAAGGGAAATATCAAGCTTGTCAGTAGAAGATCCTAATCTAGATAGATTAAAAGCCCTTAGAGAAACTGTTTCTCATTTAAGAAAGAGGTATGGAGATTCTCTATCCAAGAGGAGGCAATATCTAGCTAAAATGGAGGAGATTGGTGAGAAAAAGGGAATGCTAGAGGAGAAGGTGAAATCGCTGGAATCAGAGCTTAAGAGAATGGATAATATCGATCCATTACCAGTTGTAGATCCTCTAGGAGAGATAGCATCCATCCAGACAAAGCTTCGCATAATAGGTCCTACTAATCCCAGAGCTGAGGAAGAATATGAGATAAGGAGAGAAGAATATGAAAATGCCAAGATGAAATATGAGAAGTTTTCTAGAAGAGATAATGAGATAGTAGAACTGATAAGGAAGATAGATAAGAAGAGGGAGAGTATAGTAGCTGAGACCCTAAGAAAACTCTCAGAAGCTTTTAATCAAGAGATAAAGATAATATTTGAGGGAGGGAGTGGTAGTTTAGAGCTTACAGATAAAGGATTGGAGATGAGAGTAAAACTCCCTGAGAAAAAGCCTGTTTCCATAGATTCCCTCTCAGGCGGAGAAAAATCCTTGAGCGCTATAGCTTTCATTTTAGCAGCTCAAAAGCTTAGGCCATCTCCCCTGTACGTATTCGATGAAGCAGATTCCATGCTTGACGGAGTTAATTGTAAGATGTACACCAGAGCCCTAAAGGAACTCTCTAAGGAAGCTCAAGTTATCGTAATATCACTGAAGAAAGAGACTCTTGAGGAAGCAGATCACCTGGTAGGCGTTACGATGAAAGATGGTCAGTCGAAGATTATTGCTATATCTAGGGAGGCAGCTTCATGAACACAAAAGATATATGGACGGAATTCATTAGAGATAGAGACATAGCAAAGGCTGGGAGGAGAATACTCTCCCTAGCTAGGGACCTAAGATTTGATATAGTAGAGTACTTATCGTTTAGGCAGAAAGAAGATAAAAAATTATATAGCCCGAGAAATTTAAGAAAAAATGTCGTGGTAGAGGCTAAGAGATGGAGGGTACCGAGGAGATATCCTATAAGATCTGAGTTTGTGGTTGCCCTTAAGTGGGTTAAAAATAGACTAAGCAAAGCAGCAAGAGTCACAAGCATATCCGCAATAACAAAATGGGATTTAACCAAGGAAATTGAGAGAATTAAGAGGAGAATCCTCTCGTTTAGAGGTAAAGGGAGGAAGGCAATTTCCCTTTATGAGCTAGTCAAATCGGGGGAGGAGCTCATTCCTGCCTTAATCTCCCTTTTATTTATGGAGAGGGATGGAGAAGTGGAACTTCTCCAAGATAGGCCATTTGATGATATCTATGTGGTGCTAAAAAATGGAAGCTCCTGAATCATGGGAGAGAGCGAGGAACTTACTTGAAGCTGCTTTATTCGCATCTGGTGGTATAGTCAGCGAATCGGATATAGGAAGAATCACTAGACTTACTGGTCCAGCGATAGAGAAGGCCGTTTCTGAGATAAATGAATCCCTGTCATCCCACCCCTTTTACGTGGAAAGGGTTGAAGATGGATGGATCATGGTACTAAAGAGGGAGTTCGAGGAGAAAGTGGCCCATCTCTTTCCCCAGAAGATATTATCAAAATCGGAGGTGAGGACCCTAGCATTAATCACTGCCAATGAACCGATAACTATTTCTGATATAGTAAGAGTTAGAGGTAACTCTGCTAGGCAGCACATCAGGAGGCTAATAAGATTAGGGCTAGTGAGAGAAAGCAGGAAAGGTAGGATGAAAATTTACAGAACAACTAAAAAGTTCTCTCTTCTATTCAAGGTTGAGAAGGTGAAGGAGAATGGGGACACTGCTAGAGACAGAAGTGGCAGGTCTTAAATTGAGGAATCCTCTTATATTAGCATCTGGTATCCTAGGAAATAGCTCTTCCTTGCTTAAGAGGGTAGAACTATCAGGCGCTGGAGCTGTAACTACCAAGACAATTCTTCCTGAGCCAACTAAGGGATATGAGAACCCAGTTGTCGTAGAGCTACCCTTTGGCCTGATAAATGCTATGGGGCTTCCAAATCCAGGCATCAAGGAATTTGAGAGAGAATTAGCTGAAGCTAGGTCTGAGATGACCATACCCATAATAGGTAGCGCTGGTGGAGGAACGCCTGAAGAAGTATCTCATGTCGCTGGAAGGCTTCAGGATGCTGGAGCTGATGCCATAGAGATAAATGCTTCATGCCCTCATGTTAAAGGTCATGGCTTGGAGATAGGCAGTACCCCAAGTTCTCTCAGGGAGCTTGTGAATATTGTCAGAGGATCAATTAAAATCCCTCTTTTGGTAAAACTAACTCCTATGACGCCCAATATAAGATCTCTGGGCGAAGCTTCTGTAAGATCTGGAGCAGATGGTCTTACGGCCATAAATACTCTTAAGGCCATGTACATAGATGTTGAGGCCATGGCTCCAGTTCTCTCCAATAAAGTGGGAGGATTGAGTGGACCGGCGATAAGACCCGTTGCTGTGAGAAGCATCTACGAATTGGCTCCCATTTCCGATGTTATAGGCACTGGAGGGGTAAAAAATTGGAGAGATGCTGCAGAGATGCTACTTGCAGGGGCAAAGGCTGTTGGGATAGGCACAGCTATCATGACGAAGGGGCTTGAGGTATTTAGAGAAATATCAGATGGATTATCTCATTATCTGAAAAGGAAGAATCTATCTGTTAGAGAGCTTATTGGGAGAGGGAGGGATTAATAAAATGAACTTTAGACTGATAGCATTCGATAGCCTCGGAGTTAGATCTATGGCTACAGCCGTAGAGACAAACAATCTGAGGATATTTATAGATCCGGGCATAGCCTTAGCGCCAAGGAGGTACGGCCTCCCTCCTCATGAGAAAGAAGTGGAGAGAATGAAGGAGCTTACTAAAGAGATAGAAAAGGAAGCTATGGACTCTGATGTTATAATAATAACTCACTATCATTATGATCACTTCGATCTAGGTAGGAAGATTTCGCTCTCTATCTATGATGGGAAGGATATCCTGTTAAAGCACCCGAGAGAAAATATAAACAGGAGCCAGAGAGTAGAAAGAGCTCCACTATTTCTGAAGAGCATTAGAGGCTTGCCGAGGAGGTTAGAGTTTGCCGATGGGAGAAAATTTGAGTACGGCTCTACAACCATAAGGTTCTCCAAGGCAGTACCTCATGGCACGAACACTAAGCTGGGTTACGTAATCGAGGTTCTAATAGAAAGCGAGGGAGAAAGATTACTCTTTTCCTCTGATGTAGAGGGCCCCGCTCTAGATGAGCAGGTAAATTTCATTATAAAAACTGATCCTCATATTGCGATCATAGATGGCCCAATGACCTATATGCTGGGCTTTCGTTATTCTATGGATAGCTTAAAGAGATCCATAAATAATATAGGTAAGTTACTGGATCTCGCCTCTCTAGAACTTTTGGTTATGGATCATCATTTATGCAGGGAGCTTACCTTTAGGGATAGGCTCTATCCAGTATCTAATAAATTTAAAACAGCAGCGGAGGCTTCAGGTAAGAATAACAATCTATTAGAGGCAAGGAGAAGGGAGCTCTATGGGAGGTAAGGCTCCTCTTGGATACTGGATCTATAATCAGTGAAGCTCTAACATATGAGGAGAGAAGATTAATAGCAATTTCAGGTAAGATTCCCTAGAAATTAGCTTCTCAAATAGCTAATGAATGGTTATCTAGGAGAAGAGGAGAGAGGCCATCTTACAGGTAAATTAGCTAGGGATATAGTTCCACTTGAGGAGATAGAGAACCTTTAATGAATTTATGTGCTACTATAGACCTCCATAGACCTCCTCAAGTTCTGGGCGAGGCTAAATTTCATTCCTGTTCACATAAGCCCAAAGAGAAATCCTGTAACTGGAGAGTATAGCATGCTAGTAGTTAAACCCTTGAGCGAAAAGACTACAAGATTGCTCGGTGAGGTACTTAAGGAATTCAAGGGAAGGCTACTCAATAGCCTCCATGGCGTCTACTTCTCGCTAAATCCGCTAGTAGCGAGCTATCTTCTTAAATCTCCTGTGGGATCTGTAAGCTTAGGCTAAGTTAGTTCCAGAGAAGCAGATTGCTGGAGTTTATCAGGGGAGAGTACATATACGAGTTGGCATTAGATGCAATCTATGAGGTAGTTAAGTACTATTTCTAGCTAGGTAAAGATTGCCTCACTCCTTTAGAAGATTATCTGCTCATAGGAAAGGTATTACAGGGAAGGGATGGGTTCTGATAAGATCTAGATTTAAGCTAGAGGATACTCATATGATCTGTTGAGAAGAATGTTCAAAAATCTGCTCTCATGTCTGGATGGCCTTGGCAACTAAGCTTAAATGAGTACATGGGGGAATGAATTTCTCCATCCTTCTTATATCCCCATATATCGAATCAACTCCCCATCCTGCTCTTTTTAGGATCTCAGCCAGCTCAGTTGGAGTGTAAACTCTCATCTCTGTGTTCACCTCCAGCTCTTTGGTGAGATTTCCCTCTCCATCATCGCGTAGGATTATCCACTTAGATAGGAGGCGAGACCATAGAAGATCGAATTTCCTCTCTTCCATAAGGACCAAGGAACCATATCTCTGATATACTCTGTTGCAATACTTCCAATCCGGAGTCTCTCTATGCAGGGTATTAGCTATTATTAGGATCGCTCCATCGCTAGCTAGAGATCTTAACCTCCTTAGAATTTCCTCATCAGTTGCTCCATCATAGTACCCTAGTGATGTGGATACTATTATGATTGCATCGAATTTCTTACCTGATAATGCTTGATCTATCATCCTAGCATCGGAGACAATAAACTTAGTCCTATCTGAGACTCTATACTTCTGGGCTTTAACCTTAGCATCTTCTATAAAAGGCAGGGATATATCAAAACCTGTAACCCCATAACCCTCCAATGCCAAGGGAATGGCAACCCTTCCATTCCCACAGAAGGCATCCAGCAAATGGCCTGAGTCCAATCCATTATCTCTTAGGATTTTAGCTATTGATTTGGCGACCTGTTCCCCTTCTGACCAGCTTCCATTCATTATCTCTATGTATAAATCAGCTCTCTCAACGAAGACCCTTTTCACCCAGCTCAGTTCAGCCACCCGGTAATATAGAAGTTTATCTTAATTAAGAGTTAGTGAAGTGACCTACTTTCCTTCCAAAGTTATACCCTTACATCTGATGTATATGATCATGGTCCATTGACATGCACATGCCTTCATTAACTATTACCGTTTAGGTAAGATATAAATCCATCAATATTGCCTTTTGTAGCCAATTTCACTTCATTAGCTCTAGTAGTAATATACAAAACCAAGACTACATGCCTTTCTCTTTATCCTTGCATTTTTAGAGCTAGCTAAATTGATTTAATTTTGAATATAGAATAGTATAATATAGTGATGTTTTAATGCCCCTTCCTTATAACAAGTTCGTTGAGGTCAATTATGCTCTCTCTAGAATACAAGATAACTCTGTTCTAGCTATTTCAGGTTTTAACATGGCTACAACTCCAGAGTATCTAATAATGAAGCTTTGGGAGAGATATAGAGACACAGGCCACCCTAAGAACCTCTTTATAATATCAGATACTCTCCCCGCCACTCCAAACAGGGCGCTAGATTTTGTAGCTAGAAGGTTATATGAGGAGAAAGATCAGGAACTCATTAGAGGTATGCTCCTTCCATTCATCGGATGGGCCCCTTGGATTCAGAAGCTGACTATGAAAAATAGAATAGAACTTTATTCTTGGTCTATAGGGATGGCTGCTTATTGGTTTAGGGAGATAGCATCGGGCAGGCCTGGGCTAATAACATACATAGGGAGGGGTACATTCCTAGATCCCAGGCAAGATGGGGGAGCTGTAAATAACCTCGCAAAAGAGAGAAGAACCTGTAAAACATCTTTAATAGAAATAGCAGGAAGAGAATACCTTTTCTATGAGGCACCCAAGCCCAACATTTCCTTCATAAGAGGGACCACTGCAGATGAGATGGGTAATATCACGATGGATAAGGAGGGGATATATGGGACTGTGCTTGCTATAGCTCAGGCTTCCAAGGCAAGACCTAATCCAGGCATCGTAATAGCTCAAGTAGAAAGGGAAGCTAGATTTGGCTCGTTAAACCCGAAAAGCGTCCACGTTCCTGGTCCATTAGTTGATTACTTGGTAATAGCTCCTTCACAATACCAGTGGCAGGGTGGAACCATAATGTTCGACCCAAGAATAAGTGGAAGGATAATACCCCCGATAACTCCCAGCCTTCTCCCTAAGATAAAGCTCGGTGATAGAAAGATAATTGCTAGGAGAATTGCCCTAGAGATGGTTAGGCTTGTTAAAGAAAAGGAAGGACCAATTCTCGTTAACTTGGGTATAGGAATACCAACCATGGTCACCAATATAGCTGCTGAGGAGGAAATATCAGATTTTATAATTACAACAATAGAATCGGGGCCATGGGGTGGGCTGGCTCTCATGGGTGAGGACTTTGGTATTTCAATAGGGCCTTTTGCTATAATACCCATGCCAGATATGTTCACAAATTATGAGGGAGGTATAATCGATGCAGCATCATTAGGATTCATGCAAATAGACAAGAAGGGAAATATTAATTCCTCTATGCTCCTCAGTAGGATACCAGGTCCCGGTGGATTCCCTGTAATTGCTGCTGGATCTCCTAGAGTATTCTTCGGTGGGGGCTTCACAGCCGGTAAGAAAAAGATTAAAGTGAGTGATGGGAAACTTCTCATAGAAGAAGATGGCCCCATAACCAAGTTCGTAGATAAAGTATACAAGATAATTTTCAATGGGTCAGTCGCCTTAGAAATGGGAAAAGAAATTAAGTATATCACGGAGAGAGCTGTTTTCAGTCTAACACGAGATGGTTTGATTCTTGAAGAGATAGCACCTGGTGTTGACTTGGATAAGGATATACTAGCCAAGATGGAATTCAAGCCGGTAATTTCGGACAAGTTAGACATAATGGATCTAAGGATATTCAAGGATGAAAAGATGAGACTTAAAGATGAGTTAAAGATGGAATAAAGATGAATAAGGAATACTAAGGCAGGTTTGTTCTAGCTATAGGGGGAGGAGCTTCTCTGATTAGCTTAATATTGAATCCTCTTTTCTTTAGATCTTTTAATAAATATTCTTCTCCTATATATACCGGTAGTTTTTCCTTATCAGCTAATCCAAGGGCTGAGGTAAGATCTTTCTCTACCTCTCCTACCATTATTTTCCTTTTTGGAGCTTTTTTCACGATGATAAAGTTATTCATTATATCTCTCTCGATTATGGGCATTAGATCGCTATCCTTGCTCACTTTATTGAACGTCTCAGTTGAGATTAGGATCTTGTATTCCTGTATCAACTCATCTAATAGCCCCCTTCTAACTGCCCACTTTAATGCTCTATAATCTATTACTATTCTTCTCTTTTCTCTCTTCCTTCTATATGTGAAAAACGTAGGGATGGCAGCCGAGAGTAGAAGTATCAACCACCAAGGCATTGATGATAGAGATGGAAGCTCTATATTGAACGGTGGTGGTACTACACCCCTCTGCTTGGGCTCAAAGGATGCTCTTATCTCAGCAGATTTACCAAATTCTGGTAGGTATATCCTCGCAGCTCCTCCATTCATCTCCTCATTGGATTGCCTCGCCTTGAAGCTTATTGCAGCAGAGCCCTCCTTCGATATGCTAATGACCCACCTGAGAGTATTTCCATTAACCTCTGTGTCTGCAGGCAAGCTTCCTATCATAGCGCTTCCATCCAAATAGGTCAGGTTATTCAATGTGGTAAGCACCTTAACTCCTTTAGCTCCCGTGGGGCTTGTTAAAGATATGCGTATAAGGACCTCGCTACCTGAGGTTATTGAAGATGCTTTCAAATTAACTACCGCTGGAGGCGGAGGTGGAGGTGATTGCACCACGGGTTTGGTTTTAGGTTTAACAGAGACTATTACTGAGTCAGATGAAGAGGCTGCTATCGCCTTCACATTGAATTGACCTGATGTAGCCAGTAGTTTAGCCCTAAAGCTTACCTCAACGGCCTTACCTGAATAAAGAGTCCCTATATTCCAGTTCAGCTTGTTGTTATTATTATCCGGCTCTCTAGCAATCCCACCAATCATAGAGCTACCTCTAATATAATCAAGTCCATTAGATAGATCTACTATCAGGGAAAGATTATCTTTTGCGCCATCTCCTATGTTACTTACCTTCACGATGAACGATATCGTAGTATCAGTTTCCGCTTGTGTGGGAGTAGCTGCTATGTCAACTACTATCATAGAGATTCCTTTATTTTCCTTATAAGTTTCTGAAGGGCCCATAGAGTTACCGCTAGTCTTAGTCCTAGTGCTCTGTCTAGGAGATCCTTGCTCCGCTTTAACACTTGAAGGTCCTAAGGAAACGAGAACTATTGGTGGATGGCTCATTCTATAGCTCTTTACTTCATTTTCCTCGCTTCTAGCCGCGTTATTTTTATTTCTTGAGTTATAGAAGAACCATCTACATGGAGGAGGAGTCCCTCCTCCATAACGAGTGCCCGATGATGAGTAGCTATGCTCTGATCTATCTGATGACCCACCAGAGCTATCTGAGGGAGGATCTCTCACTAGGACTGAGGCTGATGCTGTAAAACTCCCGTTAAGATAAAGCTTATTCTCTTTCTTACCCTCAGTAAGCGCCTTAAGCGAATAAGAGATGAATATCTTCTTTCCTGGATCTAGAGATAGATTGTATCTGATCTTATTTCCAGAAATCTTTGGCCCGGATATACTAGCATTTGAAGTTAGACTAGAATTCACATATTCCATCCCGCTAGGCACTCTATCCTCGATTACGAGGAGAGCGCGTAAACCTCCAGTATTAGAGAGAGTGATCTTGTATTGAACTAAACCATTTACATCTACGACCTCAGGACTCGCTTCCTTCACAGCGTTTATTATAGGAGGTGCTATTACGTTGACATCGTCAATGTCATTTCCAGCCCCATCATTTCCCTCGAAGACAACTGCATTTTTTAGAGTAGATCCAGGAGACGCTGTTATCGTCACATTAAATCTTATCTTAACCTCTGAATGTGAAGGAATGCTCACCACCCATGTTAAATTGTTCCCTTCGATCTTAGGTTCTATAGGATTTCCATTGATTTTAGAGGTCTCATTATCATACTTCATCCCATCAGGAAGCTCATCTATCACTGTAACATTATAAGCAGTTCCATTACCATAATTTCTAAGCAGAAGTAGGACCTCTGCTGTGGAATTAGGTAGAACGGTTGAGGGATTAATTGACTTAGATATAGTGAGGTTCGTACTTACAGTAGGGGCTGTTATTGTCGGACCGAATTCAGAAGTGCCGTGCGGTAGAAGTGTTGCCGTTCCTGTTATATTTATGCTATGCCAGGAAAGATCAGGTGAAAGATTTATCCATCCGAGAAATTCTCCATTTCTGGATTCAAGGCTGCCTAGATAGCGCATACCTTCTCCATATCCACTTCTGTCATTATCAGACTGATATATCTCGACAGTTACATTATCAAAGATTCTATTCTCCGTTTCATTGCCCTCCTTATTTATATAGCCCCTTACTATCATCTTATCCCCATAAACAGCAGCCCATTTTATGATAGGATAGTCCATTAGATCATTCGGTCCGTTGCTTAAAGCTCCATCGTTCGGTGTTACATAGTTACCAGCGAGATCTATGCCTAGTAGGGTATTATTATAGGAAGAAATTTTAGTAATTACATTGCCTTTAGATCTATTCCCTTTAATCACTATACCAGAATAAGTATTATCGTGTATCTTCGCTTTCCTTATAGTATTGTTTGATGATTTGCTCAATCCAGATATGAAGACTCCCCACCTGCATCCCTCTATCTCACCTCCGACCTCGTTCTCGCTGCCATCTTGAATCCATACTCCATACATACTACCTTTTATGTGAGCATTGACTGAATTTCTATCACTGTTCTCTATGTATATACCCGCAACTGTGTTATTCGTTGAGATAGAGCTTGCTATTTTATTTCTAGATGAGGCAGAGGCGAGAGTTATTCCATAGACATTATAACTGACATTCAGGTTATGAATATCATTATTCTCCGACTTTAGGTATAGATAGAGTCCATATCCATCGCTTCCAGAAGCTGTATTATTCGTAGCGGAAGATTCCGACAACTCATTTCCATCAGAATCCTGGAAGTAGAAGCCATACCAACCATTTTGACCAGCTATCAAGTGAGAAAGTGTATTATTAGTCGAATATTTGAGCAGAAATCCCCCTTCTGAGTTATCTGTGGCATTAACTTTATCTATCTGAAGGCTATTTGAGAAGAGAAAGAGTAATCCTATCCTGTTACCTTCAGATGTGGAGTTATAGAGACTAGAGATGACTGCGCCCTCAAGGTTGATTCCGACATTTGTATTGTTCACTGTGTTCACGTTTTCCAAGGTCATACTGGAGCTCGACACGATGTCTATACCAAAGTAGTTATCTATTGCTCTTACATTCTTTATAATGCTCTCTGAGGATAGTTGAGCGTAAATCCCGGCTATTTGTGATCCTAATGCTCCAGAAACCGTGATATTTTTGACAGTTACTTTTCTAACATTTCTAAGCTCAATAGCATGCTGGGTATTATTTAAGGCCTCTATCTTCACGTCGGAAGGATTGCCGAATCCCTCGATCACTATGTTGCTAACCTCCACCTTTAGGTTGTCGTGATAGATGCCAGGGCATATTATTATCCTGTCTCCAGGACTTGCGGAGGATAAGGCTTCACTAGGCAATTGGAAGTATAGGTCTCCTGTTGTACAAGCAGTCCCTGTATGAACTACGAGTGTTCTCGAAGGAGTACTAGCTAGAGAGAACTGAATAGGTAAAATGAGTGTTATCATCAGTAGGATTAGGAATTTGTCTTCCATGAAGCTCCTTCTATATTAACCAAAACATCCATATATTGGAGAGAGTATGAATGTATTACGTTTGTAATTCCTTTCTATGGGTGTAAGGGGTGTTATTGTATGACTACTCTAATACTCACTGAAAAACCGAAGGTTGCTAAGAGAATAGCCTCTATTCTATCAAAAAGCACCAAGCAGAGGAAGATAGGTCGATTGTCCTACTATACATTCGAACTAAATGGCGAGGAATATATGGTAGCTCCCGCAGCTGGTCACCTCTTGGAGCTAGATTATCCAGAAGGTAAGTGGATCTATCCACTCATAATACCTCCAGATGAGCTTGTATTAAGGAGTATAGAGAGCAAAAAGCAATTTCTGAGGATAATAGAGAAGTTAGGGAGAAAGGCTGATAGAGTCATAGTAGCTACAGATCTGGATGCTGAAGGGAGTTCCATAGCACTAGAAATAATGAAAGCTTTGGGTTGGGAGAGGGATAAGAAGATCTACAGGATGGAGTTCTCATCGCTGAATACTGAAGAGATAAGAGAAGCCTTCAGGAATCTCAAGCCTTTTGATTACTCTAGGGCCAATGCCGGATGGTCCAGAAGGGTTCTCGATCTACAATGGGGCGCTAATGTCTCTAGAGGGCTCACACTAAGTACTAGAAAGAAGAGATGGGTGAAAATCCTGAGCTCTGGTAGAGTTCAAGGGCCTACCCTCTCCTTGATAGTGAAAAGAGAGCGGGGAATAAGGAACTTCACCCCTCGTAAATATTACATGGTAACTGCAGCAATGGAAGGTGATAGAGGAAAGTTTGAGATGAAGCTTTCCCCTCCTAAGGGAGAGGATAAGATATGGAAGAGAGAATATGCAGAATCGGCTTCTCAGGCAGTTATGGGCAAATCGTTCAAGGTCAAGGTTAGGTCGAGAAAGGTCAGCCTTAAGCCGCCTCCACCATTCGATGGAACTTCTATGCAGATAGAAGTTAGCAGAATAACTGGCCTCACTCCCAAGCAGATAGCTAATAGGTCTACTGGTATAGCCCAGCAGTTGTATGAAGCTGGTCTAATAAGTTACATAGGGACCGAAAGTCAGAAATATCCAAAGAACTGGAGGAAGAAAGATTTTATAGAGATGGTGGAAACAATAGGGAAGTACTCTCCGCTCAAGAATGATGCCAATTTTGTAATCCAAAACATAAGAAATAAGCCCATTGAGGGGAAGAAGGATGATCCAGCTCATCCCACGATACATGTGGTGGGAACTCCAGATAAGTTGGAGAATAGAAGCCACCAGAGAGTTTATGAGATAATAGCCAGGAGGAATTTAGCTACTCTTTCACCAGATGCCATAATTAAGAGAATTTCGACTGAGATAGATGCTGATTCCTTTAAGTTTAGATCTAGTGGAGCTTCTTTGATTGAAGAAGGGTGGCTAAGAGTTTATCCTTACTCGAGAAAGAACTTTTCTATGCCTCCTGTGAAAAATGGAGATGAAGTTAGGTGTGTGGATGTTAAGATAGAGGAGAAAGAGACTCAACCCCCTAAGAGATATACCCCTGTCTCTATAATTAAGGAAATGGAGAAGCTAGGCCTTGGAACGAAGAATACTAGAGTTCAGATACTCGATATATTAAAGGAAAGGGGATACGTTGAGGGCAATAGCTTCAAGCCAACATCTCTTGGGGAAGCTGTAGCGGAAGTCCTTGAGGAATATGTACCGGAGCTTACAAGCCCAGAGTTGACTTCCAAACTCGAAGAAGCTATGAGTAGTATAGAGAGAGGCAAACTTGACCATAAAAAGTTTCTGAACGATGCATTATCTAAGTTGAGAAGGATAATGAAAGATTTTAAGGAAAAGGAAGGATTTATATCAGAGAAACTATCAAAAGCTATCCAAGAATATAGAATATCTCAAAACGTTGTGGGAAAATGTCCCAAGTGTGGCAGAGATCTTCTATTGAAGAAAAGTAAATATGGATACTTCGTTATATGTTCGGGATATCCAGATGAATGCGATATAAAATATAGCTTGCTTCCAAGGGAGAGAATACTCAAGGAGAATTGCAAATGTGGATTGCCTCTCGTTGAAGGTAAGATTAAGACAAAGAGCAACAGAATACTTAGGTATAAGAGGTGCTTAGGAAATTGCGAGGAGAGTCCAGTAAGGTGCGCGAAATGTGGAGGAGTGATGATTCCGAAGAAGGGAAAGTATGGAGTTTATCTTCAATGCAAGGAGTGCGGTTCAATAAACTTCTTCAGGATAAGAAAACATTAATAACAGATTTAGATGGAACTCTCACAAATTTGGAGATTGATTGGGATTCCTTGAGGGAAAAAGTAAGAAAGGAAATGGATTGGGATCATCCTCTCCGTCCATTAGGGATGAGTATTCCAAAGGCCGCTAGAAATGAGGAAGAAATTGAGAAAGCCTTTTCAATAGTTGAAAGGGTTGAGCTAGAGGCAGCCGAGAGAGCTAGCTTCAATCTGTCCTTAAGGCATACCTTAAGTAAAATAGAAAAGGCAGGTTTGAGAATAGGGTTAGTCACCCTCCAAGCGAAAAAGCCGGCAACTAAGGCTTTGGATCACCTAGGTGTCGTAGATCTATTCGATATAATCGTAACTAGAGAATATTCATTAGATAGGAAAGAGCAGTTAGAATTTGCCATGAAAAAGTTGAATGCCATACCAGTTGAATGCATATTCGTTGGAGACGCACCTTGGGATGTAAAAGCAGGTAGAGAGCTAGGATGCCTTACCATATGCGTAAGAAGGAAGGTAGAAGGAGCAGATATATACATAGAAAGCTTAAAGGATCTAACTATTGACTAAAAGTTCTGGTTTTTCCTTCTTTATTCTCTCAAGAAGCCTTTTAGCTCTATCTGTTGCATAAACTCGCATTCCGCCACCGCTATAAGTTACCCTGACTAGGCCTTCGCTTTCCAAGTACCTTATGACTTTAACCCTATACTCTCTCTTCGCAATAAGCTTACTTGCAGTCATGCCCTTCTCTTCTCTTCTCATTAGTTCCCTTAAAATTCGAACATGAGACTTCAATAATACCACACACTCACCTCCTCAATTTAATATATCCTTGTTTATTAATAAATGTTTACTGACCTCCCGTTAACTTTATTATATATAGATACATAATTGCTGTTATATACAAAAAAAATAATATATAAAAGCTCATTAAATGTATATCCTACTCC
>WALU01000020.1 GCA_015522685.1 Thermoproteota archaeon | reverse complement strand
CAATTAGGCCTCGTAACAAATTCATAGCCTCATTTTTTCCCCTGCTTACATGCCTCTTGGGCTCTAAAGGTTTTCCTATATCATGCAAGAGGGAAGCTATCCTTAATATAACCAACCTCTTCCTACTTAATTCTAGATGGTACCCCCTAGACCAAGCAAGGGCCGATACTGTTAGCCAGTGAACTAGAAGGCTTGATATATTATAACCAGGTCTAGTATCTGCAGGATATCTCATGAGAACAGCTTCTGCCTCACTAGTAGTTTCATTGAGAATTTTGAAGAGAGGTAAGAACTCCTTCTCAATTATATTCTTGTCTGATATTTCTTTAACTACATCCTTCATTCTTGAGACTCTGAGATATTCAAATTGATTCCTCAGTATCCTATAAGCCAAGTATACTTTGAATGGAGAGAGGTGTATTCCCCTCACAGGTTCTTCTAAGAGAGGTGCCTTGTAGAAGAGAGCAATTAGGTCGGCGATTAACTCGAGCTTATCCTCCTCTGATTGAACACCAGATAGCTTAATAGCACTCTCTAAGAATTCTCTCAGATGTGCTAAGTAGGAGGAAAAGACTTTAGGATCAGGGACTTCAGTCACCAACAATATGCCTCCTTCAGGGTTCCTTGCAGGAACAACGTTTCCTTTGAATATCTTCAAGCTCAATTACTCTCGCCCCCCAACAAATCGCCTATTCTAAGCTCCGTATTCGCTTTGTAACTTATTGAAGGATGGAGATAGACCTCCTCAGCTCTTTTTCTATCCCTGAACAGCTTGAGATCACTTTCTATAACCTCATACTCCCATGCTGCCGTGAAACCCGGAGGTTCATATGAAAGAGGTGTTTCTTTTTCACCTTCAGCTAGATAGAGCACCTGTGTTAGGTCCTTGGATAATCTTACGATTAACTTACGCTCAGGCAGGTATATTCACCTTCCCCCAGTAATCTGAGTATTTCTTCCTTGCTTCAGCTACGAGCACCTTCCATAATTCCTCAGCATTTCTTATCCTGAGTAATCTCTCCTTTTCCTCGAAGCCTATTCCTGAAGAGATGGGAAGGAATGACCATCCAACCGGTTCTATTTTGATCTTGCCCATGCGACCCTCACGATGCTCTCTATATTTGCCGAAACCTATCAGGAGGGGCTTCATGTCACCCATCCCTATTAGCACAAGTCCCAGCTCATATGGTTCCATGTCCACAAAGCTCATCGTTCCTACAGCCTCGCAATTGCTCGGTATAGTTTCTACATATCCTGTAAATGATGCCTCGAATGTCTCGGTGTCGCACTCGAACTCTATAGAAGGAAAATAAACCCTGGAAGCTAGCCCTGGGGCTCCAAATATATCACATACCTTACAAACAGTCCTATACTTATTGTAGTTACATGGAAACCCTCTATCCTCTGTGGAGGAAGGATAAATTCTCTGGTGCCTCCAACCAGATCTCCCTTTTCGGCTAACGAATGCCCTTCCTCCAGTTACCGAAAAGCATGAAGGAACCCTTCCATTATATCCCTTGAAAGACAGTTCTAATCTTGACCTAATTGCTCCTTTGAGAGAGCTTCCTAGGATTGAGGGCTTTCTTTCCTCACCAAGTGCGAATGTACTCACTACATCTCTTTCCATAGGAAGTCCCTCTACAATTTGCTGAAGACTCCTAAGCTTATCCTCAATACCTCCCCTAAGCTTCTCTACTGAAGTGATGACTTCCTTGGCTCTCAGAGAAATACCAGTTCCCCCCATATGTACTGGATTCAGGACCTTTACCTTAAATGTCAGGCTTCCCGTAAGATCTTTCAAAATACTTCTACTCTTTGGACGCTCTCTAATGACCTGCAATCTCATCTTACTTTTCACCTTGTCCAAGCCATTTATCTGCCAGAGAGACTAGATTTATTACTAAATTCCATGTAGTACCATCATACTCGACGTCTAGGTCCTCTTTATCAAACCAGAGTCTCTTCTTATCTGTAAATCCCTTAAAGACCTTATCATTGTCGTATGATGCTCCAGAGATGCTATGATCTACCTTTATGAAGGAAATCCTACCGAACCCTCTAGTTTTGAATCCCCCTATCCTGAGCACACCATTATTGAGATCAACAATTATCTTAGCAAGGAGACCCAACGCATAATTCGGCAGGTTTCTTGCTGTCAGGTTAAAGGTAAATTTACTACCTGGTTCCACGAACTCCACATCATACAAAGCACCTCTTCTTACGGCACCGGTTCTTCTATCTATGGCTATTCCTGGCTTTCTACCTAGAGAGAAATAGTAAATTCCTTCCTCTTTGATGGGATAAGAATCGGAAAAGTAAACCTTGGATATATAGCTTGGTGATCCAAATATCTTACAGGCCATACACAACTCTTTAGATAATATCTCTATAGCAGCTCTTCGATTCTCCTCGTTAGGTTTCCTTAAAAGATACTCAATCTTATCTTTTAACTCTCTTCTATCCATACAGGTGTTCCCTGGACCTCCGCATACCTTTTTACCATGAGTTCGAAGGTAAGATTCCAGTCGAGATCTAAAAATACCTTTCCAAGACGAACCAGGTATAACCGGAACCTCAAGATCTCCGATCCTGAATTTAAGCACTGGTAGATCTGAAGTAGACGTAAGAGATTCTGTCTTCCCTGAACCTATCCTCAAAGGCTCTTTGGCCTCTATTAACCCGCTAAAAGTAACTGTCCTGATGAGAAGTTCATTAGAAATCCACATTTGTGTTTGAGTCATATTTTAAGTCACCTCTAGCTCCTTGAGAGCATCAACACCCTCGTAGGACTTAGAGGCAAGTCCCTCTTTTCCAGTTCGTATTTCCTTAACTCTAACACTTTTTTCATCAATATTGACTAGGCCATAACCTACGGATTTGCCTCCACCAATTTGCAGTCCTGAGATAATTCTTCCAAACAAATAAGAGATTAATTTTCTCTCTGGACTCTCCTCACTTAGATCTATATTAATTATCTGCATCTCAAAGTTCCATTTTGTTAATGGAGAGACCACCTGAACTGTAAAGAGCCTTTTTGGGCTTTGCCCTCCGGTCACTCTATCGATAGCAACCCTGGAAATTACCTCTAAAGAATAGTCTCCTAAAGGATAAGAATCAAAAATACGAATATGACTCGCTATGCCGGTATTTCCGAATACTCTACATACAACGCATGGATTTTCTTCCTCTTTTTTACGAAGCTCCTCGTTTTCCGTTAATTCTATTATATCACAAGCTCTCCAAACATCTCCATATGTCTCCTTTAACTCCTCTGTAGATCTGACAAGCCTCTCTACCTCAGACCGTAGGAGACCTTTCCAAGACGAACCAGGTATAACCGGAACCTCAAGATCTCCTCTCCTCATCATTAAGACAGGATTATCTACAGCGCTCATTATTATCTGAGAATTACTACTCCCTACCCTAAGTGGAGTTTTATTGATGATGGTACCTTCTATAATGTATATTACCTTAAGCATGTCAAATGTATTCAAGGGAGCCTCCAACTCAAATCGTCCCTCCCAGCAGCTTCACAAGACTCTCAAAATCCCTCACATTACTTAGATCCAATCTTAGCCTTTCGGCTATTTCAAATAACCACTTGACTAGACCCAAAAACTTCCTAGCTACCTGTTTTTTGTTCTGGATATTAGAAGATGTTATCTCTACTAGGTTACGAGCAATTTCGCTGGCCATCCTTCGATCTATTAAACTCCTCGCTGCTTGTCTTAAGGTGAAAACAGCTGTAAGATATATAGATCCTATCTCACTTCGTTCAGACTCCAAAACTTCTAGTAGATTATTTATGTTTGTACGTGTGGTATTTCCCCTTACTCTAACAACTCTAAGGGCGCGATTAAGTAGGTCGTTGGTGGAAAACTGACTTGACTCGCTCATCTAAAAAATACCTCCCATACAAAAGCATACCTTTTTCTTTTAATCTTAATTTATTATAAATGAGTTATGCACTAATTTCAAATTAGATTATTAATATGAAAGAGATACTAGATAATATAAACTGTTATAGAGGTTGTAGAAATAGAGCCCGCTAATAATGCATTACAGAATAAGAAAAAAGAAATGAGATATCTAAATAAATAAAATCATATTTTTTGGCATATAGCATAGATACTTTAACTAATTAAAAATTAAGAACCTAAGATCACTCGACAGGTTCCCTCACTCTGCTTCAGTAGAGGTTCCATGTGAAGCCATGCAGATGCCCCTTTCGGAATTATAAATGCTAGCCATCCAGATGTGTTTCCTCGCGTGAATTCTCTCTTAAACTAAAGATTAATCCTGCTACGGTAAATAACTTTCAACTCCCTTTTCGGGATTCCTTATACGCGCGCTGACTCCTCCTAAAGAAAGTAGCTTTAATCCCTTCTAGGTAGGCTAGGATCAACCGAATTAACTCTTTCTCTTATAAATTCAGGATAGCACATCGTAGGAGAACATCAGATCAGAGAGCGATTCTGTCAAGATTTTATGCAGAATTAACGCTAGAACCAGTGATACCAAGCATATAACTGCCAATTCAATATCGGGAATTGTGGGCAGCAAGAACTTCATAAGTATATCTGATACCATGTAGATTGAAATCACTATTACCATTACTAGACTAGCTGCAAGCTCTTCAAGCATGTAGAGTCCTACTGGCGCCTGTCTAATTATCCTACGCCTGGAAGCCAGATACGTAACTACCGCGAGTAGTAGAAAAGCCATGAGGATCGTGAGGGGAAGGATTATCAGTGGCATAAGGATCATTGAGGGACTGGCTGTGATAGCATCATAGACCGAGATCACTAAAAAAGCCTCAGACAGATAAAACGCATATTTTAGCATTAGACTCCTAGCTATAGGTTTAAGATCCCGGGCATAGACCCTGTATATCCAGAATGCTGCGAGATCCTTGGCCATTGATGAGTTGATTAGGAAGGATAGAGCCTCAGAGGCAAGCAGAGGGATGAGGAATAGGGACAAGAATTGAAGGGTTTCTATCGAGATTCCCAGCTTGGCTACCAGAAATCTCCTCAGGATATAGGCGGGAAGACCCGTTGCAAGCAAGATGAGTGCTAATGTGATTATGTGCCTCCTGTTCACTATCTCCCATCGAAACAGGTAGTTGAACACGGACTCGCTAGATCCTAGCGAGTAGATCTTTCTCCTTTCCCTTTTCTTGAATTTCTTCTCTTTCATTAGGATTGATGCAGGCTTCACATACTCCGGGCTTATTCTGTCGGCTAACTTCATTTCCGCTAGGAGGATTAGAATCAAAACGAAAGTGCCTCCTCCCAAGGAAAGTAAGACGTCAAGGATGCTCTCCGAAATGGTCGCGCAGTAAACTATCGATCTGGCTAGGAATATGAAGGGTGCTGAGATTAAGGGGGATATCCTCCGAGCGAGAAGGGAGTGCGCAGCTGAGATGATTATGTAGAGCAAGGCAGTTAAGCGGAGGTAATCTTTCTTTTCCCTCCATATTATCTTCAACTCACTTATTAGGGTATCTAGAGCCGATAGATAGGATGTCATTAAGAAGATAGATACTGGAAGTAGCACGGCTTTTGATCTTCCCTTAGATAGATCCGTCGCTATGGGTATGAGAGATACGTACCATGCTGTAAAGGTGAACATCCATACAGTATCTTTCACGAACCTCCCGAGGAAGTAGGTTTCCATGTCCAAGGGTTGAGCTAACAGAACCTCGTACTCAGCTTCTTCCATAACGGATATGGTTATCCTTCCCCGAATAACTTCAAATACCATTATTAACGTCAAGGCCGAGCTAACAACATCGATTATGACGTATTTATTCAGCCCCAAGGCTATCATACTTTTCCTTATGGATGCGCTGGAACTGCTATTCCCTCCCTCTGGTTCAGGCGGAGCGAATATGGCAAAGATAACTATGGCTGCTAAGATCACTATTGCAACCAATATCCCAGCTATCAGGGCATGTTTCTTCCTGAAGCTCTTTAGGAAGGGGTTTATCAGGTAGTTCTTGATCAGGTACTTGGCTATTATGAGGGATTTACCAAGCTTCATTCAAGATTCCTCAACTAGTTTCAGGAAGACATCTTCTAGGGATGCTTCCTCCCCAGCTCTACGCCTGAGATCATCCAACCCTCCTTCAGCGATTAGCACTCCCCTGTTTATTATACCGATTCTGGTGCAGAACTTCTCTACCATATCTAGGAGGTGGCTGGATATCAGAACTGCTGTACCTCTAGAGACCATCCTCCGGACCTCCTCTTTAAACACATGCTGAGCCTCTGGGTCCATGCCAGCCATTGGCTCATCCATTATAAGAACCTTAGGCCTAACCATGAATGCTGCTGAGGCTAGAACCTTCTGAATCATGCCTCGTGATAGGTTACTCACGTACTCATTTCTCTTTTCCTTCAATTCGAATATTTCGAGGTAATAGCTCATGGCTTCCTCAACGTCCTCCCGACTCAATTCTCTCAGCGAACCTATGAACTCTAAGAACTCTCTGATGGTTAAATTTTGAAAGCAGATAGGGTTCTCCGGTATATACCCAACGAAGCTCAAAGCCTCGACCCTTTGGGAGGTCACACTGCGTCCACAGATTCTAGCCGTTCCACGATCTGGCCTGACGAGACCCACCAGTATCTTCAGGGTTGTTGTCTTCCCAGCTCCGTTGGGGCCTAGTAGCCCGTATATCTCACCTGGCTCCACACTGAAGGTCAGGCCTCTAAGAGCTTTAGTATCTCCATATCTCTTATGCAGACTAAGTACTTCAATGGAACACTTTTCCTCCATTATGTAATTTTTGTGATGGGATCATGGGTATATATTTAACGTTTCATTCGAATGCCGCCCTTCCGCATGATCGCTACTATCGGCATGAATGCCCGCTAAAATGAGAGATTTGCTGTAATAGTTACACAACCACAGCTAGGAACTCTGCCAGGTTATCCTCATCAAGCACTTTCACTTTCTTAGGATATCGCCTGTGTGGCTTACCAGCCTTAACCTCCACTCTCATTCCGTCAGCTACTACATCGATCTCGTACCCATCTCTCCAGTACCCAATCCTCCCGAATCTCCTGTAAATATGCTCTTGGACTACCCATTCATAGAGGGCACTGGGGAGGAATTCGATCCCAGTCCATCGGGAGAGAGTAAGAGCTAGGAATGGATCCCTAATGAAGAACTTCTTCTCCTTTCTCCATTTGACCTGCTTACCTTCCATGAAGGGAGCTTGGCCTAAGATCATGAGACCATCTAGTACCTCAAGATAATCCCTAGCGGTCTTGTAAGAGATACCAACATCCCTCCCTATTGAGCTGTAGGATACCGAAGATGGCGCCTTTCTGAAAAGGGATCCCAGCACGGACATGGCGAGAGATGGCCTCCTGCCCAGCCTGATGATCTCCCCTATAAAGGATTTAATCAAAGCGTTGCCTGCTGATGAATCCGAGTTTATGGATAGGGGGAAGCCTCCAACTTTCATGTATAGATCAAAAAGTCGCCTGATCTCTTCCCTGTGAGGAAGGAGCCTGGCCATATCCCCCTCAATGTCTCCAGTTCTTTTAACACATATCCCCATCAACCCGAGGAACTCCCTGAAGGAGAGGGGAAGGGCCTTCACAAGCCTTCCTTTTCCCATTCTCCCTGGGAAAAGCTCAACCTCTCCACTCAGCTTGAGTGACGATGATCCTGTTAGTACAAGCACATCCCTAGTGAAGATACCGACATCTATGTAGCCCTTCACAAGCTTCCACCAGCCAAGCAGACTCGTGACTTCATCCAATAGTATGAATGCTCCATCATGTCCTTCAGTCCTTCTCATCGCTAGATAATCGTCTAATGCCCTTTTGAACGTATCTAGATCCCATATCAGGTCAAGGTCTAGATATAGTATGCTCTTAGGTTCGACCCCATTATCCATCAGCTTTTAATGAGCAAATGCATTCCTGTCGTTTTTCCAACTTGTCTGGGACCTATGACGAAATTCAGGGAGAAGGGTTCGAGGGACAGATCTTCAAGCCACGTAGGAACCCATCTATACTTCATCGATTTCCACTTTGCTATGACGTGACTCTCTTTCCCCACCCCACCATGGGTTGAGGGTCTTGAAGGGGATCATTAGTATTAATACTTCTAATATATATTTAAAGTATTAGAAGTTCAGCTTCTATAATAATGAAAACACGGAGAATAGCGAATCTTAAAAGGAGCAATTTTCCGTATATGAAATTCCTTACCTTGCTTGTCCTGTAATTTGTTTAGAAGAGGAGCACTAGCGAAGCAAATGGTAGCTTGAAGAAATTCGGCCAAGCCACTTATCACATGGTATAGATTAGATTGCGCTGCACTAACTTATCAGGCAGGATGATGAGCCTCCTAAGGCGTACGCCTCAAGAATCAAGGATATAGTGGAATCTTCTCTCCTCCTTTCCATTCCCCAACTCTTATATGAGGAATCTCTTTTATATCCCTTCTCACTACCTTCCTGAAGATGTATCTACTCAGATTGTCAATCTTCATCCAAGTGAGAACACCTATCTTATTATTCCTCAATTCGGTTATGTGGTCGTTATCTGCTTTGCCTCTCACCACAACAGTATAGCTCCAACTCAGTACATCTACTCTCCTAGACTTAAGCCACATCCTAGCTAGGCTGATCACGAATCTAGCCCTTACTTCCTGCCTAACCACCTCTGTATGGTTCAGAGATGTCTTGAACTCGAAGGCATTGAGCCATGTCTTACCTTTCGGCAGGAAGCAAAGAGCATCCACCTCCCCCAGAACCCTTCCGTTTCTCCCCAATGCCGCCACACTCCAATGAACTTCCATGTTCCCCATCGCCCTCAGGAGGGAGCTTCTTAGAGGGATCTCATGTAGCACGTTGAACCTTCCCTCCACTAGTTTCAGCATTCCATTACGGGTTCTTACCTCATACAGGGATCTCATCGCTTCACTTTCAAGGGAGCATTTATAATGAGAATGGTCTTTCTCTTTCAGATTTCGCTTAAAACTTGAAAAATCAGGTAAATCCTTCCTGTAAAAAGTTAGATTATGCATTAATTAAACTAATTAAAAGTAAGAGGAAATGATTGAGAAGAAAGCCTACCAGGAACTTGAATACATAAGGACTCTTTCTAACTTGCTTCTCCTGAAGTACCTGCTTGGTTTTCCATTCAGGAGTTCTTCGAACTAGACCTCATGCTCCACTTGAACAATGAAATTAGGATAGAGGTAAAATAAAGCCACATCTGAATATAATAAACATTTACTCCTCTTCCTGAACTCTATTAGGAGATAAGGTCAAGGATCTGGAGGATCACGCTCTTTTGGCAGAGATAGAAGAGAACAGGTCTACATAGGAGGATCGGGTCACGTACTGCCTCCTCCATCCGAAGTTTCAAAAATTGATGAGGAGATTTGTGAACTAGCTGAATGAAGCCAAGGATTTAGGGATGAGAGTTGATTACTAGGACAGCTTGCTAGAAAAGGTTTAGAGCGATCAAGCTCGCTAGCAGGTGGTACCTCCCAGAGAATGAAATTGATAAGCTTAGGCAAAGGGCTCAATAGCTGCTCTTTTATCAAACTGAAAGACTTATGCTTATCTTATCTTAACCAAACCAAACCCTTTAAACAAAAAGAATGCTCTAAAATAAAATCTCAAAGAGGTATAGCGGGTTAGATTCTCAATGCAGAACATTTGGTAATATGTAGAAAAACTGGAGAAGTAAGAAGTAGCGGTATTTAAGTAAGTGGTTCTCAGGAAGGTCTCCAATAAAATGCACCCAAGCACACGAGCGCGAACGAATAGCTTGGCCATAATTTCATTCACTGATTAGCTAAATAGAGCAAGTGGTCTATCGGAAACCTTTATTGTATTATATCCTCTTCCAACGTGAGAAGGATGGTAATTAAAAAGAAAATCCTCAGCCAGATATATCTTGAGCCTGTATGGGCGGACTCCCTTGGGGCAAAATCCTTCTGCACCTTCGTTAGGACGCCCGATGTATCCATCCTCATAGACCCGGGTGTGGCTATTATGCACAGGTCCTTCCCCGCTTCATGGGAAGATAAAGAGAAGTGGCTTGCTGAGGGATACGAAGCCATATCAAAAGCTTCAAAGCAGGCAGATGTTGTGGTTATAACTCACTACCACTACGATCATTACACAGATTTTGAGGAATCCTTCTACAGAGACAGGCTGATTTTGGCTAAGTCCCCGAATGAATACATAAATGATTCTCAGAGGAAGAGAGCTCTCACCTTCTTCTCTCACCTGTTCGCCATGGAGAGCTTGAATCTGTCAGAAGTGATGGAACCTCCCGCTGGATCGGACTATCCCAATCCCCTGAGAAAGATACCTCATGCCATGAGCATGAAATATGGTGATTATGAGAAGAGGAAGAAGGAACTACTGGAGAAAGGAATGAAGTGGTTCCTAGCTAGGGCGAATAAATGGAAGGGGTATGAAAGAATTCCGGAGCATAATGGAGAGACATTCAGATTAGGGTTCGCCGATGGAAGGGAGTTCTCATTCGGTGAAACAGTGATCAGGTTTACCGAACCAATGTTCCATGGAGTGGAGTTTAGCAGGGTAGGCTGGGTTGTAGGATTAGTGGTCGAGCGAGGAGGTGAGAAAATCCTCTATTCTTCAGATGTCGATGGGCCTATCATAGAAGATTATGCAGACTGGATAATAAGTGAGAAGCCTTCAATTGTGTTGCTGGATGGACCAGCGACCTACACACTGGGATATATGCTCAATCGAATCAATCTAAGGAGGGCTGTTGATAATATAATTAGAATTATTGATGAAGTACATCCCTTACTCATCCTCCTCGACCATCATCTTCTGAGAGAGCCCAAGTTCAGGGAAAGGTTGAAGAAAGTATATGAGCGAGCTGAAATTGTGGGGATAGACATTAGAACCGTCGCTGAGTACTACGGGATGACTCCCGTCGTTCTGTCAGCATGAAGGTGGATCAATCACCTCCTCGGAGGAACATCAGGCAATGGCTTAATCATCGAGTACACAAGAACAGGAAGCTGGAATGGGAAGTTCAGATACTCAAGGACACCGGTTCCAAACTCAACGAGGATAGGATAAGAAGAACCGCTGAAAACTCATGATGGGCAGACTCTTCTGGGCTATATTCTCCCCTAGAATGTCCTTGGAATAATAAAAAGAGAGCCTAGATTCTTGGATAGCTTGGCTTATGATAAGTGGCTTGGCTTAAGCTGAATTAAATTGAGAGGAATAGAGTTGTTCATTAGGGCGATAAAGAGAAGAAAACTAGACTAAAGTAGAGATAAAGAAGCTCAAAGTGAAGTGAATGATTATCAGATCTTCTCCTTGAAGACTAACTATCCAAAATAACTGTCGATCTTGACATCTTTTATTGCTGGAATAGAATATTTAGGTGGCCCATAGATCAGTCAGTACTCTATTCTATTCTATGAACTCTGCTTTACTATCACTATAAGGTTCTATTCTTTTTCTCAGCTTCCTAAAGATTAGGGTAACTAACGCAGTGATCGCTAGGTATATAACAGCTAACAGGGAGAATATCTCAAAAGATTTAAAGTAAAGTGAGTTGTACGTTCTAGCTACTGAATACATCTCTTGAACACCTATAGCAAATGCTAGAGAGGAGTACTGGATCATATACACTATCTCGTTTGATATACCGAGTATAGCTCTTCTAATTGCCTGAGGCAATACAATGTATAAAACCTCCTGCAACTTAGACATCCCTATAGATTCTGCTGCTAATGATTGTCCTTCATCGACCGATAAAATTGCCCCTCTTACATACTCTGAGATATAAGCCCCACTGCAAAGGGAAAAGGAAAGTATTGCAGATATTATAGGGGATAGGTATATGCCAAGCTCGGGCAACCCGAAGAATACGAGAAACAGAGTTACTATAAGAGGAAACCCTCTGAATAAGGCTGAAAATGCCCTAGCAATTGATCCTAAGACCTTACCTCCATAGACCCTTGCGGTTCCTAGTGCCACGCCTAAGGTGACTCCTAGGGGAGCTGATATCGCAACGAGTTCGAAAGTGGTGAGGAGGCCCATGAATAGGGAAGGAATAAACTCAAGCCAAAACCCCATTCTTCATCCCATTCCACCTGTTTAGGATGTTTCTAGCTTCCTTGGTCTTCATATATTCCATCTCCTCTGGGCTTCCTTCCTCTATTATCCTCCCGTTGTTCATGATAGCTATGGTATCAGCTACTTCATAGGCAAACCCCATCTCATGCGTAACCACTAGGCTAGTGATCCCTCTCTCTGATAAATCCTTTATCACGAGCAGAACCTCGCTTGAGAGTCCCGGATCTAGGGCAGAGGTGGGTTCATCATAGAGCATCACAAGGGGGTCCATAGCCAGAGCTCTAGCAATTGCAACTCTCTGCTTCTGTCCTCCGGAGAGTTGAGCGGGGTACTTATTCCATAGATCCTCTCCTATATGTACCATTTTCAGTACCCTCTTAGCCTTCTCTAAGGCATCCTCCTTACTCATTCCCTTTACCTTCGTCAGCCCTATCGTAATATTTCCTACTGCTGTCAAATGATGAAATAAATTGAACTCTTGGAAGACAAAGCCAATCTTTTGCCTTAATCTGATAATATCTGCCTTAAGAGACGTTATCTCCTCACCGTCAATACATATTCTTCCTTCATCAGGTCTAATCAAGAGGTTGAGGCACTTGAGGAATGTGCTCTTGCCGGCCCCACTGGGTCCTATTATAACCTTGGTCTCCCCCTCCCTGAGTTCAAGACTAGCTCCTCTCAAAGCTATGGTACTTCCATACTTCTTCCAAACATTTTCAGCCTTTATTACCACCTTCACCTTAATCCCTCCAGCATGCCCGGAATTTTGGCTCTTCTATAAACGAAATCCATAACCCCAGTCCCAGCAAATGTCAGAATGAAAAACAACACACCAGCAAATAGGTAGGGAAGCAATGCTAGACCTGTTGCCGTTGAGACGTATCTAACTCTAGTCAAAATCTCCATTACACCTAAAGCAAAACATATCGCTGAATCCTTCAGTATCACCGCATATTCATTTGACCAAGCTGGTATAGAGATCCTCAGAGCCTGAGGCAGTACTATATAAGAAATGAGTTTTCTGTTCGACATCCCTATGGATCTAGCTGCAAGTATCTGGCCATAATCTACTGAATTGATGGAATCCTTAAATATCTGAGACTGATATGCGCCACTCCTCATACCTAACACAGCTATGCTGGTCTCTAATGGGCTGAGTTCTAAGCCCAAGGAGGGGAACACAGCCCAATAGAAGAGTGAGAGAAGTACAAGAAGAGGGGTCCCCCTAAAGAACCAAATGTAAATATTTAGCATCTTCTTCAGCCTCTCCCCTCCAAAGCTCTGGACTAAGGCCAGAGAAAGACCTATAAAGAACCCTATAACTAACCCCCCAAGCACTAAGGAGATCGTCCAAAGGGTTCCCTCAACAACAAAGGGTATGTACCTAAAAAAGGAATAGATAGAGGGCATTCAGCCTAGCCCCCACTTCTTGAGCAGCTCATTCCATTTAGGATTATCCATGAGTTCCTCAAGGGCAGCGTTTATCTTATCTCTGAGCCACTTGTCTTGGGGCCTGGTGGCTATCGCGTAGTTATACGGCGCTCCCAAGTTCCCTAGTACCTTCACCTTATTTTCGATATCGGGGTTCTTCTTGAGGTATGGGCCAAGGAATGCAGAATCGGTTATGAAAGCAGATGCTCTTCCATCTAGAAGCGCTTTGAGAGCTGATGTATAAGAGCCCAAGCCCAGCTTCTTGAACTTATAGCCAGCTTTAAGGAGCCTATCAGCCCATTCATCTGCTGTTGAGCCAGATTGAACTGCGATGTAATCTCCTGAGTTAAGTATCTTGCTAAGACTCCTAGTATCATTCCTTCTGGCGACAATCTGATGCACATAGGAATAGTATGGAATCGAAAACCAAATCTTCTGGGATCTAGCAGAAGTTATAGTCATGCCCGAAGCTATTATGTCTAAATCTCCTTTTTCCAAGGCAGTAACTATTGTCGACCAGTCCCATGGCTTATAAATAATTTTCCATCCATATTTCTTTGCAATCATGTTTACTACATCTACATCAAAGCCAATGGGTGTTCCATTAGGCTGCATGACGGTAAAAGGGGGATAGTTAGCATCGAACCCGTAAACCACGACAACTTGTTCTCCCTTCTTGGGAACTCCAGAGAACTTCCCGGCCTCATAGAGACATTTATTCTGAGATGGAGCTGTTACCGAGCTTACTAACAGGTAACCAGCAGCTAGACCTATTACTATTCCTAGGAGAAGGAATGCTAAGATTTTACCCACTTTTCACCCACCTTCCCACATATGTGGGTCACTGCATTCTGGTAATTTAAAAGCTTTACTTAATTCCCACGCATGTGGGAGTATGGGGGGGGAGGTATATGATTTTGTGATTATGGATTCGAAAAGTAGAATAACCGTACCAGCAAAATTAAGGAAAATACTAGGCTTAGCTGAGGGAATGAAATTCCTTGTGATTGCAGATACTGAGAAAAAAGAAATAAGGCTAGTTCCACTAGCAGAGCTTCAGGCTAAAGTCTATAAGCTCAGGATAGTCATGGCCGATACATTAGGGGTTCTCGCCAAAGTAGCTTCTTTCCTCGCAAGAGAGAAAGTGGATCTACTTATAACAGAATCTAGAACGATTAGAAGAGGTAAAACTGCTGAATGGGTTATAATTGCAGATTTATCTCTCTGCAAGCTAGGCATCTCAGAGCTGATTGGCAAAATCAAGAAAATGAAATTCATAGAAGAAGTAGAGATAATGGAGATAAGATAGCAATACACGCGACATATTACGCATGCAAATGAGGCTAGGGCAATACTAAGAAAATACACCAATATCAACTATTCTGAACCTTCCCATCTATCAGCAAGAACTGGTGAAGCCCTCAAGAACATCTTAACAACATCCTCATCTTCCTGCCCAACAACCAGAGGGCTAAGCCTCCTATCTTCTACAGTCACGCTCATGACAGTCATCACGTCGTCCTGACTAGGGTTCTCGAGAACAACGAGAACATTTGGCTCATAAACCTCCCTCCTGATTGGGATCTGGCAGAGCTAAAACCCTGCCTGAGTATCTTATCATTGAATATTTCTCTGAGCCTTTCAGCGAGGGTAAATATATCATCTCTTCAATCCTCTGGACCTCTCATTTCTACTACTATAAGAAGCATTTGATCTTCCACTCAAGGCTCAATTTGAAAGATTATTCTTATCTAGCTGATGAACTGAATTAATGAGCTATTACCGGATTACATCATTTAACAGGGTAGTTAAGATTATCTGTTGAAGGTTCCAAAATAGCTTCTATAGATAATCCTAAAAATCATTGGTAACTTTTTTAAATACTGGCATATCTTATAATATAAAAGTTAATGGAAGTAAAGGGTGTAATATCTACCGGTGATGTTCATTACATGAACTAGCCTGATACAAAATATATGACGGGAATTGTGTTAGAATTTTTAAATGTCTTTTTAACACGTCCAAAAGCTCAAAGTAGTACTCTGTAGCAGGTTCTATATTTATCCACTCCTCCCAGCAATTCCATGTATCTATTCTAATTATCCTTGAATGAGATTTAGGAAGATATTTGAGTGCTATTTTCAATCTTTCTTCAAGATAATCAGGTGATTTAGGAATAGGTAGGAAGTCAGTTCCAGAGTACGTGTAAATCTCGAGCAGAATTGGATCATGCCGAGCACCCTGTCATATAAAGCTAAGATAGTGAAGAAGATGATGAGCGGACCTATTGATAAGTTGATCCTTGTAGCAGTTAATATAGATAAAGAGGCATACAAGAGAGCTAAGGAGCTGGGAATAGACGTTATCTATGGACATGTGCTGGATTGATAGCAGCTATAATCCCCCTGTTATCTCCCTCCTACCTATAATTCCGCAAGCACCTCTACAACCTAGACCTCCAGATTCTTCATCATCATAATCTATTCTTATAATATTTCAAGCGATGAGGGAGTATGAAAGCAGGAAAAGGTTTAAAGAAAGCCACTCTGTTATTCTTGGTCTTTTTAGTACTATGGACCCCGTACAGATATCTGACAGGAATTCTGGGTTGGAGAGTCCTCCATTACATGGGCCACCTGCAATTCATCACGGAATCTATAGCCAAGCTTACTATATCCTTCGGTCTAGTCTATCTCTTCTTGAAGAAGTACAATGATTCTTGGAAAGATGTCGGCTTGAAAAAAGAAAATGCCTTTAAGTCAGCTGCTTTAGCGATAATAGGATCTCTCTCAGTGATGGCTGCATATCTGGCTATGGGGGGAGAGCTGAGGCCTGAGCCTTTGGGCTTAATATATTTATTCCTTGTGGTTGGACCTACAGAGGAGCTGGTAAGCAGAGGATACTACTTCTCAATTATCATGAGGGATTTTGGAGGGAAGAGAGGATTCCTCTTTGCCTCTATGTTCAGCTCTATCTACTTCTCCTTGGGCCACGTCCCAATAGACATCTTTGTAGCTAATTACGGGATGCTAACGACATTCTTTCATCTCTCAATAGCCTTCCTCATAGGCTTGATTTTAGCTGGCTACTACCACATAGGTGGAGACAACTTACTGGGTCCATCTATCTTGCACGCCATGGTGGACGTCTGTGGTGCTTACATAATCTTCCTGAATCCAAAGGTTCAATTCATCTCTATAATTGCTGAACTGGTAATTTTTACAATAATCCTGCTTTTATGGGCCTATTTACCGAACATAAAGGGAAAAGCAGATTAGAACTAATAATAACGCAAGAGGACTAACTAAGCTTAATATCCACCAATCGTTAACATACATGTGAGAGCAGCATTATTGAAATCTCCGAGGAAGATAGAGGTAGCTGAAGTTCCCGACCCCCAACCCCCTGAAGGGTGGGTTAGACTGAGAGTGAGGAGAGTTGGAATATGCGGCACGGATAAGGCTATGTATCTCGGAAAGTATCCTCCCAGGAAGCTTCCTTTGATACCAGGCCATGAGATTTACGGTGTTGTTGAAGAGCTGAGTGATCAAGTTTCCGAGGAATGGAGGGACAAAAGAGTTACAACAGAGATAAACGTGACATGCGGCAAGTGCTGGTACTGCAGGCATGGCATGAGAACTCATTGTCCCAGGAGGGAAGCTCTAGGTATATCAATGGATGGAGGCATGGCAGAGTTTTTGATTACGCCTGCTGAGAATCTTCATTCAGTCGATGGATTGAGTGATATTCAAGCAGCCTTTGTTGAACCACTGGCAGCGATAGTGGAGATGGTAAAGCAGGCCCCTCCAGAAGGTGACAACTTCCTAGTCCTCGGAGCTGGTACAATAGGTCTGCTTTCTGCGCAACTTCTTTCTCTAAGGGGAAATGTAAGCGTAGTGGCTAGGAAAGGCTCCCCTAAGGCTAAGTTAGTGGAATCCCTAGGCTTAAATTTCGTCTCTCTTGATTCCCTTAGGAAGTTCACCGAATCCAACACCCCGGAGGGTCAGGGATTTGATTATGTGGTAGAAGCAACTGGAAGTCCTGAAGGTCTCTCAATAGCCATGAAGAGCGTGAGACCTAGGGGAACTATAGCCGCTAAATCCACTCATGGCCTTCCCGTGGAGCTAGACTATACTTCCCTAGTGGTCAGAGAGATAAGGCTCATTGGAAGCAGATGTGGTCCCTTTAAAGATTCAATAAAACTGTTAAGGGAAGGAAAGATCGAGGTGAAGAGCCTAGTGACATCACAATATCCCTTAAAAGATGCAAAGGAAGCTTTCGAGACTTCTCTGAGGAGGGATCAAGTGAAAGTCCACATTCTACCTTGCTTGACTTGATTGGCCACGTAATTACAACCAGTTTGCCTGAGAGTAACACTAGAGTTGCAGGAGGTATCATTCGGGAAGGGTCATTTCAGCTCCGAACCAATTGGTTTTAATAATACCCTGTATAGTAGGAAAAGAGGACCCATGAGGAGGAGAGGTGTATCTAAAACTGTTTTATCTCTTGTGGCTCTTCTTATTGGGCTTTTGATCGGTGCCTCTGTTGGACTTTCGATTCCGGGTAAGACCATCACTAAGACTGTCACACAGAGCAAGGTAGTTACGGTAACTAGGACAGTAACTCCTAAACCGACTGCAACGACTACTACAACTACAGCAGTGCAGACTAAGAAAAAGGTAAATGTGCTGGTTCTATTTGATGTTGGGGGTAGAGGAGATCTAAGTTTCAATGATATGGCTTGGCTAGGTGCTCAAGAAGCCCAGAAGGAGCTTGGAGTTAATGTTTCCTATTTAACTCCCAAGTCTCTAGCGGATATGAAACCACTGCTGGAGGATCTTTCTAGCAAAGGAAAGTATAATTTGATAGTACTGGTCGGCTTTCTCTGGACTGCCCCACTCAATGAAACAGCTAGCAAGTTTCCTAACCAGAAATATGCTCTGATAGATTCAACAACAGGTATTCCTAGGCCAAACGAGATGGATCTCCTCTTTAAGGAGCAGGAAGTCGCTTCTCTAATAGGTGTAATAGCTTCTGGCATAGCCCATGAGCTGGGAAGCAATAAGATTGGTGCTTTGGTAGGTATGGACATACCTCCACTTTGGAGATTTCAGGTTGGATATTACTTTGGAGCTAAATATTATGAGAAAAAAATAGGTAATCCTACTAATGTAGTCTGGACCATAACGGGAACTTTCAGTGATCCAGCCACAGGGAAGCAGTACACCGAGCAGATGCTAAAGCAGGGAGTCAGAGTCATCTATGGATTGGCTGGAGCTACTCATCTAGGTGCATTCACAGCAGTCAAGGAATGGGATGAGCAGCACAAGGAGAAAGCCTTTGCTATAGGAGAAGATGCCTCTCAGGAGTGGATAGACCCATATCATATATTTATGAGCGGGAGGAAGCGTGTTGATGTCGCTGTATTCACTGCTATAGAGAACGTAGTTAAGGGCACATGGAAGGGAGGAATACATAAATTAGGGCTCAAAGAAGGAGGAGTTGGTATAGCTACCTTGGATGAGGTAAAGTGGTTTGCAGAGCAGGCATACAAGGTAGGAAAACTCAAGGGAATGACCCCAGATCAGGTAGTAAGCATAGTGAAGAGCCTCAGGGAGAAATACATAAAGCCTGAAGTTTGGAATCTCGCTAAAGACCTTGAATCTAAGATAAGGAGCGGAGAGATACAATTCAAGAGCCCAATGAGCGTTCAGGAGAGGAATTCTATCATAAAGGGTACAGAGAGTGGTAATCTCAATGCCGCTCTCGCTAAGGGAAGCATAGGCTAACCCTTCCATCCTCTTTTTCTCTTCCCTTCCCTTCTCTTCCCTTCCCTCACCCTCATGGTGATCTCCATGCCTCCCATGGCCGTGGAGTTTGAAGGAATCCATAAGATATATCCAGATGGGAACATTGCTCTCAGAGGTGCTTCCTTTTCCATAGAAGTTGGGGAGATTTATGGTATCTTAGGAGAGAATGGGGCCGGAAAGACAACCCTCATGAGGATACTCTACGGCGAGATAAAGCCTACTAGCGGAACTATCAAGATATTTGATCATGTAGCTAAATTCTCTGGGCCCTGGGATGCTATAAAGACGGGAATAGGTATGGTCTATCAGCACTTCTCCCTCATAGGAGGGTTCACAGTAGCAGAGAACCTGATACTCTCAGCCTTACCCTTGGGGATATCTGCCCAAAATGTTCTGGAGAGGGCAAAGGAATCTATGGAGGAGACAGGCCTAAAGGTGCCGCTGGAGGAGAGAATCAACTCTCTTCCAGTTGGAGTGAGGCAGAGAGTAGAGATAGTGAAGGCTCTCGTGAGGAATGCCAAGATCCTCATACTAGATGAGCCAACTTCCGTTTTGACGCCAATAGAGGTTGAAGACCTGTTTGAAGTGCTGAAGAAGTTGAGAGAGTCGGGGCTTACAATACTATTCATTACCCATAAGCTGAAGGAAGTGAAGGCAATAACTGACAAGGTTACTGTTCTCAGGAAGGGACAAGTCATGGGAACTAGACGGACGAAGGAAGTGAGCGAGCTTGAGCTGGCAAGGATGATGGTTGAAAGGGAAGTTCTTTTCTCTCTAGAGAGAAGCCCTACTAGGCCAGGGAATCCACTCCTTGAAGTTAAGGATCTCTGGGTTCGGTCTGACAGTGGACTTCCAGCAGTAAAGGGGGTGAATCTCTCGATAAGGGCAGGAGAGATCTTGGGAATAGCTGGCGTCCAAGGGAATGGTCAAAAAGAATTTGTAGAAGCAATAAGTGGGATAAGAAAACCTGAAAAGGGTACAATAAAACTGAAAGGTGAAGATATAACCGATCTAGATAACTCGAAGGTTTACAGAAGGGGCCTCGCATATATACCAGATATGAGAAGCATGGGTTTGGTTATGGACATAGACCTGGTCAGTAATCTGCTCCTTACTAGGCTAGAAGAGTTCTCTCCAGATGGGGTAATAAGGTGGAGAAAAGCTGTTGAAGAAACTAAGAGCGTGATGAAGCTTTTCAATGTCGTTGCTGAAAGCGTTAGAACTCAGGTGAGGAGATTGAGTGGTGGGAATCAGCAGAAGTTCATGCTGGGAAGAGAGATAGCTAGAAAACCAGATGTGATTATAGCATCTGAGCCTACTCATGGCTTAGATGTAGGAGCTACGGAATATGTTAGGAATAAGTTGGTTGAGCTCAGGGATTCGGGAAAAGCTGTGCTTTTAATCTCTACAGATTTGGATGAGATAATGCAGCTAAGCGATCGTATAGCTGTCATGTATGAAGGAGAACTCATAGCCCAGGGGCCGACTAGGGAGTTCAACCTTGAGAAGATAGGTCTACTGATGGGCGGTGTGAAAGTTGAACCTTGAGGATTATGCTCAAGTCTCTTTGGAGATAACTGGCTCCATATTAGCAGGCCTTCTAGTTGCAGCGATAATACTAATCGCCACTGGCTATAATCCATGGAAGGGGCTCTACATAATGCTCACTGGGGGCTTGGGAGATCTCGATTACTTGCTCAGCAGGGCATCCTTTGTTCTTCTTACAGGGCTTGCATTCGCCCTTCCTATGCTGGCATCTGCCTTCAACATAGGAGGAGAGGGGCAGATGTACGTCGGCGGGATAGTTGCCCTTATAGCATCTTTGATCACTAAGAACCCATGGATAGCCATAACAGCTGGAGCCATAGCGGGAGCTGCTCTTGGCTTCATAACAGGAGCTTTGAGGGCTTACAGGGAAGTCAATGAAGTGATAACTGCCATAATGCTTAACTGGATATTCTACTATATCTCAATATTCTTCATAACCTCTTACCTCTATAATCCTCAAGCCCCCTATAGAAGTGTATCTGTGCCTAAAGGAGCTCAGCTCGGTTTTATTGAGATAGCAGGCATCAAGATGCATTTGATATTCCCCCTAGCCTTGCTAACATCCTTTATAACATATTTTCTCATTTTTCATACCAGGATAGGCTATAGAATAAGGGTGGCTGGCTTGTCACCTGATTCCGCTAGATACTCAGGCATAAATGCTAAGATGACCTTCACTAACTCTATGACCCTGGGCGGCCTCTTTGGAGGGCTGAGCGGTGCCTTAAATGTCATAGCATTTACCTACTACATGGATCAACTCCTCACATCCATGGTGGGTATGGGATTCGATGGTATAGGAGTGGCCTTGATGGGAAGAGATCATCCTATAGGAATAATATTCTCAGCTATATTCTTCTCAATGCTCCTACTGGGAGGTCAGAAGATGCAGATAGCCATGAATGTCCCTAAAGAACTGACTGATGCCTTAAGCGGTGTAATAATAATCTCTCTTGCTATGCCTTACGCCTACAAGATGCTTATGAGCTATCTGAAGATAAGGAGGATGATGAAGGTTGCTGGGAGAAGTAGCTGATCTGCTATTCGGGGCCCTATCTCCAATGATCCCTCTAGTCTTGGCAGGGGTTGGAGAGATCATTACGGAGCAATCTGGGGTTGTTAATATAGGAATAGAGGGAGTAATGCTCTTGTCTGCACTTACATCAGGAGTTGTTGCCTATTTCACTGGTAGTGTTTTCCTTGGTCTGTTAATAGGTACTGCAACGGGATTGGCTCTCGGCTTACTTCATGGAGTACTTGGCGTTTACTTAAAGGGAGATCAGATAGTTGTAGGGGTTGGTGTGAACTTATTTGCATATGGAATAGCTGTTGTCACATTAGTCACGCTATGGGGGACCTATGGGAGCTCTCCTCAGCTACCTACTGTACCTAAGGTTGAGATAGCAGGTTACCCAGTTTCTCCCCTGCTCCCAGTTAGTATAGTGATAAGCATAGCTGCATGGTACTTCCTCTTCTACACAAACTATGGGCTTAAACTAAGGGCCTGTGGAGAAGATCCAAGAAGCGCTGAAGCTATGGGGGTAAATGTGAACAGAACACGCCTCATCGCCACACTTATCGGAGCAAGTTTAGCAGGACTCGCTGGGGGTCACCTGTCTCTTGACTGGGTGGGTCAGTTCACTAAGGAGATAACAGCGGGCAGAGGCTTTATAGCCCTGGCTAATGTGGTTTTTAGCAAATGGAATCCCCTCTATGCCTTGGTAGGAGGATTCATCTTTGGATTTTTCGATTCCTTGGCTATATACCTAAGCATAACCAGCATGAATCCATCAATGGCATATCTCTTCAAGACAGTTCCATACGTAGCGACACTTCTGGTCGTAGCAGCATTCATGAGGAAGGCTAGGATGCCTCCTTCCCTCGGGAAGCCCTATATCAAGGAGTGAATTAATAAACATTTATTTATATATCTATATATTTATACCAATTATTACATGCTAGCATATGCCAATTAAGAAGGAGTTCGTGAACTAACTCCTCATGAGATAATGATATCATAAGAATTCCGCCTCCAGGCACTGTTGCAAAGCTTGAAGCTGAGAAAGAGCTGGAGTTTACCCTAGAGCTACAAGAGAGTAATATACCAGTAAGGAGAGTAAGATACAAGAGTGTAAAGGGCCTACTTGAGCCGAAGAGTAATACTTTCTACATTACATCCCTCGCCATTGCCCAAGCAGTGCATAGGAATGATATCTTAGTATCAGACACTGATGAGGCGATAAGGGATAAGGAAGAAAGGAAAGTTGGAGCGAGAGGATTTATAAAGATATAGCAACCGAGATCTTCACTAGAGCAGATCCACAGGCTCTTAAGCAGCTCAATCAATTAATGGAGTAGCTTCTCTATCTTATTTAATACATCTTCCATGCTCTTACCACCTCTAGCTAGTTCTTCTAGCTGAAAGACCAATCTCTCTATCTCTGAAATTTTGTTCTCCTCTACTCTTTCATTTAAGATGGAATCTATGATAGAATCCATCTCCCTAGGCTCTTTCGAGATCCTCTGTATGTTCCTCAGCTCTCCTACAAGCGCGCTTTTCCTCATTTCCATAGCCTCACTCTCACTTCTTCTCTTCAGGACATCCTCCCACGATCTGAAGAATCCCATATAAATCAATGAAACTAGAGAGAAAGCCTTAATAACATATAGATATTCTCTAGGCAGCTCTCAGCATATATTCTATTATTAATTCCCTATCTCTAACTATAAAATAAAATGAATAAAATAAAATGTTATATACTAGTAACTTCCTTTTCCTTCCTTATGTGAGACTCAAACCTAATTATCTCCTTAAGCAAGGAGATTAGCTCATTTAAGCTATCCTCTACCCTCTGAAGTTTTACTTTATAGTTCTGATCTTCTGCTTTACTAATCATTCTTGCTAGAAGATCTTTAGCCGGGATTATCTCTTTATCGAGTAAAAGCTTTGGCTGCTCCATAAACTTCTCCATGAATGATGATATAGGAGAGAAAAGCTTAGTCTTACCATTTTTCGTATAGGTTACCAGATAGTCCCTAGCTAGCTTGCTCAAGGAAACGGATATGGAAGTTCTACTCATCCCGGTAAGCCTCACTAAATCTGCTATAGAAAGAGAATTCTCACTCACTAGGAGGAAGCCATATATCCTTCCTTCCACATGCTTATATCCCCATCTAACCATCAACCTTTCTATGAGATCAACGAAGTGCTTTTCTTCCTTTGA
>WALU01000019.1 GCA_015522685.1 Thermoproteota archaeon | reverse complement strand
ATGTATAGGTCTCTCCTTCTATGATCACCCTTATCTCGTTGGGTGTAACATCCTCTACCTTAACTTCCATATTATTTCACCTCTAGTTGAGCAAACTTCCTTATCAAGGTATCCATTACAAGTTTGGGATCTGCCCTAAACCACCAGATGCCATCTTCATCTCTTTCTAATAATCCTTCCTCCTCAGCCACGTCCAATACTTCGAATGGTGAGGCACCTGAATTTATAGCGGCCGCTATTACTACCTCTCTAGCTTTTCTCTGCCTTATTTCGTACTTCATCTCATTGACCATGGTCCTCAGCTCAGACATTAAGCCTATTATTTCATTGGGTTCGAGCTCTGTGTAAAGGAGATCTTTTTTCCAAGATGCAGATAGGCCAGCTCCTCTCAGGGAGAGAGCCAAAAGACTCATAGAAACTCCTCCATGCTCCATGAGCCACTCAGATGGATATCTATGTAATCCTCCAGAGAGGCTCCTAACAATCTTGAAATTCCTGTAAGTTCTTCTAACTAAACTTTCAGCCGATTTATTTTCTTCTCTTGTTCCAAAGAATGTTACTTTCAAGCCTGATCCCGCTAGATATTTATAAGAATAATCACGACCTTCCATCCTCTTGTCTAAATATTCGAGGAAATCTTCCAGCTCACCATCATTTAGGGAAAGGGTGATACTTCTCTTATCGGGTAGATTGCTTCTTGGCATATCTTATCATCCCTTCCTTGAAGGGGTTCCAGCCATACTTGCTACTTATCCTCTTGTCTAAATATATCTTACCACAATTATTGCAGACGAGAGTGTAGCCTACTCCCTTCCTTAAAGGTGCTCCACATATCGGACAGAAGCCAAGAATGACTCCTAACTCAGGAGAGCCTCCCATAGTCACAGTAATTAAGCTATTATTAGTTGAATTTATTTTAACAAGTACTATATCGCTAGGCCTGACCCCTAGGTTGGGGGGCCTCTTAGACATGACCGCTTGAACAGGAGGATTTAGCAAGGCCCTCCTAGGTTTTATCAATGCTACTAGATGTACAGTATATGTATGCCTATCAGCGCTTCTTATTTCCCCGAGTGCTGTCTCTCCAGGCCTTATAGGCAGTATTGGTCTCTTAAACGGTATAACCGATAAATTTACATCTTTTTCCTGTAGAGTTCCTAGATAAAGGGAGTAAAGATTTCCTTCCTCCTCCCTTATGCCCTTATTAGGGATGAATTCCTCAACAACCCCTAATTTCTCTCCGGGGACAACTACCTTTCTCTTCACAATATCACCTCAAATCTCAATATCTCAACTGGTATACTAACCAAGCTCTTCTTATGATAGCGAAATATTCTCTTCAGGGGGAAGGGCAATTTCTCAACATGAGTGAGCCTTGCTCTTCTCTTAGAGGAGAATTCAGCTAGGAACTTGGAATTGCCTGCCACATGTATAGAATATACTACTTTAGAAACTTGAAGAGCCTTATCTAAAAACTTAAGATCTATGTGCCTTTTGACCATACCAAAGGGTGGATTTTGGATAGTAATATTGAAGCTACCCCGAAATTCTTCTACATCCATAACTAAGAATTTAGTCCTATCTTGAACTTTAAGCATCTCTGCATTCTTTTCTGCAGTACTCACTGCTTCAGGGTCTATATCTATTCCGATAGATCCTTTTGCCCCATAGAGTACCGAGCCAATGGCTAGGATACCATTTCCACATCCCAAATCAACGACTTTCTTTTGTTCTAGATCACCCATTATCCAAGCAAGATGGATGACGGATGCAGCGAGGTCTGGTGGAGTACTGTATTGCTCTAAACTTGGTTTAGGATCTTTCAATACCATCAGCTGCTGTAGCGCTATCTCAAGCTCCTTCTTGCTCCTGGGATTCGACCTTATCATCCAGTTTGACCACTTCCACCCTAGTCATGTGAGGTATCTTTAGCTTCGCCAGTTTTACACAGTACCTAGCTATATCTAAGTAGTCTTTGTTAACTCTTAGAAAGAGGATAGTATCTTCTCTCCTTATTTGAGCTGCTCTGCCATCAGGTTTTCCATAGGAGAGCCTCATACCTTTCTGCAATCTTTCCGCTTTATGAACACCAGCCATGGCGTGCTTCCTTAGTATATGATGCGGATAGGGAACTACTTTGAAGAAGTAGTATTCATCAGATGGTAATTTCTTTCTAAGCTGAGCTAATATAGTCATTCTGGCAGATTCAAGCGCGTTGCTTCTGACCTGAAAGCCAGCATTAGCAACAAGTCTAACTTCATAGTTGAAACTCCCATGAATATTTCCATGATCAAATTTGTTTATCTTGCTATAGGGCAAGCTCTTGATATATTTCTTCCTCGTATAGGGCCTCTGTAATGCCCTATAACTTCTAGCTGGTCTCAGAGACATATCATACCACCTTCATCAACTTCTCCCTAATTGCCTTTATAATCCCTACTAGATACATAGCTTCATTACTTGATACACCGCAGGGGAAAGTTCTCTCTACGATCTTCCTCATCAAGGGAAGCGCTCTTTCCTTCTTATGCTCCGCTAAATCAAGAGCTTCTAATATATCTTTTATATATTTAAGCATTAAATTCCTCAATTCTCTAGAAACGGGCCTTTCTCTAAACCTTAGAGGATTATTAAAGGCTAGAAAGAATTCATAGAGGAGAATAGAGGCTGCATTCGCTAAGTTCAGTGCGGGATATTCATTGCTGGATGGAATAGTAGCTATCACATCGCAGTAGGCTAATTCCTCCGTGGTTAGTCCTATAGACTCGCGACCCATTAATACTCCATAAACAGCATCCCACCTAAGCTCTTTAATCAGATCCCTTATGGGAATAGCTCTCCTATCCAATGAGTACTTGCTTACCCTAGCCGTAGTTCCTATCATGAGATCTATTTTTTCTCTTGCCTCTTCTAGAGTAGTGAGCACCTCAGCATTCTCCACAACATCCTTAGCATGCATAGCGGCAGCTAGCGCCCTATCGAAAGATTCGAACATGGGCCTAACGATCCTAAGACTCTTAAAGCCAAAGTTCTTCATGGCTCTAGCAATCATACCGACATTATCCGCCTTTTCCGGTTCCATCAGGATTAATATGAGATCTGGCATCCAGTTAATCCTCAGATAAAGATAAAAAAGATCACTTACATTTTGATGGAAAAAGGTGCCTTGTAATGCTGGAGGTATTTAGGGAAAGCATTTCCAGTTTAATGGATAGAATAGCTGGAAAGGTCATTGCTCTAGGGATAAATGCTAATGCTGTGACTATGTCAGGGCTTGTCTTCTCTATACTAGCTTTCTATGCATTGTATATAAGGGGTAGATTCCTAGGAGGTCTCCTTATTCTAGTAGCTGGGTTCTTTGATATGCTAGATGGGGCTGTGGCCCGCAAAATGGGCGAGGCTGGTATGATTGGTTCTTTTCTAGATTCTGTAGTGGATAGAGTAGAGGATGGACTTATCTTAATAGGAATGGGGATCTGCTCAGGAGATCTATTGGCAGGAGCTTTAGCTATACATGCATCAATGCTAGTGAGCTATATCAGAGCGAAGGCTGAATCTTTGGGTATTAGAGGAACGCAGTATAGTTTGGTAGGTAGAGCAGAGAGGATAATATTAGCAGCTCTATTCTGCTTATCTGGATATGTAGAGGCAGGATTGGTGCTTATAGTCCTCCTAAGTTATTTAACAGCTATCGAAAGGACTGATATATTCTTCAAAAATAGATGAAAGGAGGAAATATCTAGTTTAGAGGGTGTCCATATACTCCTCTGCTTTGGGTATCTCCTCTTTCATTCCTTTCCTCCTTCTTATCTCCATTATGACCTGTTCCATGAGGCTCTTCGGCAATGGCTCCCAATGAGAGAACTTAGTCTGCCAGAAGGCTCTGCCGCTGGTGATGCTTCTCATCTCATTGCTGAATCCTCCTAGGGTCTCTCTTACAGGTATGAATCCCTTAACTATGCTTATTCTTCCCCTCTCTTCTACGCCCAATATCTTTCCTCTCTTCTGCGATATGAGAGAGATTACAGATCCTATAAGTTCAGGTGGTGTGGATACCTGTATCTCGTATATAGGCTCTAGAAGAACGGGGTCAGCACTAAGCATGGCGCCAAATATTGATCTCCTTATAGCAGGAGTTAATTGAGCTGGTCCTCTATGGGCTGGATCCTCATGGATCATTGCATTAACAAGTCTTATTGCGACACCCATGACTGGTTCACCAGCCAAAGGTCCTTCCCTCATGACCCACATGAAACCCTGTTTTAGTATCTCCCTGACCTCATCCAATCTCTGCACTCCAACAGTCTTATTTATGAAGAGATTATAGCTATCCTCATCTATTTTCCAAACGTTTCTAGCATCATCAGTCTCCATACCACCCTCTTCCCTTAGTATCTTTGCTATGCTTCTACTGTCCATTCTCTCGTTAATTTTCCTCTCTCTGATCAGCTCTATCACCTTCTCATTAAGGGGTGATGCTGTGGCCCATAGTCTGTTTAGCTTATTCGGCGATTTAGCCAATATCACATCACTGTATCCCTTGATGCTCTCTCTATAGACTACAGTAGGCTCACTAACGTCAAATTCTAGTCCTGCTTTCCTTACCTCATATAATGAGATCTCCAGATGAAGCTCTCCTGTGCCTTTCAGGAGGATTTCGCCAGTTTCCTGATTATGGAGCATTACTAGATTAGGATCTTGAAGTGTTAGCTTTCTTAAGGTATCTATAAGCTTGGGAAGATCCTGTGGATTCTTTGCCTCTACTGCCACGGTGACAACAGGTTCAGTTACATATCTTATGGCCTCAAACCCCTGCATAACCCTATCCTTTATTTCAGAAGTTATAACAGTTTCTCCAGAGCTTGCTGATGTTAAGCCAAGGATAGCTGCTATATTTCCAGCAGGTATTTCCTCCATTCTCATCCTATATGGGCCCATATATATGCTGGTCTGCTGTATTTTCTGCTTCTTTTTTGCGTTCAGCAGATATACCTCCTCGCCCTCTCTAAGAGTACCGCTAAAGACTCTACCAGATACAACGACTCCAGCATGAGGATCTATCTTGACAGCATTAATTCCCACTATCAAAGGGCCATTGGGATCGCATGATGAGAGAGCTTTTATGATCCCCTTATCATGCTTATCCTTCCAGAGTCTATCCACCCTATAAGGCTGGGCCTCGACCGGACTTGGGACATGAAGTGTTACCATATCCAGCAAGGCTTCATGAACTGGAAGCTGTTTTCTTAATATAACACCATCTGGATCTTCTGCATAAGAGTTAACTATATCTGAGAATCTGATACCTCTCTGCATTGTAATAGAATTGGTAAGTCCCCACCCATGAAGAGCCGATCCGAAAGCAACACTATCGTTGTCCCACCTAACCTTCCATTTATCCTTAAACTCAGGCTCTGCATATGCATCTATCAAGTTGTTAAACTCCCTTATTATCCTAAGGATCTTCTGTTGCACTTCTTGAGGGCTTAGTTTCAGTTCTTTTATGAGCCTATCAACTTTGTTGATAAAGAGAAGAGGCCTTACTCTTTCCTCCAAAGCCTGTCTGGTTACAGTCTCCGTTTGAACCATAACTTCCTCTACAGAATCAACTACTACTATTGCACCGTCTATTACCCTTAGAGATCTGGTCACATGACCGGTGAAATCTATATGGCCTGGAGTATCGACCAGATTTATCACATGCTCTTTTCCATCCTTTTGATAGTAGAGTGATATGTTAGCTGCTTTTATCGTGATGCCTCGTGCCTGTTCTATTTCGTTATAGTCAAGAGCCCTCATCTCACCAGCCATTTTGTCGCTTATCATACCGGCAGCGGATAGTAAGTTGTCAGATAGGGTCGTCTTGCCGTGATCAACATGAGCAATAATGCCTATGTTCTTTATGTTTCTAGGATCTTTCATAAGCTCCTGCAGATGTTCTATAACCTTCTTGTACTTCTGCAAATTTCATCACCTACCGTCATGGGTTCCTTCACATTGGAGTTAAAAAGATTGAGGATTTATCAAGCATGCCATCGCCAACCTACGAAGTATAGGACTTTATATCCCATGGAGCGGTCGTAATATAAAGTTTGTAAAAGCCAGCAAACTGATCAAGCGATTTACTGGGAGATGAATAAAGTTAGGTGCAATTTTATGGTCATGTCTATTTAAAGTTAGAAGTACTATTAAAGAATCCTTTTTTAAGAGAAGGATAGTTGAGAAATTAGGAGATGATAGAGATTGTCTACCGCAAGCCCCAGCCAATACTACAGGCTCTTAGGACTTCATCGCAATCCATTTATAAGGTCTTCTATAATAGAACTTGAAGATCCCGATGCTGTATTCAATAAACAGTGGGTAGATGATGTATTAGACTCACTCGCTGCTGAGGCTATGTCTGGTGTCGCATCTGCTTTTGTTGCTTTAACCGGACCACCTGGCTCAGGTAGGAGCTTAAGACTTCACCTACTGAATTATTCTTATACCAGAGCAGATCTAGAGGCTATATATCAGGAAGTATCTGTTGTGGAAGGGCCAGATATCGTAGATAGTATACTAATCTCATCCTATGAGAGATCAAGGAGTGTAGCTAAAGCATTAAAGAAAGTCCTACTTGGAATGCCAGAAAGCTTAACAGATGAGGAGCTGATTCGATTGAAATCCTCTCCTGCCGACGCCGGTAGAATGATAGTTAAGGCATTAGATTCTATAGCTCCCTCCGCCCTCTTGCTTGATGATGTTCATAATATGATGTATGCTGATGAAAGATGGTCCTTCTTCTTCTTTGAAATGATTAGGGAAGCTGTATCATTAATGCCTGAAGGTATACTTGTTGTTATGGCAATGAGCGATGAATCCTATGAAGAGTTGGATAAGAGATTTCCTGCGTTAACATCTAGGGTTCATGAGAGAATATCACTACCTCCTCTAACCGATGAGGAAGCTATAAGCTTGGTATCGAGGAGGCTAAGCAGATTTAGGGCTAGAGAACCGGAATCTCCTTTAGACCCACTTACTGAGGAGGTTATAATATCAGCCAATAGAATAGCAGAAGGAAATCCATCAAAGCTCCTGAATCTGTTATCTAAGAGCTTAGACGTAGCGGTTATACTGAGTAGGAATAAAGTTGACATGTATGTCTTTGATAAGGTGCTAGATGCAGATAAGGAGACAATGGAATATTTAAAGAAAGCCCCGCAGAAGATGAGGAGGGAGCTTGAGATAATATTGAAATCATTCAATGGAGGTCCTATAGGACTTGAGAAAGTTGCAATAGAGTCAGAAATACCTATTTCATTAGCTTATTCTCGATTAGAAGCCCTTGTAGTTACAGGTTTACTAGAGAAGGATAGATCTGGTAGATATTTTGTGCCTAAAGAGTATTTAAGAGCAGCTCTTATGCCAGAGGAGAAAGAGAAAGAAGAGATAGAGAAGCCTAGAGAGAGGAAAACTAAAAAGAGAATTTCTAAGAGCGTTTTAAAACTAAAGAGAATTAGGAAGAGTTTATGGAGATTATAAAATAAAGCGAGAAAACATTGTAGTATGTAACATGTAACGATTTTTAACTTAAGGCTGATGTTTCTTTAGGGTGATTTATTGAATCCGAGTGAGATAATAGCCCATGCCAAGGAGAAGGGCAGGAAGCTCCTACTAGAACATGAGGCTAAATCTTTGATTTCTCACTACGGCATACCTACTACAAAAGTAAAAGTTGCCGAAAGCGAGGAAGATGCTGTAAGGGCTGCTAACGAGATAGGATATCCTGTCGTACTCAAGATAGTTTCTCCGGAAGTTATTCATAAGAGCGATGTCGGTGGAGTTAAAGTCAACCTTAAGAGTGAGGAGGAAGTGGAGAATGCTTATAAATCGATAGTAAACTCTGTTAAGGAGAATGCTCCGAATGCCAGGATAGTTGGTGTACTTGTCCAAGAATTTGCTCCCCCAGGCCTTGAACTGATAATAGGTCTCATAAGAGATCCTCAATTTGGGCCTACAGTAATGTTTGGTTTAGGAGGAATTTTTGTGGAGGTTTATAAAGATATCTCTTTTCGAGTTGCTCCTCTCGTAGAAATGGATGCCGATTCGATGATAAAAGAAATTAAGGCTTATAAGCTACTGACTGGCTTTAGAGGAATGAAGCCAGTTGATTTAAATGCTCTTAAAGATACTCTAATAAGGGCTGGTCAGATAGGATTGGATAGTGATGAGATTGCAGAGATGGATTTAAATCCTGTCATAGCATATCCAGATGGTCTTAAGGTCGTCGATGCAAGGATAATATTGAGGTGATTCCATGGCTAGAAAGATTTCTGAATTGTATGATATGCAGATTTATACAAGCGATGGGCAGTACTTAGGGATAACAGAGGATTTCATTTTCGATGATGTAGAGGGCAGGTTGGCAGCTTTAGTTGTATCTACCGGCAGGAAGGGGGAGAAAAGGACTATTCCCTATGACTCAGTCAAAGCCTGCAGGGATATATACATTGTGCAGGTATAGATAGATAAAAAAAAGAAGAGTTTTATTCTCCTTTAAATTTTGGTTTCTTTTTCTTAGTTTGTTATCTTCTTTTAAATGAGCTTATCTATAACTCTTATCTTGCTCATACCATTATCTAAAAACTCTTGTTTAATATCCCTCATAAAGGCATTATAACTGATATAGTCACTATACTTGGACTGTGGCCATACTCAATGATATCAGTCCTAGGCTATCCTTCTAACAAGCAAGACTACTCATTTAAGTTCGGATAGTAAAATAAAAAGAAAAAGATAATTTAGGCGAGGGAGGCAATTAACTCCCTTTCTCTATTTTCCTCTCCTTTCTCAAGCAGATACAACTTAGCCATATCACTGCCTTCTTCAACAACGCCAACTACAGGAATCACATTACTTGAAAGATCTTCTGCAACACCAACATAGACAACAAGTGGGGGAAGATCGTAGTCATAAACTCTTTTAACTTCTGTTATGTCTAACTTGGATATACCTTCTGGAACATCGGGAAAATTGGTCCAATCGATTACTCTAATCATATACCCACCAAAGTTACACATAGCTTTTATTTAATAGATATAATTCAACAATTAACGAACTTCTTGAGAGAAATTGTTTAACATAAGGGTAAAATCTCTTGAGCATAATCTCATAGGGAGTTAATAGTAGATTCCCTTCCTCTATATCAGACTTTATGAGTAAAGTATTAATTTTACAGGTAGCCAAATGGAAAGGTGACCCGGTGCCTAGGAAGAAGAGAGGTAGGAGGACTAGTAAAGCTGCCAAATCATCATCCAAGAAAGTTAAAGCAAAGAAGAGCAAAATAGACTCTTTGGAAATAGATAATGAAGCCAAGGCCATTCTTAAAGCTTTAGAAAAGCTAAACAAGCCGTCTAGATGTGGAGAACTAGCAAAAGAATCTGAGATGTCCGTTCAGAAAGTAGCAGGAAAAATGAGATCTCTTGCTAAGAAAGGATATGTGAAGAGATCCAAGGACGGGCTTTATTCTCTTTCTTTGTAAACTACCAACCTTTTCTTTTATATATAATCTTTTTTTATATACCAAAAGTAAGGTAAGGAGCTGAAAATTCATGAGAAGCGTGGGTATAATAGGAGCTGGTCAGATAGGATCTGCAATAGCAAGAGTACTTGCTGAAAGTGGTAGATGGTCAGTTATAGCATCTAGAAGGAAAATCCATGAGATAGAAAACCTGAAAAATTTTGGAGTAGAGATAACTAGCGATAATAGAGAGGTCGCCTCCAGATCGGATATAGTGATAGTTGCAGTAAAGCCATACAAAGCTATAGAGGTTATAAAAGAGATTTCAGATCTTCTGGATAGAAAGATTTTGATATCTGTGGCAGCTGCAGTACCGATTAGAAAACTGAAAGCAGCAGCTCCTAAGGCAAAAGTAGTTAGAGCAATGCCAAATATTGCTGTAATAGTAAAGGCCTCCTTCACCGCATACGCTAAAGAGCCAGGCCTAAACGTGAAGGATGAAGCTATAGTAGTGGAATTGCTTAAGGAAATGGGAGAGGCTCAAGAAGTAGATGAAGAGCTAATGGATGCTGTAACAGCCCTCAGCGGAAGTGGTCCTGCGTACATCGCGACTTTGATAGAGGCAATGGCATATGCTGGATTGAAAGTGGGGCTGCCTAGAGAGTTCTCTTACCTAAGCTCTGCATATACTGTGTATGGTACTGCCAAGCTTTACCTTGAATCGAGAAAGCACCCAGCCATAATAAAGGAGATGGTGCTAACTCCTGCTGGTACGACGATAGAGGGGATATTTTACTTAGAAGAAAGCGGTATAAGAACTGCTATAATGAAAGCTGTTGAAGCCGCTACTAAGAGAGCCCAGGAAATAGCAACGAAGCTTAATGAACTTAATAAGATCGATTAGACCTAGCGTAGACTAATCGCGCGTGATTCTATCCTAGCTGTATTATACATATTCATGAGCTACCATCTAAAGCCATCAGAAGAGCATGGAGCCTTTATGCCTCTAGATCTTTGCCGGAAAGCTCATCAGGTTCAATTAGCACGTAGGTGAATTGATATGTTATTGAACTGAAGTTTTCTTACTTTCCCAGTATATAAGCTAGCTCCAAATCTGACAGTGTTGTTATCTTTGCAATATACTCTCCAAAGTCTGTATAATACAGCCCTCAGAGGCTTTTCATATTACCTTAGCCACATCCAAAGTTTTTCTCCATTACTACTTTCCAATATAGAAGCAAGCTTGAGATCCTTAACCAATTTAGGGTAGAGGGAAAGAACCTCCCTAGTGATTCTCCCTTCTTCCTATATGAGTTATATATGTCGCCTTTATATTAAGCTCTGATAAGATCATCTCGCCGTCTAAGAGTTGCCTAATAAAAAGTTGAGGAAGTATGAGGCTTTACTGGAGCACTTCAGATAATGTACCTGTGATATCAAAGAAATGTCCTCAATCAGACCTAAGAATAGTTCCTACGTCTAAGATTAGCGACCCAAGACCCGCAACCATATGGGACCTCGATCTACTTAGAGACACGGTAAATAAGCAATTTGGCGCTGGAACTTACAACGAGCTACTACCTAGGAGTGATGTTGTGCTCATGGGTAGGGTTCCTTACATGGACACCGCTTATGAAATTATAGCTGACGGCTCGATCTTAGGACACCTTTTCTTCGATATATACGAGTTTGAATGGTATTTCAAGCCTCTTGAGGCCTCTATAAAAAGAATTGGCCATAGGATAGATAAGATCTATAGAGAAGCTTACAGGGGAGAAGAATTAGGGAAAGCATCGCATGAGGATCCCAAATTCATGCTGCTAGAGAACGGACTCGCTGAGAGGATTGGAGATAGGTATATAGTAACTAGGACCTTCAAGGAACGGAAAGACCCATTAGATATTAGGAGCGGGTGGAGTAACGTTATATCAATGAATGAGCCATGTATTCTTGCCAAGGAATCAAGCTCCATTAGATTCATTTGGAGGATTAGCAGGAGGGGGAATGTTATAGTCTCTTTCTCGGGAGGAAAGGATAGTTCAGCCCTCCTTGAATTAGCCAGGAGGAGTGATATATCTTACTACATCTACTTCAGTGATACAGGGCTCGAGCTTCCGGAGACGATTGAGTTTGTGAATGAGGTTGGATATGATATAAAAGGAAAGGGAAATTCTTTCTGGAGGTATGTAAGTAAATTTGGCCCACCAGCTAGAGATTACAGGTGGTGCTGCAAGGTCCTAAAATTGGCGCCCACTAGGAAAGCTCTGAAGTCCTTAGCTCCAGGAGTAACCCTAGTTGGCCAGAGGAAATATGAATCTTTTGCTAGAATGAAGAGTAAAAGCATATGGAGAAATAGGTGGCTCCCCGAATTTATGACAGGAGCTCCGTTGAATGATTGGAGCTCCTTGGAAACATGGCTCTATATAGGGATTCGCAAAGTAAAAACCAATCCCCTTTATCAGAAAGGATTTGAGAGACTTGGTTGCTACTTATGCCCATCATCACGCCTCTCTGACTATAGAAGAGTTAAGGAGAGATACCCGAATCTCTGGGGTAGATGGGAGAATTTTCTATCAAATTATGCAACTGAGATGGGATACAAAGACTGCTGGTTAAAGTATGGCATTTGGAGGTGGATTGATCCTCCAAGGAGAATGAAAACCTTATGTAAAGTTGAGAGAAAACCTCTCATGATAGCAGCCATAGGAAGAAGCATTGTTCATATGAAGCCTTATGATAAGAAGAGATTTCTCTCCTTAGCTCCATCTATTGGTCATGTAAGGGGAGATTTTATTATAGGGGAGAAATTCTCATTGATTGCTGGCAATAAGAACGTGTATTTCAAGGGAGATCCTTCATATTCTCTTAAAGTTGGAATAAGATCTGTAGCCTGTGTCGGATGTGGTATCTGTAAGGAATATTGTAGCAACAATGCGATATTTATAGCCAATGGAAAAGCTCATATAGATCCTCATAAATGTGCTAGTTGCAACATATGCAACGATATATGCCCTCTAGCATTCTATATCAATAAAATTGCGAAGATATATAGCATAAAGGGTGGATAGACTGAGAAACTATAGAAGATTTATTATTGTGATGTTAATACTAATTTTCCTAGTGTATGGTCTCTATCTCCTGATAAATGAGCTGGGTCCATGGGGCGAGTGCGGCCGGCTTCAACGCGATATGGAGAACACGCTGAGTAGGTTTAAGTCGGTGAGAGGGAGCGATCCTGTGAAAAATCAGCTTATAGATGACCTAATAGCCGATTTAGATTATTCCAAGCTCAATAAAAGGCCAAAACTCTTTGAGAGATTTACCTCTGAAGGCGTGAAGATTCCACTAGTTTATATAAATGGACAGGGCTTCAATGTTCATCCGATTAATGCTATGAACCTCGCAACAGAAGCTCTTTTCTACAGGAGAAATTGGACAGAATTCCATGATATAATGAGTTGGATATTGCGCTATCTAGAGCAGGATGGAAATGCCTTCTTCTTCAACTTCTATTTTAGATGGGAGAAGACTAGCATACCTTGGAACTCATCCCTATGTCAGGGGATAGCCGCTGGATATTATGCAATATCCTATAAGAAGTTCGGAGATCCTAGATTCCTTAAGGCAGCTAGAGGCCTAGTTAATAGCTTCCTCATAGATCAGAAAAATGGAGGATTCGTTACTCGTACACCTTACGGTAAGTTCTACTTAGAATACTCTAATGCCCCAGACGATCTAGTGCTGAATGGGTTTATGCTTTCTCTTAAGGGGCTTACTATATACAATACCTTAGTGGGAAACAACGTAAGCAAGCTACTGATAAAGGATGGCTTGGATACGCTTCATAAGATTCTACCAATATATGATGATGGAGAGTGGTCACTCTATTCTCCAAAGCACGGAAGAGCGGATGAGAACTATCACAGGCTTCATATCAGGCTGCTTTACTTCTTAGGAAAGTGGTATAATGACAAGTTTCTACTGAGATATGCTATTAAGTGGGATAGCTACTTAACTAAGAAATCTAACTCTGAGCTCCCAAGAGCTAGACAAGAATATCAGTTTTGGAGTGATTTGGTGAGTGAATTGAGAAGTTAGATTACATTGCTAATCATATCCTTATCTTTAATCTTGCAGCTTCCTCTCTGAGGACTGACTCTATAGCACCCTTCCCTCTACTAGTCGGAACAGCTTGCTCTCCACTTATTCCCTTTGATTCCGCTTCAATGAACATTCCTTCGCTGACATAATCGCCAAATCTCCTCGGAGGTAGGATTGCGAAGGCCATCACATCTTTCTCCTTTACATTCATATTAGTCACTATGCTAAATCTCTCTTTAGCATCTGTTAGAGTCGCTCTTAAATGATTAAAGGGACCCACCTTGATTATGGTCCCCCAAAAGCAGTCCACACCACTATAAAGCTTAGGCTCCCTGCCTACTCTAGCGGGAAGGTTAGCCAAAGATAAACCAGCGAATCTAATATTCGCCGCATTAAGAAGATCTCTCGGTTTTCTATTCATATCCTTTAGTTTAACCCATTTATTTAGAAAGATTTTCCCCTCCATACTTATAGAATCTAATATTCCCTGCTCCTTGAGATCCTCCAAGGTCATGAAGCTATATATGGTTCTCTGAACTATGCTCTTCAATCTTTTCATATCTACTCCCTCTAGGAGCTTATCAGGGAGCTCGTAGAGGAGAGCTATTGATATTTCAACGGCTATAAGTCTAGGATCCTTCATTCGCCGAGATCACCCCAATCTCGCTGAGTTCCACTTTACCATTACCGTTATCTATCCAGCTCAGTACATATGTTCCTCCTCTAAGGAGATGCATATTCTCACTTAGCCAAAGCAAAGCGGCTCTGGTTCCATATCTCGTAACTCCTGCAGCTATTATGTATGTACCTCCCCCAACGTTCGAGATAGATACAACTGCATAGTCTGAGGACCCATAGCTTACCCAGTAATCAGTGCCATTCACTTCAATACCAGAATAGTAGCCTCTGCTACTCTTGAGGAATTTTACGCTTGCCCCATATGATGGATTTACTGCTGGCCCTCCCAAAACTATCCTATTCGTACCTGATACTTTGCCGAATGATTTGAATAGTTCAGATATATCCGAATTCATAGCAAGATCCGTCTGAGGTCCAGTAACCTCAAATTCCTTTGGGTATATTCCCTGATTGGAGTATATGATCCAGCCGTTATCAGGTACTCTGTCCATTACCCTAGTTATTATGGTCGCCTTAAGACCGAACTCCTTGTTCTTAGCTATTTCATTGAGGATAGGACCCAGATAAACGTAGGATTCAAATACCTTATCAATCATAACACCTTCCCTTCTCAGCCTAGGATTATTTATGTATGTAGAGCTTAGTGGAATTCTTTCCCACTCTCTTCCTTTCATACTGCATCTGTATATGTATTCACTGGCTAGCTCGAAACCATTGGATCTATTGAGATCAGCGTCTATATAAACTCCAAAGAACCTCTCTAACCTAGCTCCATATCCCCTCAACTTGCATCCAAGTCCATCCACAGGCACTATAGCGAAGTAGAGGTGATAAAAGTCATCTTTAGCATATAATGCTTTATAGTCAGCGAGCTGATCAGCATCACCAACAGGATCAAGAATTATAGGAGCTGTATAGTCTCCAAGCTTACCATCAATTATCGCTTTTCCATCTCTATGAATCTTATAGTTAACCCAGCCAAAATCGTCCTTCTCCGATGTCCATATATAAGCTTTAACTCCAAACTCCTTCTTAGGGAATGCTTTAGTCAAATTGGGAGTCTTGACTATAACCTTACCTTCCTCTATCTTTGCCTTGCATTTAATCGACATAGTAATATCCCATTCGTTTCTTAGGGAGTCATACCTGTTTATGATACAGACCTTCCTCTCAGGTGATATGAGAAATATTAATCGATAATCAGCACCCTTTGTATCTCCAGAGGGAACTCCTTCCCCTTCTATGAGCTTATCGAAATATATATTCCCTATTATGGAGATATTCTTCTCTAACTCCCTATAGAAGCTAAAAATCAATGTAATATTACCTTGCCAGCTAACTGCCATCTCCTTTACATCAAGTCGAGGTAGCTGGGGGACTTCAAGTGGATCATGCCACGTTAGGAATTTTTGCCCATGAATAGAGGCTATTGGAATTAGAAGCAATATAAGAATTAATAGCACGATGCTTTTTCTTAGATTCGTTGATATCACCTCAGGTTTCTGCTATCCTCTGTATGAAAAACTTTGATATTAGTAGGGATATGCTCTTTATGGCATTAGGCTAATCTATCAGCGAAGCTCATTAAGTGATCAGTTTGAATCTTTGACTACAAATTTATCATTCAACTTTTATATTATCGCGCGCGCGAAAATAAAATATCAAAAATAAATAAATTCAAGTGAAAGGCTCATTTGAGCAACTCTTCCTCATACTTTTTTAAATGATTTACAGCTTCTCTAACATCGCTGAATCTCGTAGCAACTTCTTCTATATCTTTCTTAATCACCTTTTCCTTATTCTTGGACCTAGCCTTCGCTCCAGCTATTCCTAAAATTTGGACAGAGTATCTAAGAGATTTTTCAGCACCTAGTTTCGTCAAAAGAGCGAGAGCTTCGTTATCTATATTCATCTCTTCCTCCTTGGCCCTTATTTTCAATATGTCCTTCACTTCCTCTTCACCGTACTTGTCAGTGGTTATTATTACAAGCCTATCCAATAGATCTAAAGGCATACCAAATGGCGACTCTATCTCCGTACCCCTGATCTTAGTGATACCTCTATTGGTAGCCATAACTATTATTGGGACAAGTTCACTCTCCATGGCTCTACTTATGAAGCTCAATGCTTCTATATCCATTAGATGAACATCATCTATGAACATAACACCAGGAATCATTTCAGCTCTTCCCTTTTCTACCCATTCCTTCACTTGCTGATCAACAGCTGCTCTAGCTTCAGGATCGATCTCTTTTTCCTCCGCTCCTAAGAAAAGGGAGAATATTCCTTCTCCTCTTCTTTTCGCTACCATCCTATCTAAGTCATCTAAAGTAAGCACATAAACGAACTCTTTCTCCTTAAGAACTGGACCATTTGGTCGAGGAACTACCTGTTCAGCTTCAAGATCATAAGAGAAAGATTCTGATGATTTTCCGACCTTAGATACCCTCCCATCCTTGGAGTCTATCATTATCACGTCTCCTTCTGTTACCCCGTATTCCATTAGCTGTTTGGCAACATTTGGACCTATCCTTATTCTCTTCTCTTCTTCCGTTGTTTTCAGTGTTATAACCGCCTCTTGAGGTACTTTGACGAATGGATTGTAGGGACTAGATCCCGTCTTAATATCCAATTCCTTAACTTCACCCTCATAAACATTTCTCAGTTCCCTGATCTTAACTCCTATAGCCTTTCTCATTGCTTCCATGAGGACCTCAGTCTTTTTTCTCTCAGCACTATAGATTTCAGACCCACTTAGCTGTATGAAGGGTACTCCTTCACCTAGCTCTCTGGCCATAGCAACCGCTATTGCTGTCTTACCTGTGCCAGGTGGACCAGCAAGAAGGACAGCTTTTCCACTAAGCTTTCCCTCTTTCGCCATGAGCACCACCAGGCCAGCAGCTTCTCTAGCTTTTATCTGACTAACAAGTCCATCTGCTATCTTTTTCGCTTTCCCATCTTCATCAAGTCCCAGACCCTTTATGTGGCTATGCGCTCCTATTCTCTCCATTCTAGGTCCCTCGCTTAGTTCCTCTATCTCAACCATTAGAATCACCCTTAGGCAACCTAAATATCATTTAAAATTTCTTATGAGGAATTTTAATGTTTTGCCTTGTACCTAACTGGATCTAGATCTGCCGACTGAATATACTGGCTGGCTACAACTATGCTTACTATCATCAATAGGGTGATAAGCTATGAAGAGATATAACTTTTCCCTATTAATATAATGCTTTTGCTAGTATACAGCTCTTGGTGTCTCTTCACCCTACGCAGCCTCATTAGAGATTATTAGGATCATCTTGAGGGGAACAGAATATTCGGATTCTGCTACCTTATATATCATGGTGATCCTTAAGCTATAGTTTCTTAGTTCAAATTCCTCAGAAACAGCGGAAAGGAGCTATCAACAATGCTAGAAGGATGTATAATAATACTTACATGATGCTAGCCTCGAGGCAAAAAGAAATAGTGGACTAATCAGCAGTGAAATTAGAGGTGAGCTCCACAGAATCAAAGGCTCTTCAGATTAGGGCTCCTGAGCCGAGCTTGTTAGTCCTCTTAGCTGCTCAACCAATGTATACACCTCATCGATCATAGAAACTGCCAAGGGAATCCTCATAGCTGAAGCTAGCTTCATTCCCAGTTTGTCTATGTTATTAGGCTGAGGGCCATGGAGAACGACCAAACTAGGCCTTATATCTATTACTTTTAGGGCGACCATCGGGCTCCTACCTGCAGTAACTTTAGTGAATATTAATGCTCTCTCAGTTGATGTACCAAAGAGCCTCATGAAATCAGAACCGCTTAGGTTCAAGATAGCTTTTATGCTATCTATTACTGTGTATCCATGGATATATGTAGGCTGAGGGGCTTCAACGACTATTCTACCACTTATAACCTCGAGAAACCTATCTAGCTCTATTGGTAGAGTGAACTCGCTCATATCAATGACGCTTGAGAGGAGTGGTATCATACCAGTGGTCCTAACGAGGGTCCTTATTACCGCCCCACCTCTCTTCTCGTCCTCCTCTAAAAGGGTCATTATGAACCTCCTAAGCACGAGAGACCCTGGACTCTTCCTTCTGCTAGATTCATAATCAGAGACTACTGAGGCAGATACTCCTAGCAATCTAGCCAGCTCGCTTTGTTTAATGCCGAAATATTCCCTCCACTTTCTCATTGCTAGGCCTATATTCTGGCTAAAAAGAACATCTCCTGCTATTTTTTTCGCAACGATCTCCTTTAAGATTCTCCTGTGGTATGTTGAAAGCAGTTCTCTATCCAGCTCTTCCTCAATGTCCATCGGCACCACTTACGTCGAAAAAGACAATCATGAGATAAAAAGGCTTCGCTTTTCAACGATCAAGGATCTAGGTCCAGACCTTCTGAGGCCATTATTCTCTTTATTACGCCGATAAACTCAGGATCTTTATGAACTATCTCCTTATATGAACCAATTTTCTCCGCTATAATGGCTGCTACTATGTGATAGCAGTATTCCCTCTTTCTTCTTACTACGACGTTTAGATAGAACTCAAAGCAGGAGCAGTACATATCACCTAAAACCAGATGAGAACCAGTAGGACTCCTAACAACATAGAAGAACCTACCGCTGGGTTTGAATACATGTTTAATCACTTGACCCTTTAAGGCCGATCTAAGAGCTTTTAGGGAGCTTCCCCAAGGTAAGGATCTGAGCATCTCATATATTTTAAGGCCATCGCTACAACGTTCCACCGATGGAACCCATATGGGAAAAATCAGCCCTAAAGATAAAGGTTGATGGAGAGTCATGGATCGTTATAGCTGACTTACATCTGGGATTCGAACTAGAATTAGCGAAAAATGGAGTATACATCCCAGATAGGACTCAGGCGATTATAGATAAGGTACGCTCACTAGGGAAATTTGATGGACTGATTATTGCGGGGGATCTTAAGCATTCTATAGGTTTATCTTCCAGATTTAGGGTTAGAAGATTCATCGAGGCGATCTCAGCGAGCTTTAAGAAGATCGTTCTAGTGCCGGGAAACCACGATGGAGGCATATCTCCCATTGTAGGAGAATATTGCGAGATAAAAAGCCCTAGAGGAGCTCCGCTTGGAGATTCATGGATCTTTCATGGGCATGCGTATCCCAGTAAAGAGGCCTCAAATTATGAATTTGGGATAATGGGGCATGTACATCCAGCCATTCCAGTAGAGGGTATAGGGAAAGTACCCGTCTGGATATTAGCCGAAACTACATGCGAAGGACTGCCAAGGAAAATACTAGTTCTCCCAGCCTTTAACGATATGTTGGGATATGGAGATCTATTAGAGATGAAGGAAAGGGGGCCTGTATTCCCGAAATGTATAGACCCCGAATTAACTGATATCTTGACCTTGGATGGATATTATATGGGAACCTTATCCTTCTTGTCCAAAAGGAAGGATTTATTATCGCTTACCTGATGACAACCAAAAGGGAAACTATTGGATAAGTGGGACGTTATAGTAGTCGGAGCCGGTCCATCTGGCCTGTTCGCAGCGATGGAGGTAAAGAGACTCAAGCCCGATGCTAGTGTTCTTGTTATAGAAATGGGGAAGGACCTAGAGGAGAGAAAATGCCCACTCAAGGATGTTGGAAGATGTTTAGCCTGTCCGATATGTGATATAGTGTCAGGCTTCGGCGGAGCTGGAACGTTCAGCGATGGTAAGCTTAATCTCACTAAGGATGTAGGGGGCGATTTAGCCAGTATAGTAGGAGAAGATGATGTTTGGAACCTCATAGATTATGTTGATAGAATATTTCTGGAGATGGGAGCCCCAAGGAAGCTGTATGGGGAGGATCAAGAAGCTATAGAGAAACTTAAGAGCAAGGCCCTGAGAGCAGGCCTCCTTCTAATACCCTTTCGAATAAGACATATGGGAAGTGACGGAGGATACAAAGTCCTTATGAACTTCAGAAAGAGTTTATTGAACATGGGAATTTCCTTCAGATTTGGTGCAGCTGTAGATAGGATATTAGTGAACAACTCTCATGTAAGGGGAGTTAAACTCACTAGTGGGGAGGAGTTGGAATCTAAGTACGTTATGGTGGCACCTGGAAGAGTGGGAGCTAGCTGGCTTGTGAAAGAGGCAAGGAGGCTTAGTATAAAGATTAAGGGGGGGAAAGTTGATCTGGGGGTGAGAGTAGAGGTACCTTACGAGGTTATGAAGGAGTTCACTGAAGTATTATACGAACCTAAGCTCATTTATTACAGTGAAACTTTCGATGATAGGGTCAGGGTATTTTGCGTTAATCCAAGAGGAGAGGTAGTAACTGAATCCTATTGGGGAATTGTAACGGTCAACGGTGTTGCAAGAGAAGATTACAAGACAGATAATACGAATTTTGCTATACTTGTTACGACGAAGTTCACTGAACCTTATAAGGATACTATAGCATTCGCTCTAAGCATAGCTAAGATGGCTAATAACATAGCAGGAAACCAGCCAATAATCCAGAGATTTGGTGATTTAAAGAGAGGGAGAAGATCTACTCCTTCTAGGCTGAGTAAGAGTATAGTGAGACCTACTCTTCCATCAGCAATATCTGGAGATCTAAGTTTCGTTCTTCCTTACAGATACTTAAAGGATATACTTGAAATGCTCCAAGCAATGAACGATGTAATGCCAGGCATAGCCTCAGATCATACATTGCTCTATGGGGTAGAAGTTAAGCTGCATACTGCAAAGCTAGATTTGAAGAAAAACTTAGAGACCAAGGCGATAAGAGGACTTTATGCCGGAGGTGATGGTGCTGGAGTCTCCAGAGGACTTGTTCAAGCAGCTGCATCAGGAGCTTGGATTGGGAGAGATATAGCCAAGAGGCTCCATGGATGAATTCTGGAATATAATCCACTAGAGTTATCGAGGATTGTAGAGAAAAGAGTTATAAGATAGCCCCCTGAAGGAAAGACTGAGAGGACCATAGATTTAGGCGATCTCACTTTTACGGAGGCATTTTATATTGCAGATGCTGTTAAATGTAATTTAAGGTGCTTTTTGCTAGAGAACCCTACCCAGCAAATTTAGAATAAGTGGCGCTGAGCTTATAGTAGGAAGAGAGCATCTGACTTCACTGTTAAATGAGATGAAAGGAAAGGAAGTAATCTTATCTTTATTCTGAAGGTAAATGCTATGCCATATTTCTCTCAGATGAAAGTTATTAGGAGAATAACTCGCGATTATGTGCATATAGGAGTATCCCTTAAGAGAACATCTCCTAGAATTTTCATATGATCACGAGAGCGAGGAAAGAAGGGCTCTTCCTCCAGCTTAAGAGCATCGAGAATCCTGATAAAGATTGGTGCTAATGCCTATGTCTCAGCTGTTATTAGTTTTCATTAGATGAGGAGGTAGATCTCCTTCTTCAGAGAATTCAAGAGATTGAACCTCTGCTGGTAGGATCGTTTAGGCCTGAAATTGTGATCTTATACAATGAAGTTGAGAAGAGATTGGAAAACCTAGCATAACTATTGAAATATCTATAACTATAAATAGTAAGCTGGTTATTAGGGAAGGTCATGTTTCCAACAAGCTATAAAAAATTGTTTATTAATTATACTTATCTTATATATAGCTAGGATATAAATTGCCACTAGGGATTAGAGAAGAGAGAGCTTTCAGGAGAGCTTATGTTCGATATTTCCGGGCTTTAGAGGAACTTAGTTTTAAAAATGTAGAGGATTTAGCAGCAACTTTATCCATAGCAGAGATAGTAGTCTCCATGAAAAGGGTAAGAGTTTAGTAGACTATTTCTAGATATTGATTAGGATATGCCCATTCTATAGAAGCCATAACCAAAAGATGTAGCTCCTAGAGATATAATTGCTATAAACGTCCAGAAAACATCTAGTGGGAGTATAGGTATCCTCTCGAGGAGCATTGGTAAAGATACAAATAAGAGGAACATTCCTAACGCTATAAAACCAGCCGCTATTAAGCGTCTTCTCTGTCTTTCCTTTTTAATTTCTTCAATTTCATTCCAAGCCTTCCTAATTTCTTGCTCATTGGTCTCTAAAAGTTCTTCACTCATGCCAATAATCACCTCCCTTCCCCCAATTCAGACATCTTTTCATATAGGATAGAGAATTCTTTTGGTTGTATAATGCCTCTTCTCATTGAATCTACAAGTATTATAAGCGGAGGAGATGGATTTAATCCTAGGTCCTTTACTATGGTTCTAGCGAATGGTCTAGAGATAAATAACCTATCATAAGACTTGCTTAAGGCTAGGATTGATGTAAAAGCCTCTTCCTTGCTTAACCCCATTGATAATAGTTTATTTTCAATGAGCTCCCTCCCTTTAGATCTACTTATGAGGGTAAGAACCTTGCTCCTTATATATCTAGATGAAAGTTCATCGGATAAAGAATTAGCACCTAAATCCTTCTCCATTGTAACGTTATTATACGTTTTTGCCAGTAAGAGTGGTGCTCCTATTAGCGACATTGTTCTTAAGATGGATGGTTCCACTATAATCCTAGATGATGTCGCCTTTAAAGCTAAAGCCAAGGAGGCAGCACCGCCAAACAGGAGAGTAGACAGTGGACCACTAACTACTAAACTTATTTTTATCAGCTCCTATTAAATGAATATAACTTAGCTTTTAAAGGTAATTATATTAAAAATTTATCTTGATAACCACATTAATAGATAAACGGTTCAGAGATGATTGAATATATTTTTATGAAAAAGATGACTTCTTAATACATATTTTTTATAACTTTTGTTATATCAAGATCAATGCTGATTACATAGATAGGTATAGCTACGCAATATTGACTATGGCATGTACTAAACTTATTTTTCTATTTACTCTTTTTTAATGAAAATAGGGTAGGATATTTTTATACAGAATAGATGGCGAAAATTCCTTGAAATAATTCTATTCTTTACTCTTTATATATGATAAATTATCAAATTAACGGCCTTTATCCTAATTAATTTAGTGGTATTAGTTTATTGATATAATTAATGTAACTGAGACTTAAACTGTTAGATTGCTGGTCCCCATACTAATATATCGTTCAAACCTTTCGGCCTCAAACCTCTTGGAGGATGACCTAGCTTGAAACTTATTCGAGCTAATAGATCTTTCCCGTCTTTAGTAATCTCTAAATTAATTTCTCTTATTCTTAACTTCCTTCTAATGAGATTGACCGCTTCTAGAGGAGATACGCCTCTGGTTTTTAGGATCACTTCAACTTCTCCCCTGCCTATATACCAATAGAGAACGGAAAAACCCTGCTTCTCCAGCGAGAAGATGCATGATTCTATTACACTAACCATATGCCTCATTAATATGATAATTGATCCTTAGTAAACATTGTTGTTAAAATCGTTCTAAAACGTTTCACGTACTTCCTAAAGAAAAAATAGCATAGAGATGAGCTACATTTGAGCTTTTGCTTCTTCAGCTAACTTTTTAGCCTTATTAAGCACGTCAATAAATAGATTATTACCACAAGAATCTATCGCTACCATTGTAGGACCGAAGTTCTCTACTTTAACGACCCACATTGCTTCTGGAGAGCCTAGATCAAGCCAGTGAACATCTACCACTCTTTTAACAGCGCTAGTAGCCACAGCAGATGTACCACCTGGATAAGCGAGGTAAGCTGCTTTGTATTCTTTCATCCCTCTCGTAGTCTTCTCAAACATCCCTCCTTTTCCTACTATAAGCCTAATGCCAAATTCTCTAATGAAATCTGTCTCAACACTATCCATTCTGGCGCTAGTAGTTGGACCAAACCCGAATATCTTCCACTCACCATCTACCTTTCTCACTATAGGTCCACAGTGATAAAGAGCTAGTCCTTCAAGGTTCATGGGCATCTTATCCTTCTCTCCTTTAAAAGCTAATTCAAGAGCTCTTCTATGCACTTGGTCTCTACCAGTTATTATAATACCATCAAGATATACTATATCGCCTACTTTTAACTTTCTAACATCTTCTTCAGAAACTGGAGTCTTTAACCTATATCCTGCCATAGTCACCATCTCTTACGGGGGAACCAGTAACCTCATCTCTCCACTATTATCGAATATGGCTTCTGCTCTTCTAAAGGCCCAGCATTGCGTATTTATACCCACTGGTAGGCTTGCAGGATGCCTATGTGCCCACTCTATCTTAACTGCAAGTGCATATGTCTTGCCTCCTAATCCCATAGGGCCCATCCCTAGAGAGTTTATTTTCTCTAATAACTCCGCTTCTACCCCAGCAATCTTTGGATCAGGGTTTAGTTCATTTAATCTCTTAAAAGTTGCTTTCTTAGCCAGTTTTAGGGCCATATTAGCGCTTCCTCCAACTCCGACGCCAACTATTACTGGAGGACACGGTTTCGGGCCTGCTTCTATCATAGCATCTATTATTGCCCTTTTGATCCCACTAAGGCCTAAAACTGGGCTTAGCATAAAGAGCTGCGATGTATTTTCACTACCTCCTCCCTTAGCTAGATAGATTACCTTCATTTGACCTCCTGGTACAAGATCTAAGTGTATTATTGGGACGAATCTACCGGTATTATCTCCTGAGTTTTTATACGTCCAAGGATTAACTGCGTTAGGTCTTAGCGGTATCTCGTCCGTTGCTATCCTCACCGCCTCCTCTATTATCCCTTTCAGCTCAGATTTAAGAGGAAAATCCTCACCCAGCTCAATGAAGAAAATAGGAGTTCCTGTATCTTGGCACATGGGTAATTTCTTCTCCTTAGATACCTCAATGTTCCTTAAAATTGCTCTTAAGTTGGCCTTGGCAACGGAGTTATCTTCTATCTCGTAAGCCCTCTGAAGGGCTTCTTTTACATCTTGAGGCACGTTAAAAGCAGCTTCTCTCATAATATCCACAAGACCACTCCTAAGAGATTCTTTCAAATTCAGCATAGAGGAAACCCCTTATAAATTGATGGTAAGTTATTTAATGCTTTTAAGGAAAAATGGGCGAGTTCAGTAATTTTTACAAATATTTTTTTAGGAGAGATCCTAACTTTCTTATCCCCTCCTCGATTTTGCCAGGCTCCATATAAGAATAACTGAGTCTCATAGCATTTGCAGGTCTATTAGAGGCATCTATAAGGTCTCCCCTTTCAGGATCATATAAGTATCCTCTTAGGGGATAGAAGGCCTGACCAGGGACGTAGAGTATCTCGTTAGGTATAGCAACTTCTTCCAAGAACTTCTTAGAATCAAACTTCTTATTAGAGGACTCCCACCATATAAAGAATCCTCCTGTAGGATCTGTCCTCTCTCCTTCAGGAAATTCTTCATTCATAGCTTTAGCCATAGCTTCATATCTCTTTTTATATCCTTTCCTAACCTTATCAATAAATTGACTAAAGTACTTCTCATAATAGAGTTTGACTATCTTCTGAACTATCGTGGGCGTACAGAGGTCATTATAACCCTTCGCTTTTACTACTTCCTTTCTTATCTCTGGAGGCATCAGGCTGTAAGCCACCCTGAGAACAGCGACCTCCTTGCTAGTTGTACGCATGTAAATAACAGTACTCCCATCATCAAAAGCCCTTATTGGCATTAATCTTTTACCTCTGAATTGTATTTCCCTATAAGCAGCATCCTCCAAGAGATATATGCTGTTGTCCTTAGCCACATCAAGTAGAGCTTTTCTCCTACTCTCCGGCATTGTAGTTCCTGAGGGATTATCTGAATCTGGTACGACATAGATTAGCTTAGGCTTCTTCCCTAGCTTATTCTCCGCTATCTTTATTGCCTTACTAACATTTTCAGGGATCATTCCCTGATTATCTCCTGGTACCGCTATGACCTGACCTCTGAACTTTGTGACAACATTCACGAATCCTAGGTAGGCAGGCGCTGGAACCACTACCAAGTCGTCTGGGTTAAGAAGGGTATCTAACAGGAGATATATAGCTTGTTGAGAACCTGTAGTTATTATAACATTATTCCATCCTTCCTCTGAATCTAAGTCTATACTGTCCCTTTCCCGCAATATATTGGCCATAACTTTCTTCACTTCAGGCAAGCCATCGGTAGGGCCGTAGTTATAGTCCTCTATAACATCGTCTTTACCTAAAAATATATCTTCTAGCTCCTTTAAGGCAAGCGTGTTGAGTATCATCGGGAAGGCTCCTATAGGCAGCACTCCAGGCTTCCCTCCAGCAAAGTAGTATTTTGCCCTAAATTTCAAGAGTCTTCTAATTTCCGATTCAGGGACTAGCTTTGTCCACGCTGCAAACTCCACTTTAGGATCCATCAATAAAAGCCACCTGCACAAATTACTGTAAGAAAATTTAATCATTTGTGGTCTTATGATCAGACATAACAGCATCAATAGATCATATTTAGTATAATTTTTACAATTATTACACAG
>WALU01000018.1 GCA_015522685.1 Thermoproteota archaeon | reverse complement strand
ATATATACCTTAGGATAACCGAATCTGCCGACAAATATCTCCGGAGGGGATGAACCAGTCATACTTCTGCTCTCGATCTTAGGAGCGAATCTAAGTATAGATTTTATCTCTACCTTCTCTAGCTTCTTAACTCTATAGTTCTCGGCCAAGAGCCTGAGTTTCTTCATTCATATTTTTAGGATAAACCTTCATATAAATTAGTGTGATTGGGGAGATAAGAGCTAGAAGTATATTAAACAGGAGTTCTATAGGCGATTATTGCATAAATCCATATATAGGATGTATGCATGCTTGTATTTACTGCTACGCTCATTACTACACCAAGCTTAGGGGATATTTGGAGCCTTGGGGGAGCTACGTTTATGTCAAGGTGAATGCCCCCAATATCCTTTCAAAGGAGATAACTAAGAAAAAGAAAGGTGTTGTGTATCTATCATCCTTAACGGACCCTTACCAGTATATAGAGTCCAGATATGAATTAACAAGGAAGATCTTAAATATATTAATGAGAAATGGTTGGCCTGCGATAATTCAGACTAAGTCTCCCTTAGTTTTGAGGGACATTGATATCATAAGTGATATGGAAGCAAGCATAGGTTTCACAATAATCACACTAGATGAGGATATAAGGAAAATATTCGAGCCTCATGCTCCTCCAGTCTCAGATAGGATAAATGCTCTAATGAAACTCAAGGAAAATGGTATAAGAACTTTCACCTTCATTGGTCCCATACTTCCGAGAATGAGTGCGAGAGAGCTAATTAGTATCGTAGAAGAAGTGAAGGATTACACTGACGTGATTTACTTTGACAAGTTGAATTTCAAGCCAGGTATTTTCAGCAGGATTGATCGAACTTTCTCAGAGATGGGACTAACTAGTTGGTCAGTCAGCTTGGATACATATTACGAAAAGATAAAAAAGTCTCTTAGAGAGTATTTGAGGGAAAGGAAAATTAACAGTGTATTCGTTTATTAGAAATCTCAATGTTATCTAAGATGTCATCTCAGATTTTACTTATCACGGATTTTAGCTGTATATCTTCTCTTACTACTTCCTATTTTCTTTAAGCTTACCTAAGATTTGCTGCTTTTTATAAATCTTTAAATTAGAGGTATATATAATCTCTAGGCAAATTAGAACTCATGAAGATATGATAGGAGGTGATATCGACATGACTTTTTATGGCGGAGGTGAGCTAGATTCTCTAATTAGTGGTTTAAGGGACTTAAAGTCGGGAGCTCTATTTGAGATAATTTCGATTATAGCTCTCACTATAGCCTTCGCCCCCCTATTTGCAATAACATCTTTACTCCGCCCAATGGCATTATCTGGTCCAATGGGTCCTAAGATAATGCCCTTAGCAGGTCTTATGATAACTCAGGTACTTCTCATATTCGGAGCTGCTTTGATAGCGATCATTTTGACAATATTTTCCTTCTATAAGTTATATAAGGCTGCGAGCTATCTAAAGGAGTATGACAGGAGCAGGTTAGGTATAGGGAAGACTGGCATCCTTCTCATGATAATGGCCATAATCCTCATTATAATTGCTGGGGTATCAGCTATTGGATTCTTTGCGGTAACTTCTTTCAGTACCAGCACCTTTGTCCCTACTGGTCCATTTCCTTTCATAGGTCCTGCTCATATGAGAGGTTTGATTGGAGCAGCAGCCTCTCTACTCTTGCTAATGATGATAGTAGGTATCTTGGCTTTGGTAGGCTCGATATTCTTCGGGATAATGATAATGAGGCTCGGAGAGATAAAGAATGTAGAACCAGGGTTCAAAACTGCAGGTATAATATATATAATAAGCGTAATACTATCTCTAATTCCATACATAGCTATAGCAGGATTCATACTTTCTATAATATCCCTGATAATGATATACTCTTGCGCAGGAAGAAGCTTAGGAAGTCTTGAAACATCATAGAGAACCAGAAGATAACTATTAGGACGAAGAAAAAGAAAAAAGAAAAGTAGATAGTAGAGAGGGTTATACCTAAGATATCTCCTCCAATCTCTTATCTATTTCTTCTAGTCTCTTTTTAATCCAGTCTTCCCTTTCTTTCAGCCACTTTATTTCTTCCTCTTTAGTGAGAGGATATGGAGACGCTGCCACTGGAAGAGGTAATGCCTGTGGTAGAGGAGTTTTCATGTAGGTCTCAATCGCTTCCTGCGCAGTTATTCCTGCTGGAACTGGTATCCACATCATACCTGACGCCGATAAAATCGATGCAGCATTTGGACCTATGTCACTGGCAAGCACCGCCTGAACTCCCATGCTCCTCAAATACTGAACCAGTGAAGGACCGGCCCCTCCTGGAATTTGGGCATAGGGACTGCTCTCCACTCTCAAATCAATCAACTTCTGGTCCTGAACTTCGACGATAGCTATGAACGGAGCGCGGCCAAAGAGATAAGATACCTTTGAATTAGGTCCTTCTGAAGTATCTAAGGGGATAGCTACTCTCATGACTTCTTCCCTTCCAGTTCGCTAAGTCTTCTTTCTATTTCTTGTAATTCCCTCTTCAGATACTCCTTCTCGCTCTCCAGCATATTCTTCTCACTTGATGTTGGGATGGAGGGAGCTACTGGCGAAGTACTCCCAGTCCAAGGCCAAGCTGCCCATGGCGAGCTCCAAGGCCATGATGGCATGTTGGAGCCAAAGACCTGCCAAGCGTGGACTACCTGTCCGCTGGGGGACATATAGAATGCCCAAGGACCTACACCACTCCTACAAGGACCTATATACGTATAGCCACGTGCTGCTGCATTAGAAATGTATTGGGGACCGATCCACCAAGCCCATCCTCTACCCCATCCACCGCCAAAGCCCCAGCCTCTTCTCCATCCACCTCTCCAGCCTCTACCCCATCCACCAAACCACCAACTCACATATATCACCAAGATAGATATCATGGTAACCTATAAAAATGTAACTTTCTACATAATATGATAGAAATGAGGAAAAGATGGAGGAGAGGTGCAGGCGAAGGCCCAAGTTTGGGTGTATCTGGCCTTTATCCCCTGCTAGTGCTCTTAATGATACATAAGGGCACTTTTCATGGCTATGAAATAAAGAGGAGGATAGAGAGCTTAACAGGTATGCCAATGCCTGCTGGGTTTATATATGTAACTTTGGATAGACTAGAATCATATGGTCTGGTAGTGTCCTCTCCTCTTCCAGGAGATCCTAGGAGGAAAAAGATATACAAACTCACTCCTTTGGGATTACAGACCTTGGTCTCAAGGATAAATGAGCTGAGGGTCTTAAAATCACTAATAGAGAGGATACTTAATTTATATGAACAACCTAATGGTATATAAGTGGAGATCGGAGGGAAGGGAGGCACTCATGGAAGAAAGGGCCAGGGTATATCTTAGGATATATGGTAGAGTACAGGGTGTATTCTTTAGATCCAGTATGAGAGAGATCGCCAGAAAGGAAGGAGTAACTGGATGGATAAGGAATGTAAAGGATGGGAGCGTAGAAGCGGCTATGGAGGGAGAAAAGCGAGCTTTAGAGAAAATTATAGAATGGGCACATGGAGGTCCTCCTTTGGCTAGGGTGGATAATGTAAAGGTCAAATGGGATAAATACAAAGGAGAGTTTGAGGACTTCAGCATACTCGGATGGAGATGAAAACTTGCTAAATAATTTTAATTAAGTATGGTAAGTACAATAGTGCGTGGGCATATATTAGTGGATAGTGGATAAAAGAAGGAAAGAAATTGACTATTATGAAAGCTTTTATACTAGTATCGTTTATATGTTTATTGTCCATTCTGTAATTGAGAGGGATTAAAATGAGCAAGAGAAGAGGTCTCTCACTGCTGGGCCTCAGGGTTGATATGATGCTTACTCTTTCCTTCATAATTGCCGTTTCTGGATTCGTTTTTGTGCTCTTGCTCGGATCTAGCATCGGATTAATAGGTGGCTTAGCTGTAGCTCTCGCTTTCAACTTTCTCATGTGGTTGGTTTCACCATACCTTCTGACTACAATATACAAGCTAAAGCCTGTGGATAGAAGAGATTTACCTTGGCTTTATTCCACGATCGAAATGCTCGCCATGAAAAGCGGACTTAAGAAGATGCCTAGAGTTTACATAACTCCAACCCAAGTGCCTAATGCTTTCGCATTCGGAAGTCCTCTCTTCGGATATGGAGTTGCGGTAACTGAGGGACTGCTTCATACTCTAAATAAGGATGAGATAGAAGCTGTTCTGGGCCATGAAGTTGGCCATATAAAACATGGGGATATGCATGTGATGATGATCGCCACATCCCTTCCAGCCATCTTCTTATATATAGGAAGATGGCTCATTTGGGGATCTATGCTTGGCTACGGCTCGAGAGATAGGGACGAATCTGGTTATACTTATATGATAGGAATTTCTCTTGTAGTTATAGGATGGTTTCTCTATCTATTGGCCTTACACCTAAGCAGGTTAAGGGAGTTTTACGCAGATGCCCACTCAGCCACTACCGTTGAGGGAGGAGCCGAGAAACTTCAGAGGGCTCTTGTTAAGATAGTTGAGAATACTAATCCCAAACAGGGAGCTAAGCTGGCTAGCGCCAAAGCTCTGATGATCGCTGACCCAACCCGTAAGGAGATTGCCGAGGAGAACATAAGATCCATAATGAAGAGAGAAGTATCCTTCTCCGAGAGGATAATGAGTCTCCTCTCCACTCATCCAAGAATAGAGGAGAGACTTAGGAAGCTAGAGAAGTTCAAGAAGCAGAGTAAGTAGGTAGATCAACTTAAGAAGCGAGAACATAAAGAGCCAGTCTGAGAGATAAGCAGGATATTATCATTGTGTAGTCCAATTTATCATTTTTATTTTTGATAGGATATTATTAGAGGGTGCCTTTCTGTTGGAAAAGATAGCCATACCTTCCAAAGGATCCGAGGGTTTGGATGCTATAGCCTTTGGCCAACCTTCATATGCTCCTTTCTTCGTGATAATTACAGTAGAGGATTCAGAAGTAAAAAAAGTTGATGTAATAAGGAATCCTGCTTCTGGGCTCCTTTCTTATAGGGGACCCAGCTTGGCATCTTGGCTCAAGCACATGGAGGTCAGCGTTCTAGTTTCTATATCCCTCCCTGAGGATGTTCTGAAGAGTTTGACCTCTTGGGGAATAAAGCCCATCTTTGCAATAGGTAAAACTGTCAGAGAAGTGTTGAATGCATACCTCTCAGGAATTTACAGAGAGTAAAGATGGAGAGGGATATAATTTATTCTTATAGTATGGGATCAATCCTCCTGCCGATTACAACTAAGGGATCCCATACAGGAGCCAGAGGCGGTGCATATCCCATATCGGCAAACACTAGATCCATACTTTTGGGCTTATATGGAAGAAGGGCAGCTGCTACGTTTACTCTAGTTAGCGCCCCTTCACCTATAGCCTGAACTCCCAAGACCGTTCCATCACTATTTATCACTGCCTTTATCCAGATGTCTTTTGGCTCTGGCATATAATGAGCTTTATTCTTTCCCCTTATCACCTCACTCCTAGCTTCATATTTCATCTTCCTAGCTTCGGCCTCAGTCAAGCCTGTTCCTGCTACCTCCACGCCGAAGACTTTAGCGGTCCATGTCTTAACGGCGCCTGGGAATTCTACATACTTCCCGGCAGCATTAGCTCCTGCTACTAATCCCATTTTATTGGCAATCTGAGCGAAGGGCATCCAATCAGGCTTTTCGGTAACTCTGTTTATAATCTCAGCATTATCTCCTGATGCATATATAGAATCTAGACCAGTCTGCATCCTAGAGTTGATTTTCACTCCACCAGTTTCGCCTATCTTGGCGCCAGCATCCTTCAGCAGATCGACAGATGGCTCTATCCCAGTGAAGATTAGAACCAGATCAACCTCAACGGAAAGATCTCCTGATGATATCCTCAGAACATCGCCAGCTCTCCTTATGCTTTCTACAGGAGAGCCGAAGTGGAACTTCACGTCCTTTACAAGAAGATCCTTCAATATGAGGCCCATGTCCTCATCCAAACTCCTTGGAAGGGGCCATTTGAAGTATTCAAAGACGTGCACTTCCTTGCCCAGCCTTGCCAAGTTTTCAGTGAATTCTAGGCCATTAAGCCCTGCTCCTATCACTGCTGCGCTTTTAGCTTTGAATAACCTCTTCCTAATCTCTTCACCATCATCTAAATGATGAACCGTTAGAACTCCATCCTCATCGATCCCTGGTATTGGGAGCAGTTTGGATTTAGCGCCTGTAGCAACTATAAGGACGTCATAGTTCAGTTCTTTAACTTCATCTCCTTTCCTGTAAACCACAATTCTTTCCCTTGGATCTATCCTCTCCGCAGTAGCTTGAAGTTCCAAGTTTATTTTCCTCTTTTCCACGAAGAATTTGGGAGGATAGTACATTAGATCATTCAGCGACTTGACAATCCCTCCTACATAATAAGGGATACCGCATAGAGCGAAGCTAACATACTTTGTACGTTCTATTACGGTTATCTCGCTTTCAGGTAGATGTTTTCTTATCCTACTTGCTGCGGCCATACCAGCAGGCCCAGCACCTATAATAACTGCCCTCATCCTATCACCTTCACTAAGAAGAAGAAGAAAAATTTTAGTATATGTGTGAATCCTGAATTAAACTACCAAGAATAGGAGCAGCTATTGCTTATATCTACTCTTATTATAGGAGATTAGGACTCTCCTTTCCTAACTTTCACAGATTTCATATGATAACCCTTAGATTTGAGAGTCTAGAATATTGGGATGGTTTACTCTCTTCTAATTCTCATCAGGATCTCTAGGCAGTTAACAGGGCTAATTCTTATAAGGATACACTAGATTCTTGGTCCTTAGAACATTTCCAAAATAGATTCGATATATTATATATCTTTAAGCTAAAGGGTCACTCATTCTTCTTTTGGCCGCTGCTGGTAGGATTATTTCCTCTTGGGTACACTAAGCCTTGATTCTATGAATAACATTAACCATTACTTATTGCCATTTTAATCTAGCCAATATGGATACTACTCCCTGAAAAAGGAAATAAAATGAGAAGAGAAAATAGAGGATAGATACACGCTCACTTTAAGAATATCCCTGTTAAGAGACCAACTCCAAGAGCAGTTATCGTGGTTAGCACCATAAGAAGGTTATTCGCCATTGCAGGTATTATATTGGGAACTTCACTCTTAGATTTCAATGCTTCCTTGGTAGCTCTATAGCCAAACGGTAAGGATATTAGGGAGATTAAGCATGCCTTAGGAAGCAGATCTGTTAGGGAGAATAGTCCTATCAGAGCGTAGTTGATTACGACAGATGCCGCATAGACCTTAGAGGCTGATTCCTTTCCTAGCATCATAACTGTGTGCCTTCTCCCAGCTTCTTTATCGATATCCGCATCGGGAAATTCGTTTATGAAGAGAAGCAAACCTACCAAGATGGATACTATTATGAAAGAGGGCCAAGCAGATCCAGTGATGGTACCAGCTTCAACTGCATACATCCCTAAGACCATCAGTCCAAAGCCTATGCCTGCAGAAGGCTCGGATGTGAATGGAACTTTTGATAGGAGGGGTGTATAGAGGATGATAAGGGCTAGGCCAACCAATCCTATGAAGAAAACTAGAGGTATCTCTATAAGGAAGTATATAGCAATCAGCAGAGTTAGAGCGGATGCCATAGAACCCACGAATAGAGCTGTGTGCGGTTCCGCTCTCCCTTCAACGAGGGCTCTTATTCCACCGCTGAAGGGGGTCTTTGGTGTTTTAGCGTCTATGCCCGATCTATAATCGAAGTAGTTGTTCAGGGAGTTCACTGAGATGTGGGCCAGCAGAGCTCCAGATAGTGCTATTAGAGTATCTATCAGCTTGAAGCTATATCCGTCGTATATGGCCGCTGCCATTCCAACGAATATGGTTATCGGTGTTAATAGGAGGAAGTTCAGCCTAATTATTTCTGACAATTCTTTGAGGCCCATAAGCGCGCCACCCACTTCCTCTTGTTTCTATCCCTGAGGGAAGATATTTAAGGATTATCTTGCATTTAGTGGTAAGTTATGTAAAGATAGATAATGATAGATGTCTAATTCGCCTGTCTGGTCGCTAGTTAATCCTCAAAAAAGAAATAAGAATGCTACGCAGGAGCACTGATTCTAAAGATGCTCATTAAAATTATAATAGTCAATCAGATGAATAATTTAAAAGAAGAAGGGATTAACAATAAATGAGCTATATTTATATTGCAAACTCATGAAAGATATATTATGAAGCTAACCATAAATCATTGCTTATACATGGCTATTCTCATTGGATTGATGATGATGTTAGCAACCTTTCTGGTTCCTCTAGGAAGTATGCATGAGATGATTATGCATTTCCTCCAGATATCGCTAATAATAGTCCTGCTATACGGGATTAAGCTGATCAAGCAGAGAAGAGAGAAGATTAGAATGAGTGGTGAAGCAGATAAAATTGCTGGATGGAGATTGAGTAAGGAAACAATAGCGGTGATGATAATTTTCTTAGATACTCTCGCTTTTGCATTTCTCCTGATGATGATGCAAATGTTAGGTCTAATATGATGAGTAAAAATGAAAGCAAGTGTTTTAACCTATTTTACGCTTTTCTTAATCTCAATAGCTGCATCTCTAGGATTTATCTTCAGCCTGAATTTATTAGCAGAATTTAACTATATTTCTAAACTTAAGGAAGCTATATGGGGAGAATCTATCCACAAAAGTTATGACCTCTTCCTAAACAATATGAGTTCTATCGCCTCGCGCGTATATATTTGGATCGCATCTGGCTTTACTATCGCTTGCGGCGGCATCTTGTCCACCAGGTTGGCTAGCTATAGGTCTTGCTTTATGAGGTGCCCTCCATGAAGTTGACCGTAATTCATCTCTTTTACATGGTTATCTTCATAGGGGTAGCAATGGCACTGATAACGATTATCGATGAATTCATATTTCCTTTAGGAAACATGGGTCAATGGGCCATGGATCTGCTTACAGCATTATTATCAGTACCGCTTATCTTGAATATCAGACTGAGCAAGAAAGAAAGAGAGAAAATCGGAGCATGCGGGACTGCAGAATACGATAAATCATGGAAAAAAGAAATCATAGCATTAGTAGTTTTCCTAGAAGTTTTCGGCTGGGTATTTCTCCTGACGTTCATGCATGTATTTGGTTTAATATGAAATCAGTGAAAATGAGAAAGTTAACCTATAACCTTTCGCCTTTATTGATTTCAATAATTATTTTTTCGGTAGGATTTTTCTTAGGTCTGAAATTAGTGGTGGGGACTGACCATTCTTCCCGATTCAGGAAAGTCATGTGGAAAGAACGCCTCTACAAGGACTGCACCTTCTTCCCATATAACAACATGGTTTCCACGATTCTGCTGCTCTTAGGAGCATTTTCAATGGGGTCGACAACAGTCACCAATCTGTTCGCTAACGGCTTAGAACTCGGGTACTCTGTAAGGGGAGCTTTGGCTTCGGGATTCTCCTCAGAAGAGGTAATTATGTTAGTAGCGCCTCATGGATCATTCGAGATCCTAGGGTTCATATTGGCTGGTTCAGCGGGAATAAGAATTCCAGCGAGTATAATCCTATATCTCTTAAGGAAAAGAGAACAACCTGTTGGACCAGATGACCTAAGATTCTACTATAGGGCTGCCCTACTTTCCTTAATCTTCATAATGATAGCAGCTTGCATAGAAGCTAACGTTACCTTGAGAATAGCGGAAGATATTTTAAGACAGCATGCTGGTTAATTAATTTTTATTTTTAATATTTGATGAAGGCTCCAATACAGTACAGTTGTTTATAGCTGGGATTAGCCCTAAGAAGAACCCAGTGATAATACGAAATAAATCTCCTGTTAATCTCTTGTTAGCAAAAAATATATATGTATCACTGTGATGTGGTTGCGAGGGTGTATTGGAAAACTCCTCACTTCTTTACAACTTGGTTATATATTCTCTTGCCGCCATTCTGATGGCTCTATTCGTGTTAATTGAAATTAGGTACAAATTCAATCCCGCAGTAACTGGCTTGATTTTCTTCATCGCTGTTACATTGCTTCTCTCTCTAGTCGATTCTGCTCTGAGAAAAAGGTCTAGATCTGAAGCCCTAAAGTCATTTAAGGATTTCACCTTTAGCTACTTTGAGTTTTATCTAATATTCATCTTTGCTGCTGTATCCTCCTATCTTCCTCATAACTTCTTCACAGATCTTTCCGCGATGTTTGTACTTCTATTCGTAATAGTAAACCTATTTCCCCTGATGCTTGATGCCTCCAGCGGAGGGAAGGACCCACCCCAATACCTAAGGCGTATCTTCGAGGATATGAAGGCTAAGATGGACATTAAAGGAAATGTTAGGCTCAGAATATTCGAATCTTCTTTGATGAAGACCGCCTTATTGGGAGGTCTCATTCGACCTACGGTCTTCATAAACGAGGATCTTCTTAGCATGCTATCCGAGGACGAGCTTAGAAGCGTGATAGCTCACGAGCTCGCCCACTACAAGGGAGGGGATCTCATTCGATATATGGGCTACACTCTCCTCATCTATGCAGTATTGACTCCCCTATTCAAGTTCATCGTATCCTCAGCAGGGCTTTCCCCTCAGAGCGGATCTGTAACGGTCTTGCTGTTATTCATAATCCTATTTCTAGGTACCCTCTCGGCTTTCTTAATCTTGATAAGGAGGAAGGAGGTAAGGGCAGATCTGATCGCCGCAACCTACACTAACCCTGAGGATCTGATAAACGCCTTAATTAAGTTGTATAAGGCTAGTGAAGGAGCACCCTCCTTCCTTCCAACTCATCCAAGCTTAGAAAAGAGGATAGAATTCATTAAGAGGGCAAATCGTGATGTAGGTGGATAGCAGACCTAATAGTGGAATTAGGTAATATTATGAAGGACTGCTCTTGACATTCACGCTGAAACTATGAGGCTGCAATCTTCTTTATCTTTGGTAGGAGCATGGGGACTATCCTCATGTACTCCTCGTACTCTTCTCCCCAGTAGGAGAGAAGTTCCTTCTCCTCTATAATAATCAGGAGATACTACAGAGGAACTGTGAAGAGGAACATCGCTAGCCCGAGAAAGCTGTCCATGTAAAAGAAAGTGTCCACCTGAACGCCCATTAGCGAAGGGTAGAAAGGATGTCTGTATAGGAAGTAGAGACCCTGGTTGAAGGATATTACCAGGCTCCTGAGCTTCTTCATGCTACCCGCACCTCCCACACTTCGACAGCAGATAGAAGAAGCTATATAGGCCTGATCCTCCATAAGGGAGTAGATGAGGTGAGCGTACGGCAGATAGCCAGCGAGCCATGAGGATAAAACATGTCCCTTGGATGCGGCCACCGGAATCATCCTAAGGTAAGCTATTAGGGGATGAACAGAACTCAGCGAGGAAAGCAGTAAGGCAGCTGCAGCATTGTTGAGCCAGATATGCATAACAGCCATCAGGGGATTAGTATGCTTTATGTAATCCAAGGATCCTAAGAGGCTGGGAGTTGAGAAATGGGAGAAGAGGAGAACCTCGATGATGTAAAGGACTTCTATTATGGTGAAGTGAATCAGTATTCTGCTCTCATCCTGCGGAAAGGGTTTGCCTTGCCTTTTAAAATCTAACATGCACGATACTACTCTACCCTACCTTTATAATATCGAGGGGGGATAGTTAATATCGAGGGGGGATAGTTGTTCTTTGATATTAATCCTAAAGAGCGTAAGGAGGATCTCTATGACAGAGAGACAGAGCTAGGAGAGATTCTTAAAGCCTTAGAACTTGGTGAGAGGTTGCTAGTGATCTACGGAATTCGTAGAATAGGAAAGTCGAGTCTAGTGAGGGTATCTTTAAGGGAATCTAGCATGCCCTATGTCCTCGTCGATCTAAGGGAGCTTTATTATAATGAGAACATGGTTACAGCAGCTCATCTTGTGAGGTATCTAGTGAAAGGCTTTAGAGAGCGCATGAAGTGGTACGAGAAGCTGGGATTTGATCTAGAGGAGGCGTTGAAGAGGATTAAGAGGATAAGAGTGAAGGAGTATGAGATAGAGATAGAACCTGCAGCCAGAATATCTCTCACAACCCTACTCTCCGAGATAAATTCTTGGTGTAGCAGGCACGATATGAGGTTCATCTTAGTGCTCGATGAGGCGCAATATCTCAGGTTCTCCAATGTGAGGTATGATGGGCTGCTAGCATGGGCCGTGGACAATCTAAGCCACGTGACCTTCATACTCACGGGCAGCGAGGTAGGGGTTCTGAGAGAATTCCTCAGGTTGGAAGATCCTAAGGCACCATTATTCGGCAGGTATAGAAGAGAGATCTACGTAGGTAGGTTTACTAGGGATGAGAGCATAGATTTCTTAGCTCGAGGCTTCAGAGAACTTGGCCTAGAGCCAGATATGAGTGAGCTAGAGGAAGTAGTGGGGATCTTTGACGGATTAGTGGGCTGGTTAACGCACTACGGATACTACCGTGCTGTAAGAGAATTCTCTCATGAAAGAGCTGTAGCCGAGGTTTTTGAGGAAGGTTCCAAGCTAATCCTAGAGGAATTTGAAAAGGTTATAGCTCCCTCAAGGAGACGTTACAGCACTATATTGAAAGCCATTGCTCATGACATAGATTCTTGGAGTGATATTAAAGCTTATACAGTAGCTAAGACGGGATATATTACGGATAAGAGATTTACAGAACTCCTCAAGAACCTAGTAAAGTACGGCTACCTCACTAAAGAGAATGGTAAATATAGGATAGCAGATCCCGTAGTTAGATATGCAGTAGGTAAGCTAAAGCTTACCTGAATTAGTAACTAAGTTCATGGGATTGTTTAAGCTTACCAGCCTAATGCAATACTGAGAAGAGCCCAGTAAAAGAGGTATGTAGGTAAGGAAGCTTGCTAAAGAGGGAATTAACTAATAAAAAAGAGAGAAGGAAAGGAACAACACTGATGCCTAAGCATATGTAATTAGAGCTTACTCTAAGTTCCTAGCAGCATTTGAGTAATACACCTGCTTTAAAACTAGAAAATGAATAACTAGATTATGCTTGTCTCTTTATGATGCTTTCCAGCTCATACTGCTCTCTATGACCTCACTCAAAGTTACCCTTTCTTCCTTGATTACCTCAGGCATGTACTCTTCTAAGGCACCCAAGAGTTCTTCCTTACTCATCTTCTTTTCATCAAATATTATCTTTATTCTCTTAGTAAAACCATTGACGAAAACCCTGTAAACGGCAAGATTCTCAGCTAAATCATGTTGCAGCTCAGTTCCCTTCTCAGGAGTTATATCCGGAACTTTAAGCTCCAATCTTACAAGCTCTTTATTCTTCATATCTATTCCTTCCCCTTCCTTCCATTAGCTACTCCCAAAATAATTCTTTAGCTCTAAGTAGGTTTTCCTGTAGAGCTCACTCTTCCTCATTTTCTCGACAAATTCCTTTGTTCTGAAGTACTTATCCTTCTTGTAATCCCAATCAGGGTGCAATTCCTTCCACTCGTCCCAAGAGTAGCTGAATTGAGCTTGTACCTTATCTCTATACAGCTCAGGGATGACGTTGAATGCGCAGAATGGAACTATCCTTCCATCTGGCATTGCGTAGTGAATAACGCATCTCTCAACCCTCTGAACATCGTAGTTGTACTCGTCTTGGAAGTGCATCATACCTATGAAGAGAGTCTTCTTATGGAACTGGCCTAGAGCTTCATAAGTTCCCTTGGCAAAAGCATTTTCTACGAGCTTAAGGACGCTTATACTCTTAGGAGCATATTTAGAGTCGTAAAAACTTCTAAACTTGAGGAATATTTCTCCCCCAACCTTAAGCTTGCTTAACTTTCCTAAGCGCTTCCAATTCTCCAGTTCCTCAGCTTTCTTGGCTAGAAATTCGACAAATCCATCAACATCTATAAATCTAGTTATTGGAATGACCTTACCGCCATCGAGGAATATATAAGTGGCAGCACCGCATGCGAAATGTGAAGTCATATAGTATTTCTTACCAGTAAATGCCTCGAAGAATCTAGCAATATGCCCAGCTATTGGAACTGGGTACCAATCATCCTTCGTTACTGCTCCATTTGTCTGCTCTTCTATCTTCTTAATAGCTCCAGGGATAGTTATCCTGAACATCTGTCTATTCTTCTTGGGGACTCTACCTATCATGGAGATTGGTTGTATGTTAATGCTCCTGACTATGTCCAAGTGATTCAATCCGAAGTTTATTACCGCCCCCAGCTCATGATCATTCACGTTCCTTATTGTTGTAGGAACGAGGACTATACCCGGGCCACCTACCTTCCTGACATTATCGAATATTAGTGGGATCTCCCAATGATTCTTCCAGTTAGTTTGGGGAGTCATGCCATCGTAGCTTAGATAGAAAGTATTCACTCCAACCTCCTTTATTTTTCTCACAAGCTCAGGATCGAAGGCCAGTTTTATTCCATCTGTGTTGAGCTGTACGTGACTGTATCCTTCTTCCTTCGCTATCTTTAATATCTCTATAAGGTCATCCCTCAACGTCGGCTCTCCACCAGTGAACTGTATTGCATTTGCTCCTATTGTCTGCTCCTCCTTAGCATTCCTGAGCATCATTCTTACCTGATCTAAGGTAGGCTCATATATTGGCTGCCCCTCCTTAGCATAGAAGAAGCAGTTGCTCACAAGGATGCCATCTGCGGCGACAAACGAATGTCCATTGCTCTCAACTTCAAGATCATAGACGTAACCGTCATAATTTTCCTCTGTCACTCCTTCAATCGTGTCAATGTAGAAATCTGCAACGCGAGTTATCTTGGCTGGCTTTCTGTCTCCAATTTCTCCTAATCTCTCTTTGCGATCTCTCCTGAGATCAAGAAGATCTGCCAACCTAACTAGGTCTGTACCTGCTATATATAGCTTGTAAAGGTCATAATTGGAACCCTTCATTTTCTCCTTGGGCACTGCATATACTCTTGTGAAGATGCCAAGTGATGCTAGAAGATAAAGCATATCTCTTATCAGACCTCTTGAAACGCTGGTATATCCCATGTTGAGATATCTTCTGTCCCTGACAACATGGCCATCCTCATTGAAGAGTCCACTAAGGAGAGATAGTTTAGCCTCATGCGGAAAGTTGAAGAAATCCTTGGGCAACCTCTCATTCTCAGCTTTTTCAGGTACTCCAAGGGCGTATTTGAAAACCAAGCGCATAAGTCTGCTCCCAATGACTATCTGCTTAGCCTTTCCATTCCACTGAAGGAAGCTATATGGAAGTTTGAGTTCTTCAAGGATCTTGACTATCTCTTCCTCAACATCCTTATGGGAGACCGTTATGCGGAGATCTTTGTCGGTATAACTCCCATCCGCAATGAAGTAGCCGATAAGCTTGGCTAAAGTCGGGGTTATCTCCAGTCTAGTAGGTATCTCGTAGGCAGTTCCATCCCTCCCAAAGCGTAGATTATCAGCGTCAACATTTCCGCCGAGTTCATAGAAAGCACTAAGCGGTATGGAATCCTTATTCCTCCAAGAGTACACTTTCTCTCCGTACTTTTCCTTTAGCTTTAAGAGATTAAGCTTTGAGATTCCTCTGACGTATGTTTTCTCCTTTTCCTTATATGGGAGCTTCTTAAAGACCTCTATAAGATCTATATGAGTTAATGTCTCTCCATGATCGAAGTTCCAGAGTATGATCAGCTCATCACCGGGCCTGAGTTCATCGGCTCTCCTTTTCCTAAGTTCTCCATCTATATATACGAAAAACTTATGCTCCGGGGTTGTTCTAATGAATCTCCCTGTATGAGTGATTATTCTAAGGATCTTTCCTTTATGTTTTCTCCTAAGGAACTTGCTAACCCTTGTCCACTCCGCCTTTCCTTCCTTAAAGGTAAGAACGTAAAGATCATTAGGTATTGAGTACTCTCCCTTAAACCCATCTATCTCGACCTTATGCTCAAAGGAGAATGTCTTAGCAACATCTTCAAACTTTGCTAGACGTACTTCACTACCAAATCTAAATAATGCTTCTTCGTTCCCGGGGAAGCAGTACCAGCATGAGAGATTACATCTATTTGTCAGGACTATATTAAGCAGGCTTGTATGAGAGCGATGCCTATGGCAGAGGCCACAATCAAATGGACAATTTATTCCTGTATTCTCAACATTATAACTAGAAAGCTTCCAATCGTAAGCCCATTTCATGAACTTTTTGAATAGATAGGAATCCTCGTAGTAAACCTCTGTTATTAACCCCTCTGGACATTTCTTTGCTATCCATATTTTGTTGTCTTCTTCCCAAACTAGTGCTTGAACCAACCTCCTACTCTCTGGGCATAGAGAGAAGGTCTTGTAAGGAAGGCCGGAGCTATAACCATAATGAACATTTCTGAGTCTCTCTCCAAGCTCCTCCTCAGTAAGTTCTGGGTATTTTATCAACTCTCGGGCGTGCTTTGCAGATTGAGCAAACTCTTTCTCACCATTAGGTATCTCTCCAACTGCCTCCTTCATTTTACCACCATCCATGAGAGTTAAGGAGAACCTAAAAACCTAGTGGTTGTCCGAGATATTATGTCAAGGATAAACGTTAATTGGAGGGAAGATTGAAAGATAACAATAGCTTTCCTTCAGGATAGCTCTTTTAGAAAGATAATTGTAGGTAATCTGTGAAAATCCAGTTTGAGAATCGGTGTTATTGGAGTATTCATGGCAGATAGTTGAGGGAGGACCTGTTATAAGCCCAATGTTTATGAATATCAGTTAATGCATTCTAAAACCATTATGCTCATATTACTTCAGCATTTTGCACAAAATTCTAACTTTGTATACGAATGCATGCCGAGAGTTCTATAGCAATGTTTTTAACTTATTAACCATTTGGTCAATCAATAGAAAGTAGGGAATGCCTCATGAGCCAAATAGATAGAGGACAAAGCATCTTGAGGAGTCAGGGTGCAAGCACGAGTGAGGGTACTGTAGAAAGAATTGCTTTTCCTGTCCAAGATCATATGGCGTTAGATGATATTATATTCGAACACTTTGGCCATGCCCCAGCATATTTGTTAGTAGATATTTCTCCAGATAGATCTATTTTAAAAGTAAAGATGTTGGATAATTCCTACCGGGAAGAGCATGGGCCTGGCGTCATTCCATCATTGCTTGCCAATGCTGGAGTCAATGTCCTGATATGTAGGGGCATGGGAAGGAGAGCTGTGGATTATTTCCAGCAGTATGGCATAGTGGTAGTAAGGGGTGCCTATGGAAGAGTTAGAAATGTGCTAGAGCTATACTTATCGGGTCGTCTAGCTTCTGTAGAATATAAGCCTAGGGAAAGGTGGAAGGGAGATCATGAATGTGAAGGGAAAGGATGTGAGGAAGGTGAAGCTCCCTCATGATACACGAGAGAGGATAATAAGAGGGGCTATGAAGGTCTTCTCTCAGCAGGGTTTCTTCAAAACTCCTGTTCATTTAATAGCCGTAAAGTCAGGAGTTTCTAAGGGCCTGATCTTCTGGTACTTCTCGTCTAAGGATGAGTTGATTTTAGAGGTGGCTAAGAGAAGTCTCCCATTGGATATAATTAGGAGGTGTTTAAAGGATGAAATTGAGGGAAGAAAGCTCCTAGAATGCATCGGTAGAAGATACCTCGATAAGTATGAGAGGGGCGAGATGAGACATCTGCTTATACATACAATAGCAGTTGAAGCGCTATACCCTGAGATCAGGAAGGATATAAGGGAGCTATGTGAGAACCTCCTAAGGAAAGCTGCAAGAAGAGCATTTGGAGATGAATCGCAGGAATCTATGATAAGGATAAGGGGGTTCTTTGGCGCGCTCCTCTGCTATGTCCTAAGGCCATTGAGTAGAATGAGCAATAAGGAATACCTAAGTGAGACTATAAGCTTTGTATGGGATAGGGAGCCCTGTGAAACCAGTAGAAGCGCATAACTTGGAAAAGAGCTTTGGTCAGGTAAGAGCCGTAAGAGGTGTAAGCCTGCATGTGGATAGAGGGGAGATATTCGGTCTCCTCGGACCTAATGGTGCTGGGAAAACCACAACAATTAGGATGATAACAGGTATCATCTCTCCTGATAGAGGAAGAGTTTATATTATGGGGTATGATGTCCTAAAAGATCCTTTAAAGGCAAAGAGTCATGTAGGAGTAGTTCCTGAGATATCGGCTCCTTATGTAGATTTAAGTGCTTGGGATAACCTGATGCTAGCTGGGAGGATCTATCACGTTGAAGATCATATGAGGAGGGCCAGAGCTAAGGATTTGCTGAAAATGTTGAATTTGAGCGAGGCTATGAGTAGAAAAGTTAAGGGATTCTCTAAGGGAATGAGACAGAGGCTTCTATTGGCTATGGCGCTCATAAGTGATCCTGGTATACTCATATTAGATGAACCTACATCAGGGCTGGATATTATAAGCACTAGGATGGTTAGATCCCTCATCACCGATCTCAGGAGGGAGGGCAAATCGATCTTTCTTACCACACATAACATAGAAGAAGCAGGTATACTATGTGATAGGATAGCAGTGATTAATAAGGGGAGGATAGTAGCGGAAGGGAGCCCAGAGGATCTGAGGATAAATTTTGAGGAATTCAGAAGCGTTAAAATAATCTTAGATAGGGACTTGAAGGGAATAGAGGAAGCTTTAGGGAGCTTTGATGTGCTAATTCAAGGAAGGAAGATATTCATCACATGTAGGCGAGATGAAGTTGATGAAGTCTTACGTAGAACTATGAAGCTAGCTGAAGATTTGGGGGCGCGAGTAGAGGAGGTTCAGACAACAGGTCCAAGTTTTGAGGAAATATTCATGAAATTAATAAGAGGTAAGGAAAGGTAAGGAAATATGGATTCTTTGAGGTCTTATATGGAGAGCATCCTAGCTTTATCCATGAAAGATGCTAGAATATACTTCCTTAAAGGACCTGTAATAATACTAGGTTTATTGATGCCATTTTTCCTGTGGCTTGCCTTTGTAATTGGAAACAGAATTACAGTTAGTAGTATCCCCCCTTTAATATCTATCACTATATTCTTTACAGCATCAGCTGTAACCCCTATTGTGATTCCATGGGAGACTAGGCAGAGATCCCTTGAAATGCTCCTAACCGGACCAGTAACAATGGGGATGATTGTAATAGGAGATTCTATAGCTTCCTCTCTTTTAGGCATTCTAATCTCCCTCGTACTAGTAGGCGTAGGGTTCTTGCTTGGAATAGAAGCTAACATCCTTATCTTAATACCAGCCCTCGTGCTAGCTTCCTTCTGCTACTCCTTCTTAGGCCTCATATTCTCCTCAATTCCTTCTGATGTTCCTGCAGATGCAGTGATGCTTGCAAGTGCCGTGAGATTACCCATAATCTTCATTAGCGGCATATTTATACCTCTAAGCAGCCTATCAAGCTATCTTCTAGGAGTTGCGTTATTGTCTCCCCTAACTTACTTCGTGGATATAGTTAGTCTATCTTACTATGGAAGGTCATTCCTTCCTCTAGCTCTTGATATAGTCGTACTAACTGCATTCGCTTTAGTATTTCTCTACGCCTCAATATGGCTAAATAGAAAGACCATGCTCCGTAGACTGTAGTAATGAGAGCTAGGTAGATCTTCTCCCTGCTTTCACTTAATATTTTATCCCTTGAGGTATGGTCGCTTCGATGAAAGCATGAAAGCCAAGAGAGAATTAGTAATTAGTATGGCCTCAGTACTCGCTTATTTCCTAGCTCTATGGCTCATAGCATCAATACTCGCTAGATATTCGAGGGATCTTGGGATTGGGATAGCAGAAACGAGCTTTATATGGTCATCAATATCTCTAGTCTCCTTTGTATTGAGGCCCGTAGCGGGACACCTAGCTGATAAAACCAGTAGTCACTATTCAATGGCTATAGGTGGTATATTCATAGCTCTTTCCTCCGCTTTTTATTTGATTGCCGGCGATTTCTCTCACCTCCTCTTAGGGAGGGTAATTCAGGGATTTGGAAATGCCTTCTTCATAAGTCCATCAGTCGCAGCAGTTGCAGTGGCTGCTGGTGACTTAGCGAGTGTGGCTATAGGTATGAGATCCATGCTCATATCTCTTGGAGGCATAGTTGCTCCTCCTCTTGCCGGAATAATCGTCGATAATCAGGGATATCCACCCGTATTCCTGCTGGCATTTCTCCTTGGGCTGCTCATATTTTCCTTGAACATACCAGAGGCAAAACATAGAAGGATAGATAAGGAGGAGGTGAAAGTTGGATGGAGAGACGCCGTCAACAGGACTGTCATCTTAATGGTGCTTCTATCAGCCTTATCGGGCGTCGTATTCATGACGATCGGTGGCCTACTCCAATCTCAGTATAGAGATCTAGGCTATGGAGCTATTATATATGGCTACTTCGCGATGTTCTCATCAATAAGCGGCATATTCTCTAGATATCTAGCTGGGAGGTTATCTGTTAAGAGAGATCCAATGAAGATAATGGTAATAGGCTATCTATTCATGCTTCTATCAACCTTAGGGCTAGAAGTAATGTATATAGCTCCTGAAAGTTTTATAGTCGCTGTTGTCTATGGATTTGGCATGGGATTGACCATACCTCCACAGCAATACATAACGCTGGAATCCGTGCCTATTCCTGTTAAGAATAGGGCCATAGCTCTCTACTCAATGGGCGGAGATATTGGGTGCTTCGCTGGACCCATAATCTTTGGCCTAATAGTATCCATCAGCGGCTATGCAACTAGTTACTTTTACCTCTCAATAGTACCCTTGCTAGCCATAGCAGTAAGCTACATTAGTATATATAAATCTAGAGAACAGCTAGATTTAAAGAGAAGGGAATGTTAAACCAACCTTCTTCATTATTCTCTCATGCCATTTCTGGATGATACTCCTAAGCGAACTCCTCTGGTACAATGGACCGCTAGGCTTATTATAGCCATATGGGAACCTATATTATAGAAGAGGTACTATAAGTTTATATTGACTTGATACTGAGGCACTTCTTTGCCCATAGGATAATGCTAATAGAGAGCATTAGATGAGCATGGATATTATGATTCGCAACCAGAGATTTTGTCCTAAATTGTACTCTCAGGTTCCCTCTTCCTCTTAGAAAGATAGTAGTTAGTCCATTGGATCCCTTATATCTCCTCTGCTCAGGCAGCTCAGGCATTCAGGCTATACCTCCCACTATCTTTATCTTGCCTTACCCTAGGTAGCTCCAGCATGGCGTAAAGGATGAGAACCATGACCAAGCTGGAATGCTAAAAGCCTGCGTATCTATCTAACCTAACTGTTCATATTATCCTTCTCAAAGTTATCCTACTCACCTTACGAATCTATCTTGCGCCTCTAGGGAGGATAATGATGTATGGTAAGATTAAGAAACTTGAATGCGATGAAAAAGTGAGGAGCTAATGGGAGGGCCTTAGTGGATTTGAGGGCCTCATCGATTACCTGAGAGAGTGACGATAGGTGAGATTAAATAGTAATAGAAGATCTAAAGGATAAAGTAGAACTTCTGGCTATCTATCCCACTCATTTCATTAGATTATGTAGCTCAGGATTTTCCGTAGAGCCTCTCCTGCCATGGAAACATCTTAGGTTCTCCAGCCTTTAGGAGATTGAGCCATTTCTCATCTGTGAGTCTATCCTTCAATGGATGCTTGAACTCATAGTATGTAAAGACAGGCCCTACCATTAAGACTGTGCCGTTTGGTGTCGGGAATGCAACTAATATCATATTTATTTTTCCCATAGCTTCCTCTAGAACCTGACCACTGTTCAGATCTGTATGTGCATCAGCCACAAGTACTGTGCTCTTAGATCTCTTATCTAGTCCCGACATTATTGAATCTAAGACCTCATCGAAGTTCCCAATGAAGTAGAGATCACTTCTATTCAAAGGTTCTCCAGCCAGCTCCTTCAGTGAGATCTCCCTAGCTCTTCTCAAAGCATTAGCCAGATTATTCAGTCTTGCCTCTTCCTTTTCGCTTAGGTACCTCATCTCCTTAAGCCCATCTCTAGTCTGGTTCACGAGAGCTTCTAACCTGAGGTAAACATTGGGTAATGGCTCCACAGCTCCCAGTTTATCAGGAGGAGGCATGGCTGTGAGCTTAGGTGTGTAGCTCTGCTTCACGTAGAGTATCGTATCATGCCTTAACTCAGTCCAAGATGCAAGTCCAGCTTGAAGCTGCCTGTCAAGCCAGTCAGGACTTATCATATAAGCTGGATATCCTCTGCCTCTCGCCTTCACCAAGTAGCGGAGGACATCAAGCCATGACCAGTAAAGGTTCTTAGACCAATCAGCTTTAGAGAACTCATTCCTGAGATCCTTCATCGTCTTATCATATTCTTCATAGCTTACATCACCCTCTTCCTTCAGGATCTCGAGGGCCCTGCCAGATCCAGTAACTGCAAACCAGTCGAGTCCCCTTGGGAATCCCCTAGCAGGTCCCAGCTGCGTTTCTACCATTGTAAAAGGCTTTTTAGTACCTATATAAAGACCGACTGATGGTGCTACTAGCATCTGGAAGACGTAGGAGTCAGGTACGTACCTTTGTCCCATAAGCCTCATTCCGGCTGTTTTCTCTAGGCATTCATCCAGCTTTTCCTTCGTTATTGGAGGACTAACATTACAAGATCCTGTACCTCCATATATCTTAGGCTTTCCTCTCTTCATAAGCTCGGCTCTGAACATGCCTATTGTCTCATCAGAGTTCCTCAAGGAATAGAGATCTTTTAGCCTAATTGAGCCGTCAAATAATGACTTCATAGCTTCTAGGTAGTCATAGGGTGTATAATCATCAGCAAAACCCACAAAGAAGGAGGTAGCTGTGTAAATCCTTCCCCAGTAGCTTGAAGCATTCTTATCGCTTGAAAGATCTGTAGATATGAGGGCAGCTTGAACGGTCAGTTCTCTGGATTTATTTTCACTGACTAGTCCTTCTCTAAGGAGGAAGGCCATTCTTCCATACCACATCATGGCCCTAAAATATCTCTGAAGCTTTTCAGATCTCGTATAATGCCCTCTAGGTCTATACTGGCTATAGTCCTCCTTATATCCAAAAAGAGGGCTCTTAGCTATTACCTTACTATTTATCCTCTTAAGCTCAGCATTAACAACATCTCTAACTTCATCTGATGGTTTGAACTTTGGATCTAGCAGTTTCATGGCTACTGAGAAATAGGCAAGGTTTCTTTCGGCTGGTTCGCCTACCTTGAGTATATCGTTGCTACTAAGTTCTATCATTCTCTTCGTTAGATTGCAGAGATCGTTGTAAAGATATTTTTCCTCTATATTGGCAAGCAAAGAATCGAATTGAATGTGATAGGCATGAAGAAAGCTGTCCACTGTCACATATATCGGAAAATGCTTCAGCTCTAAGTAAGCATCGGAGAAGTCCTTATGCTTATCCCATTTTAAGATAATGAACCCCTTACTCATCAGGTAGCTCTCTTGACTTTTATTCAACTTTAATTCGTCCAAAACTTCGGAATTGAGTAGTTCACTCCTGTTAAGAGGGAAGTATTCGGGAGGAGCAGATAAAACTTCTGTGTAATTGACCAGTTTAGATGAAGGAAATCCCTTAGGATAAGCTATTTCTCCAAGCTTCCACATACTCACCATCCAACCGGTGGTTGTAGAGTTTATAGACTTTGTATGGGGCCTGAGAGAATTTGCTTCCCAGCATGCCACTACAATAACTAAGGACAGGAACAAAATAATTAATGCAATAGTTATACTCTTCATAAGAATCATTCCCGTTCATTAAGCAACTTAGCCTTTTAATGCTTGAGAGAAAGGTTCAATATTCTTCGCAGCACTTGAGACAGGCTAAAGCTGAGGAAGTTTCTCCTTAGATAATTTACATCACCCTTCAGATTACCTACTTATTTTCTTAGCTCTTCTGCATCATGCTTAGTGGCTACATACTAATTGGTAAAGGTAATTTGTAATTCATTCATACATTAAAGTATTTAGTAAATTAGAGTATCTCTGAAATTTCAACGCTTAATTGAATGCTATAAAGCGAATATTATAAATACAGGCTACTTTTAGCACATTAAAGATATATTAGAATGTAGGAGCTTATTTATAAATGGAATAATAATTTAAAAAATGTTTTACTCAGGTTAGGAATATTAGGGAACTAGTGGAGTAGGCCCGGCAGCAATGTTATAATTTCTTTATAGTATTATTTAAAGGTGGAAAAATTGAATGGATATAGGGCGGTTATTCTAATAATTCTCTTGCTTCCAATCCCTCTACTCTTTGGAGTAGGAGGCCTTCACTTGATATCCATGAATAAGTTACACAGGACTGCTAAAATGTTGGATATTTTAGAAAGGGAAACCTTCTACCTGAATAATAAAATAGAGCAGCTTAGGCTGATAGTTGAACCTGTTATACTGAAGACATTCAGTATTAGAAATTTCTCTCAAGGAATTGAAGTTCTCTATGAGGGCAAAGTTGTATGGAAAGGCGCCCCAGAGGATCTCAATATGGCGTATAATATAAGGTACTTTGGATCAGTACTTTTGACTCATAAGGATGACAAGATCATCGTGATGACCTCTGACCATGCCTTTGAGTATGAATTGAAGGGAAATTGGGACAAGAGAATCGCCCCCTTTATCGAATATAATTTACAGAAGCTAGAACCTTTGATTAAAGCATTTAACGATAAGAAGAGAGAAAAAATGAACCTTCAAGTGGAAATCTTTAGAACTAGATATGATCCATATCTACTGGTATTCTTATCTATGCCTCTAATATCCATAGCAGTAGAATTCTATCTTTTAAGGAAATTTGGTCGCAAAGTAGAAGATGATTATGTGGAAGTTCTTAAGAGTCCTTATATTATGATTCCAACAGTCTCTGCATACTCAGCCCTGATAATCCTCAGTCTTTTATATCATATGGGTACATTATTGCCTATACATATATTCATTGCCCTTTATGCACTATTATCAATACCATCTCTTGCAGCAGTTCTACTTTACTACTTTAGAATGCATACTGAATGAACGATCTTTTATAATAGAGGTTAGAGGTGGCAGCGATCCTACTTACTAAATTTCAAAGTTAACTCTACTCCCTGAATAGTTGAGATAGTAGCATAGCTAGCATTACTAATTCCTAATTACGGATGGCTTTGGCATTGATTACAGCAGGTTCTGTTAGTTACTTTACTGCCAAAAATTTTTCTAAAGCCTCTCCTAATCCTGACAAAGTAAATTAATTTCTTTAATCGAAGATCGCTTTAGGTATTGTTACTATTGCCAAGGGCAATTTATTATCTTATATACTTCAAGTTTCGACTCGATAAGTGGATTTATAACTCATTACATCATAAACCTTTTTACAAGCACTAGTGCGCCACGCTTGAGAGATTCAGAGATAACTAGCACTACTGGCTTTGGTTACTGATCTTAGAGCTTTAGTATTCTTATCTGAGAGCGGAGTAGATCAGCCCATAGTAATGACATTGAAAAGAGACCGACTTATAGTGCGCATGATTTTAGGGAACTTTGTATAGCCTAGTAGATAACAAGGGAAGAAATGAAAAGAAAAGAAGTAGTGGGAGGGAAAGTTCAAGAGGGAGGAAGAAATATTGTCATTACACCGCTTGATAGTACTACATACCTTAGGATTAATCCTCCTATAATAACCAGAATCGCTGCTATTATTGGTAAAGCGCAGGAGGGCTTTCCTCCTCTACTTTCACTGAATATATGCCAGTATTCCAGTAGGAAGGGTATAGCAAGCCCCATTGTAACTACCCCCCCCATGAACCATGGGGCGAGAGATCCGGTAGTCAGCAGATAAACTGATGCCTCTGCCTCTTCTGGTCCATAGGTAAACAGGAATATATATGTGAATATGATTAATAGCTCTATGGATATTAAGATCGCATCCCACTCTCCTAAGATAGAGCAGTATTCTTGGTATTTATGTCTCTCGCTTTTCGGAGCCATAATCCCTATTGTCTCATTTACTAGGAGAACGCCTACGACCCCTGTAGAGAAAGCCGAAGCCACGAACAACAAGGGTAAAGCAGGGGTATGCCAGAATGGGGCAGATTTGAGCACACCTATGAGTACACCCGTATAGAAAGCCGTTAGGAACCCTGCTATTGATGCCAGAATGCCCATAGCAGATGTAAAGCTCCTATTTCCATACCATGGAAGGAGCGATATGATCTTCCCAAGGAAGCTCGGCCATTTAAACTCTATTGCCGTAACAAACAGGAGACCGAATGTTATGAAGCTCGTTAGTATAGAAGATCCTATAAATATCATGGAATGAGGATTAAGATGGGGACTCACAAAGACTAGGTAGAACTTTTCTGGCTTCTCCAGATCAAGCATCAGGAAGAGTACACCTATTATGACTATTATGAGGGAAGTGATCGCTGAGATCACAGCAAGCTTGTTATCATTTCTCCTGCAGCAGAAGTAGTAGCTTACTACCATTCCTCCTCCACCCATTCCTCCTAAGAATAGGTAGATTGCTATATATACCCCCCAAATATGCTGAATTAACAGATTCATCATCTTTAGTCACCCTCCCTCTTCTTGCGCCTGAATATATATCTCACCTTTGGGTGAGTTCCTAGGTCTGCTCTCAGAGGAACAGCTTCGCCCGAATGAATCAATTTATATACTTCGCTGTTGGGATCCTCCAAATCTCCGAATATTCTAGCTCCTCCCACGCATGACTCAACGCAGGCTGGTTCTCTCCCCTGAGAGACTCTATTATTGTAGCAGAAGGTGCACTTATCTATTGCGTGTTTCCTCTCATCGACATATCTAGCGTTATAGGGGCAAGCAACCACACAGTACTTACACCCTATGCACATATCATAGCGCACAAGTACGACTCCGTCCTCATTTTTATAACTAGCTCCTGTTGGACAAACTGCAACGCAGGGCGGATCTTCGCAGTGCATGCAAAGCCTTGGTACAAATAACCTCTCTACATTAGGATATTCGCCAAAGATGAACTCAGGTACGTGAGTTCTACGCTTCCCTTCTTCCCATGGAGTTTGATTCTCGAAATCACAGGCAGCTATACATGCTCCACAACCCAAGCAGCTACCAAGATCTATAACCATTCCATATTTGGTCATTTAAATCACCTTCTATACTTTCTCTATCTTGACAAGAAGTTCATTGGTCAACATCCCAGGTATCAATCTCGCATACTGAAAGGGCCATAGCTTGTTTAGCGCAACTCCTCCCCTCTTATAGGCTATCTTCAGTTTTTTACTTTCAATACCCCATTGAGTGTTGAGAAATACTGTGTCTTTTCTTATAGCCTCTGTAACGAAAGCTGTAGTTACACCACCCTCTCCTGTCTTCAGATTAGTTACCTTAACTTTATCTCCATCTTTTATGCCCAGCTGCTTAGCCCTCTTCGTATTTATCCACACCCCTATGTAATCTGGCCTAAGCAGGGAGTCGAGCATCTCGTTGTCTGTAGTATGAGTGTAGCTGTTCAGAGGGCTCTTTCCGTAAATAAAATAGAAGACATTCGGCGCCTTGTTCTTCTCATACTCACTCATTACCTTTGGAGGTAACCACTTAGGCAGAGGAGACCACATTGGATCTTCCCCTACCATAGATGTTATTTTGGCAAGCATAAGGCTATAAACTTCTACCTTACCAGATGGAGTATGCAGTGGCTTCTTATATGGCATTGTGTCCATCAGTTCCTCTTTGGTCTCGAACATCACATAACCTTTCTTCTCTATCTCATCTAGAGATATACCATAGGCTTCAGCCTGGGCTCTCCTTATTCCTCTTATTCCCTCACTGTCAAAGTATCTTCTTAGCTTACCAGCATCTACCTTGAGCATCTTAGCCAAGCTATTGATGAACTTATCGTAAACACCCAATCTCTTTGATAATTCGGCGAATATCATTATTTCAGGCTTTGTGTTAAAGACCGGGTTTATTGCAGCGATCGCAGTTTCAAAGGCTCCATACAAGGACATCTCAGCATGGCTTATTGGGAAGTCCTTCTCAAGATAGACAGAGTCAGGAAGCAGTATATCAGCATACATTGTCGTGTCCTGTGGTAAGACGTCGATCACCAGAACATCATTCAGCTTCTTGAATGCTTCCTTCCATTCCTTATCTCCGCTCCATGTTCTAATCGGGTTACCAGCTATAACTATAGCCATTTCTATTGGATATGGATCTCCCTTAGTCATTGCATAGTAGAGAGGCACATAGTTAGGAAGTGGTAGCGGAAGCATTCCATGCTTCTTGCCCCATACCACATCATATCTGTTCTGAGGTGGTGGTGGAAGGTTGACTTCCCTTCCAGGAACGTTAAATGATACACCTCCATATCTATCTATATTCCCTATCATAGCATTAAGGATTGCCATCATTCTATGAGTCTGAAGCGAGTTCTCATAGCGGGGATCATGCCAGCCTGGGTCTATAACTGCTGGCTTTGTCCTGCCGAACTCATTAGCTGTTTTAACTATGAGATCTGAAGACACATCGCATATCTTGGATGCCCATTCCGGAGTGTACTGCTGCAAATCATCAACTAATACCTGGAAAGCTGGTTTAGCCTTTACAGTCGTCCCATCTTCAAGCTTCACAGTATATTCCCCAAGTAGAGCTGGATTTAATGCCTCATCATGAGATACCGCTTTTTTCTGTAATAGATCATACACCAAGTACTTCTTCAATCCAGTTGCCTTGTCATCCCATACCTTCACAGGTACCCCTGTCTCAGAGTTGAGGAGTAGAGGAACTGTAGTATACTTCTTCAGAAATGCCTCATCATATAACTTCTCATTCACAAGAACGTGACCCATCGCCAATAAGAATGCTAGATCTGTACCAGGCTTTATCGGAATCCATACATCAGCTAAGGCTGCAGTCTCACTCATCCTCGGATCTAGAGCCACAACCTTGGCTCCCCTTCTCTTGGCCTCCGCGAACCTCCATGAATGTGGGACCCCTCCTACTCCAGCCAAGTTCCTCCTTAGAGCTATTATGTACTTAGCATCTTCTAGATCTGAGATTATGTGAGCGTGGTTAGCACCTCCTAGGGTAGCAAGCCATCCAAAGGCTCCGGGGAACATGCAACTGTTTATAGTAGCTCCAGCAGAGTTGGGGGTGCCTATAGCTTGCATGAATGCTGCTACGTAGGGCTTATATACTGCGCAGCCCCACCACCCGCTTATGACGGCTATCTTCTCAGGGTGCCCTTCATCCATGTACCTCTTTATCTTTTTAGCTGCTTCATCAAGCGCAGTATTCCAATTTACTTCTTCGAATCCCTCCCAAGTGCCACGTTTACTCTTATCTCTCCTTATCATTGGGGCCTTTATTCTATCTGGATTGTAGAGCCTGGCAATACCTGATTGGCCTCTAGCGCATATCTTCCCGTTATTGGCCGGATGATGAGGAATTCCATCCAGCTTGACTACTTTTCCATTTACCACCTTAGCTGTTATGCCACATCTGTTAGCACACATAGTGCAGAGGTTAGGGATGTATTTGACTTGCGTTTTGCTCTGGGCAGCTGTTAATGTCTTAAATGTATGTTCAGATTCTCCTAACATTAAAGTTAAAGCCCCAGTTACAGCTGCTAATTTTACAAACTCTCTCCTAGTCATTTTTATCATATTCACACCCTTTTATCTGTTCATATGTAAGGGAATCTCCTTATTCCCTTTTTAAGCTGGGATGTTAAGATAAAAAGCTTACTGTAAACCAAGGTAATATATTGGTATTTATCAGTAACTGATATTATCCACTAGATCTTTTATTATTATATTCTTGATAAAAAGTTATGCTAACTCATCAATAATGGTTATAACAGTGACAATTAAAAAACTTTACTAAGTAAGCATGCATGCTTACTTAGAGATTCCTAGCATATGCTAGGAAATGACTAAGATCTTCTCATCCCCTCTACCTTACTACTTCCTCCACTCCTCTCCACCATGGTTTCTTCGTCCCCTTTTTAGCCCTTTTCTGCCAATTCTTCATTTTAGGTTCTTTCTCTATGACCTTAAGGAGCTCATCAACCTGCTGATATACTTTATCCCTTTCTTCTTTCGTAAGTCTGCCTTCCTTCACCATTTGATCTGCGTAGCTCTTCACCTTATTTAAATTGCTCACTGCATCATACCAGAAGCCCCAATCATCGGCTAATAGCTTAGCTATATATTTAGCATTTATTTTCCCCTCGCCTTCCTCATCAGTCAGCTCATGGCTTATGGATAAGACTATAAGGTCAACCAGATCCTTTGGGTTTATCTCATGTATCTGGAGCTTCTCTAAAACGACATCAGTTGGAGATATGGCTGGAAAGCTGAGCTCAAGTCTTCCTTCTCCAGGCTTTTTCCCGAATGGTACATCATGACTGAACTCCAGCTTATCAAAGAAGACGTCCACGTGATATTTACCTTGAGGATGATAGTATATTAGTCTCTTGCCCCCGAAGAATGCATTAACTCTTCTATCTGCTATAAATTTTAGATTATTCTCGAAGAACTTTTTTAGATCTTTACTCTGCTTTTTGTATGCCATTACATCTAAATCGGTGAACATTGGCGTTCCTTCACCGAACCTAGTCTTGTGGATCTCCCTGCATCTTTCGCATCCCTCAGTATATATATATACGGCCATAGCTCCTAAAATTCTCATCATTATGCCTTTTTCTTGAGCCTCCTTCACTATATCTATACACTCTTTAACGAATTCGGCAGGATTCATTTCAACAAAGTGAATACCCTCTCCAGAACCCATCATTAACGCCTCTGAGGTTAATTACTCTTTGTCTAGAAGATACTTTAAAAATATAGCGATATGTTAGTGATCGAAAAATAAGGGATATTTCTTTAATTAAATATAAGATTCAGCAGTAATATCTAGCCAAAAACATTAACTCTATCCTAGGTTGCATGTAAGTATAAACCATGTGAATTTCTATATTCTTTAAGTCTTACTTTGAGTTAGTACCTTAGGTGTAACATACATTGCTAGGCAGGAGATCAGAGGCCAAGAAATTACTCCCTTTAGTTAGAGCAATAGTATATTTAGATGAGATAAGGAACGGAATCTTCGTGACTCCAGAGAAGATTGATCAAGAGATAGAAAGATCTGGCATATCAGAGACGAAGAAAATGTGGAAGAAGATTAGAAAGGAGATATTTCAATTATCCACAAAGCTAGCTAGATCTAGAGAGGTGAGGAAATATACTCTGTTAGGAGCTTACCTCAGAAGCGGGGCTATTCTTTCTGTGTTAGGTTATGGTGTCATTGCCGTGGCAGCAGTAATGAATCAGGATCCGTTTCTGATAAGCTTAGCTTCAAACAGGATAGTCATATGGACCATGGTTACGATAATACCAATCACCTTCCTAGTAATTGATTACTTCACCAGATCACGCATAAAAGAGAGTATGCTAACTATGGGGATAGAGGATAAAGTCAAATTAAAGCGAGTTATTGACGATCTGCTTGGAGTTCTCGCTACAGAGGTTAAGAAGAGAGGAGTTAAAAGGAAAAAACTAGGGATGAGCTTCTTTCATAGCGATTATAAGTATATAGAAGTTAGGAAGAAACCGGGATTTATGAGAAGTACTTATGAGGTGATCCCGGCAGAGATATGATCTCATTGTTATGAAATTGAATCAAATTGCATTTTGATCTAAGGCTAATCCTTCTTTTTCTTCCTGACTTTTTTGATTACCCATCCAGCTATACCATTAGGGATGATCTCTTGAAGCTCCTCTTCATCTCGATCCTTGACCCTAAATATAGGCTTTATCACTACTTTGAATAGGCTTAACGCATCGTACACGGCATAGCCTGTTATGCCTCTGATTATAGTTTCAAGATCAAATGGATAGGTTACCTCTACGTAAAGCTTTCCTTTTTTTTCTCCCAAATATCTAACATCGATTCTATCCTTGAAGGCGCTTAAGCGGGCTTCGAAGTATTCAAAGGCATCCCTGGATCTACCTTCATCAATATCTGTCAAGGCTTCTAGCCTCCATAAGGCCTCTAAATGATCCGATTAACCTCTTATTCTCATCCCTCTATCTTCCAGAAGCGCTCCAGTCCTTTATCTAGAGATACATCTATTATAAACCCTCTGAGGACTCCAGACATGTACTCACTTCCTGGATTAACGACAGGCGTATTCTTAATCTTATCAGAGGCATAGCTCTCATGAATATGACCATGCAGCCCTATCATAGGCTGGTACTTCTCGATGAATTTTCTCACAGATTTCGAACCAACATGAACCATTACAGGAGATCCCATTGCTGTAACGGGCCTCAGGTTCTTGTCAAGTTTAGGTGCCAAGTCTAGTCTAGTATTGTAGGGAGGAACATGTGTGTTCAAAATTACATGGCCCCAGCTGACTATTACTTGATCTCTCAACTTCTCCAATCTCTTCCACAATCCTTTCTCGCTATCTTCCCTAGGTGTGTCCCATGGTGTTGGGTTCACATATTCCATGCTTATCATCTGGAAACCGGGTAGATGTCGAAATTCGACAGCCTTGCCCAGAGGATAAGTTATATTTTCATATTCCTTAGCAAATTCCTGGATTACTGGATCTATGTACAGCTCATCATCATTTCCGGGCATTACAACTATTTCTACATCTTTAGGTAGCTTCTCGACGGCCATGTTCAGCCATTCTCTTATCCTAGCAGTCATTACTTCCCTAAACAGGCCTTCAAGTTTCTTAGGATCTCCTTGATATTTCTTTACTTCCTCTAGTGTCATTTCAACTGGGTAGTAACCCATTTCTCTAATCCTCCTCGCCATGTCCTTCTTCTCCTCTTCATTGTGCAGCTCCCAATCCCTTCCAACTACGTGCGCTATCCATAAGCTATCTCCCTTCTTTACCAGTGGTATGACCTGTTTACCTGTTAGGTCGCCACAGAAGAGTAGTATCTCTGCCTTGTGCTGGACTGTTGTATTCAGCCACTTCCTCCAGACAAGTTCGCTCCCATGGACATCCGCTGAGAAGAATATCCTAACCATGATATCTCCTGAGCTTTTTGATGCATGTTATATAAAAAATTGTACTGATAGTATCAATGCATGAGGATGTACTCTCTCTTAGTAACATTCTTTGATGCTTGTCAAGTAAAGCTTATATTGTTCCCGAAGAGGGAGGGAAAAGGGATTTCAGTAATCCCGGAAGTGATCCTCATGTCTGAGGGAGGAGGGATAGTCTTCGTTAGAAGGGCATCCGGTCTAGTAAGGGAGATAGGTCCTACTGCTGCACTGTTCTTCGTTTTAGGCCACGTCATAGGTGGTGGGATCAACTTCCACAGCACCATGGATGCCGTGAAGTTCCCAGGAGCAGATATACCAACAGCATTTCTCATAGCTGGAATACCTACAGTCCTCCTCGCCATATCTCTTGCTCTCATGTCCATCATGATGCCTAGAGCAGGTGGAGATTACATCTACATAACTAGAGCTATGGATCCTCTACTGGGATTCTTAGCTTCATGGTCCTTCTGGTTCACCGAAGCAATATCCTTTGGTATAATAGGCGCCTTCGATAGCATCTTTTGGGGGATGAGCTTATGGATCTACGGAGTGATGGCCGGCGATGCAGGTGCAATGAGCTTTGGATTATGGATGCAATCCTTCTGGGGACAGGTTATCATAGGTATGATACTAGTCACGATCTTCATCATCATAGCGCTATTTGGAACTAAGGCTTTGGCAATAACCATGGACGTTATAGTGATTATACCGCTGATTACTGGATTCATAACAATAGGATACCTTGCTTGGGGAGCTCTTACACCTGGCTTAGCTATGGCTCAGTTTGGAAAGATATTTGGAGCAGGAGCGTGGAATAAGGTCTGGAATGTAGCTCTGAACGCAGGTTATGATAAAGCTAAGTATGCATTCGCTTCTAACATGAACAGTACTATTCTCTATACAATACCTGCAACTTGGGCATACATAGGTTTCACTGCCCCTGCGTTCTTCGGAGGCGAGATAAAGGAGCCATCTAGGAGCTTCAAGATAGCCATGATATTCGGTCCAATATTCATAATGTTCTACTACTGGGCTTATGCAGCTGGAGTGTGGTACTCCTACGGTAGCTTTGTATCTGCCTATGTATTCGCAGCAGATAAGGCACCAAGCGCCCTTGCTGCAGCTTTGGGAACATCTTCTCCACCAACGCCTGTCCTGCCGTTCTTCGCCGCCATCTTAGCTTATCCTAACACGGCTATAATGGTCTTAATCGCTGTAACTGGAGCTTTCTGGTTGATGAATGATATACCTGCATTCCTAATGGTCACTAGTAGGCAGATATTCGCTTGGAGCTTCGATAGATTCTTCCCAGAGTTCCTAGCTGATGTTAACGATAAGTTCCACTCACCGCACTGGGCCCTATTCGTAACATGGATCATAGGATTAATTGGTGTCTTCGCCAATGCTTACAACTGGTTCTTAGCCCTAGTTGGTACGACAATCTTCGCGATATTTAGGTACCTGTTCGACGGTCTAACTGCTGCTATACTCCCGTATAAGCGTCCAGATATATGGGAGAAGGGACTACGCTGGAAGTGGGGCTCTGTTCCTGCACTGACGATAATAGGCATAATAGCTTTCGCATGGTGGGGCTACATATTCTGGTACGCTGTATCAACAATGGATCCGCTGACAGCAGCAACATATGCAGTCTGGTGGGCAATAGGGATACTAATATTCGTAGGATACTGGGCATACAATAAGAGCAAGGGAATAGATCCTCGTACAATCTACGAGGAAGTACCACCAATGTAAACTGAACTGCTCTACATCCTTTTCTCTTCTTCTCTTTTTTCTTTTTGGTTGTTCAGTCTTCTTTCATTCCTTTGCCTAGTATGTATATTAGATGTTTTTCTCTCTTATCTACTCATTTTAGATTAATATAGAGGCTCTTGACTAACAAAATATGCTATTTTCCTTTCCTCCCCCTCACTAATTATATTATACGTTCCCCAGCATTTTTAGGTATTCTATAACCCCTCCTAGCTATTTTTATGAGATTATCACTAGATAACATCCTCAGAAAAAGCCTAGCAGCTTCTTTGCTTATGATATCTTCTCTTGCAGCTAGATCATAGCTCTCCCAGAGTATCCTCTTGAACTTGAGATTAAATATCTCAGCTACAGGCCTTATAGATATTGTTACATCTGCTTTTCCCTCAGCAATAGCCTTGCATGTGGCTGTATGTGTAAAGTATTCTACATCATATCCTCTGATCATCTCCCTAAATTCTTTCCCTTCAGATAGCTCCGCCAAGATCTTATCTATGAGTATTCTAGTTCCAGATCCCTTATTTCTGTTGGCCAATCTAGCCTTTCCTTCAAGTAAACGCTCTGGGGAAAAATTTCCCCTGGAAACCCACCCTACCTCCCTATCAAATCCTCTGAAGAGGGCTACTCCCTTGGGAAACATGTTCTTCACTATTGGAACATTATACTGGGAGGTCTTAGGATCCATGAGATGGATTCCAGATATATCGGCCTCTCCCAGCGAGAGAGATAGCAGACCACCATAGGATCCTATCCAATGAACTTCTACCTCTCTCTCCTCCTTTTTCCTGACAAGATATACAAGCTTCTCAATTAGGAGGTCATGACTGCCCATTATAACGAGATCAGGCCTTATTATCTTCGTTACATCACCTAGGGGTCCTCTACTTATCCCATATGTTTCCTCCAGCCTTGAGTATATGCTAAGAAGTTTTTTCCCCGATTCAGTTAACTTTGTCCCTCCTCCTAACTTGCCTCCTCTCCTAGGGGCTATTATCTTATGACCAAATTTCCTCTCAATATTCATTACAATCCTCCAAACTTTAGAATAGGGCATCCCTAGAAGTTTAGATGCAGCAAGAAGTGAACCTGTTCTTGATATTGCCCTAAGAAGGTGGGCTGATTGTTTATCCAGTATTATCATACTACCCTTGAGGAGCTTTATATCGATCTCTACTCTCAGTTCTTCGTGATTATCCATTCAAGCTTCAGGGAATATCAGAGATATAAATTTCATCGCATTTCGAACCATTACTTGACTTGGATGGATGATATTACCATAAGTTTTTAAAATAATAGGAATGGGCATGATTAGTTATCCGATATCGGATAACCGAGGAGGTGGTCTAATGCTCTCTATAAGGAAGCTTCTGCTGGTTTTAGTAGTAATTGCTTTTTTTCTTGGTATAATATTCGTAGTAGGACATAGAAGTGTGGAAAAACCAATCAGCACTGGAACTTTAACTTCGAGATCATCCACTGAACAATCAATTGTCGTCTGCTCTGGCGCTGGCCTGATGAAGCCGATGAATGATCTAATTTCGCTCTTCGAGAATAAGACAGGAGTGAGAATAGAGGTACATTATGGTGGAAGCAGTGAAATCTTTGGAGTCCTCCAGACGACCTGTGGCTGCGATGTCTTCATCCCTGGCGCATGGTACTATACTCAGCAGGCAATGAAGAAGGGTTATATTCTCAAAGGCACTGTAATTAACGTAACCAAACATATACCAGTAATAGCTGTTCCAGCTAGTAACCCGGGGAATATACGCTCTCTACAGGATCTTGCGAAGTCTAGCGTTAGGGTTGTCCTCGGTGATCCAAAGGCTTGTGCTATTGGTAAAGTGGATAAGAAAATCCTTGAAAAGAAGGACCTCTGGAAAAATGTGAGCAAAAATGTTGTTACATTTACTCCAACTGTTAATCAACTCCTTATTTACATCGTGACTGGGCAGGCCGATGCCACTATAATCTGGGAGGACATGACAACATGGGCTCAGTCAAAAGGTAAAATTGAGGTGATTCGGATTCCTCCAGAGCAGAACCTCATAAAAACCATTCCGACGGCTGTAACATCTTGTGCGAAGAATAACGATCATATTAAAGCAGCCAAAGAATTCAACAGCTTTATCGCCAATCACACTGAGATATGGAAGAAGTGGGGGTTCCAGCCATGGAAAGGCTGAGCTTCCGTCTCTTTACAATTTTTATCGCGCTTCTATTTGCGCTCTTCCTTTTCGCTGCTATAACAACGCTTTTCCTCATTCCAAAACCTAATGAGATAATAGAATCAATAAAATCTGAGGAGATGGCTTACTCTCTCAAGCTCTCTCTCGTAACGGCCTCGATATCAACACTTTTAGTCATGCTTTTTGGGATTCCGATAGGCTATGCTCTCTCACGCTTCGATTTCTATGGAAAAAGCGCTGTCAAGTCAATTCTTGATTTACCCATGGCTTTCCCAGAGCTTGTGCTCGGCTTAGCGCTGCTTCTTCTATTCGGAAGAACTACCTTTGGCGGAGCCCTGAACAGCCTCGGAATCAATGTCGTCTTCACAAAGCTCGGAATAATTGTCGCTCAGTTCTTTACGGCTCTTCCCTACACCGCTAGGGTCATTTATACTGCCTTCGAGAGTATTAGCAAGCGCTACGAGCTCGTCGCGCGAAGCCTTGGCTATGGCGAGTTCGAGACTTTCCGGAAAGTAACGCTCCCAATGGCTAGAAGTGGCCTCTTTGCCTCGACAATAATCGCCTTCGCTCGTTCGGTGGGCACATTCGGATCAGTTCTAATCCTTGCTGGTGGAAGTTATATGAACACCGAAATCCTGCCAGTGACTCTCTACTTAAACATCTCCTATGGTAATATAGGAATGGCAATAACGAGTGGTATAATGCTTATTATTGTGTCTTTCACAGCAATACTCATCTTTGAGAGGTTAGAAGGTAGTAAAAATGTCTCTGTTAGAGGTTAAAGATCTAAACATAAACCTTGGTGAGTTTCACCTCCGTGATGTCTCTCTGACCGTAGAGAAGAATAATTACCTCACAATAATCGGGCCGACAGGAGCCGGTAAGTCAGTTCTCCTTGAGGTAATAGCAGGTTTTTACCCCATCAAATCTGGGAAGATAACTCTCGCTGGACGAAACATTACGGCATTACCGCCGGAGAATCGCGGCATGAGTATAGTTTACCAAGACTTCATGCTTTTCCCTCACCTTAACGTCTTTGACAACATCGCCTTCGGCTTAAGAAAAAAAGCTCTGTCAAGAGCTGAAATCGAGAGAGAAGTCAGGACTATATCGAGGGAACTCCGCATCGATCAACTCCTCCATAGAAAGCCGAAAACATTGAGTGGCGGTGAGCAGCAGCGGGTAGCAATAGCAAGAGCTCTTGTGATAAGACCGAAAATGCTACTGATGGATGAGCCATTCTCTGCCTTAGATGAGAAGACAAGAGAGAAACTCCGTTCAATGGTGAAAAAAGCTGTGAAGGACTACAGCACGACAGTTATCCATGTCACTCATGATTTTGAGGATGTCTTCTCCCTCGCGAATAGAGTTGCAGTAATGAAGGATGGGAGAATCGTCCAAGAAGGAACACCTGAGGAGATTTTTTGCAAACCAACGAGTGATTTTGTTGCCGACTTTGTTGGCACGAACTTCTTCCATGGAAGAGTTCTTGAGAGTAGTAATATTACCACTATCAGTATTGGTAATATTGCGATTTACACTACAGAAGTCGCAGAACCAGGAGCGGAAGTAACACTCTCTGTACGTCCAGAGGCTATAATTCTCACCCGTGAATTAGGGATGTACTCCGCTCGAAATGTTCTCCCTGCGAGGGTAGTAAAAGTTAAAAAACGCGGTCATGTTCTTTGGCTAACTCTTGATGTTGAAGGATTAACATTGAGAGCTGTGATAACACTGAACGCTGCCGAACTCCTTGGAATTAAGGAAGGAGTGAAGCTCTATATTATGTTCAAGGCATCAAGCGTGAGGGTGATAGGATAAGATGAATCCACTTCATCTCCTTGATCTTTATCTTGATGAGGATTGTCCCTACTTTGATGAGACAGCTGAACTTCTTAGGATTCAAGGAGAAGGTACCATGAAAATCCTTACTCGTGAGGATGGAGTTTCTGCTTGCACTGAGGAGCTTGTGGAGTGGCTGAAACTCAAAGGCCTTAGCGTAGAGTTTTTACCGAGTGGTATACAGTTCGGGCCAGGAGATGCAATCATAGTCGCCCGCGGGATCCTTAGAACACTTTTCAAAGTCTGGCGTGTAAGTCAGACTCTCCTCTCGATAACCTCTGGGATAGCAACAGCGACGGAGAAGTTAGTCAGGATTGCAAGAAGGGTCAACCCGAATGTAATAATCGCAACAACGCGGAAGACCCATCCAGGGATGCGTTACTTCGAACTTAAAGCTGTAAGAGCTGGTGGAGGGACATTTCACAGGAATTCATTGAGTGATTCAATTCTGATAACTCAGAATCACTTGAGAGTTTCCGGTGAACCCCCAGAGTTCGAAACATTGAGGAGTATTGAAATCGAGCCATCAAGTGCAGAAGGATCATTAAGCCTCGCTCTAAAGGCAGATCTTCTTCTGCTCGATCACTCTGCACCAGAAGAGCTTAGAGGACTCGTGCCTAAGCTGAGGAAGATCAATCCAAAGGTGAGGATAGCAGTTGCTGGAGACATAAATGAGACGAACATAGGAGATTATGCTCAGCTCGCGGATATTATCATCACAAGCTCACCTTACTACGCTAAGCCCCTTAATTTGACGACAAAGATCGAACGGATGTAGCTCCTCAATTGCTTCCGTTTCCACTACCACTACTCCTGCTTTGTTTCGACCAGCGCTACTGGCTCTCTTGAGCATTGGAGTGGAGAGAGGGGAAGGTGAAGGAAAGATGGTATTGAATCCTTAAGCCGAATGTCAAGCTGAGGGATGTGACAGAAATTTGATTAACTTGGAGATATATGCAACTTATCTTAAAGCTCCCTATCGTGCTTAGATAAGGTTAAATCCTCTTTAGATAATCTTGAATGGCTGTAAAATCTTTACTTAGGGCTTTGGCCATTGAATATCCGAGGTCGCATGACATAGGCCCTATTTTACTGTTCATAGGGGCCGGAGATCCTGAAGATCTAAGAAAGAATATTAAAAGCATTTTCTTCTTTAGTTTCAGAGCTAGCAGCAATCAGGGGATTGATCATGTATAATATGAGAGGGAGGGTATTCTTGTTTTCAAAATAGTCATGGGAATTATACTGAAGAGATTACGAAAACTTCAATTCATGTCAATAATATAACAAATCAGATCATTTGATCCTTATACTTACTTGGAGATAAGGAGCTTGGAGGACTGATCAATCATCTATCTCAATAGAGAGTTACCTGACTATATAATTGCAGATCCTTAAGATGAGCATTTATCATAAGTTGATGGAGGAAAATATAACCTCAACGCTATAGAATTGCTGTAGCGCGCGATTTTTCGGCAATTCTTGCTATCTGCCTATCGAAGAATCCCTTGAAGCCTCTGTAATCGCGTGCGATATTGAAGATATAAATTTCATTATGCCATAATGATTCTTAGTCTAGATGCGTGGCGCTACCGCAAATTTTAAAAATAATATAGGGAATGCATGATCGGTTATCCGATATCGGATAACCAGCGAGGTGAGCTAGTGATCTCTATGAAGAAGATTATATTGGTTTTAATAGTGATTGTTATATTAGCTGCACTGCCATTCCTAATTAAGAGCAAACCAAGTGCAATTACAGTCTTCCATGCTGGATCCCTAACAGTGCCCTTACAAAAGATAATAAGTATGTATCCAGATAAAGCAGTTGAAATAAGGCTTGAGGGAAGCGGCAGTGTAGAGGCAGTTAGAAAGATAACCGAGCTGGGAAAGAGAGCAGATATACTAGCATCAGCGGACTATAGGCTGATTCCAAAGATGATGTATCCAAAATATGCGGATTGGTACGTGATCTTCGCTACCAATGAGATAGTTCTCACTTACACGAATAAAAGTAAGTACGCTAGCGAAATAAATGAGAAGAATTGGCCAGACATCATAATGAAGGGAGATGTGAAGTTAGGTTTCTCTGATCCAAATAAGGATCCTTGTGGATATAGAAGTGTAATAACCCTCTTACTATCATCTAAATATTATAATAAGCCTTTGGATCAATTATTAATGAACGAGACTAATATCAAAGTGAAGGGAATGGAAGCATGGGTTCCGGATCCCATAGAGATTAAGGGAAAGGGTATAGTCATAAGACCTAAGAGCGTTGAACTCCTCTCTTTACTGGAAGCTGGTGTCCTCGATTATGCTTTCGAATACAAGAGCGTTGCTGTTCAGCATAGGCTGAAATATATGCAGCTACCTCCTGAAATAAATATGGGATCTCCTGCCCTAGCTAAAGTTTACTCTAAAGTTAAGGTTCATATATTCTCTGGATCTGAAAAGGAGAAAGTGCTTACAGGAGCCCCCATAGCCTATGGACTTACGGTCACTAAAGTAGCTGAGAATAGAGAACAAGCCTTAAAGTTCATCAGGTTCTTACTTACGAAGGGACTTGATGTATTTAAGGAGACAGGGCAACCACCTGTGAGGCCTCCTTTGGCATATGGCAATATCCCAAGCGAGATAAAGGATGTAGTAAAGGTGAATCCCTAATTTGCCTAGTTTAAGGATGATTCAGGGTTTTGCTGCCCTGGCCCTCCTCTTAATATCTTTTATAGTAGTTCCACTCGCCTCACTCCTATTAGGTACATCCTCTCAGGAGATAGTTAAATATGGGCTCGATAGTGAAGCTCTTTATGCGCTTTATATAGGGATTTCAGCTTCAATAATAGCAACTGTACTTCTTATTATATCAGGAGTTCCTCTGGCATATCTCCTAACTAGGAGGGATTTTAAGGGGAGGGATTTGATAAAGGCCCTAGTCGACCTTCCTTTTGTCATTCCTCATGGAGTGGCTGGTATAGCATTGCTAGTTGCCTTTAACTCAAGAACTCCACTTGGCTTTATACTCTCAAACTTGGGCATGAAGCTTGAGGACTCATTTTGGGGTATAGTGTCTGTCATGGCTTTCGTTTCAGTTCCCTTAATGGTAGATGCCCTTATAGATGGATTCTCAGGTGTAGATACTGATCTAGAGCATGTCGCTAGGGGTCTAGGTGCTTCAGAATCTGAAACATTTTGGAGAATAACTCTCCCACTGGCTTCCAGATCTCTGGTGACAGGATCGCTCCTCTCATGGGCTAGGGGAATGAGCGAGGTTGGTGCCTTGCTTATAGTCGCCTACTATCCTAAATCGATAAACGTACTTATAATGGAGAGATTTTGGACCTATGGACTTCAAGTAGCGAAGGCGACAGCAATTCCTCTTCTTGTAATAAGTTTGACAACGTTCGTTCTTATAAGGAGGTTTTCTGGGAGGAGATAAATTGATAGAGCTAAGGGACCTCTGCGTAGACCTGGGGGAGTTTAAACTTGATGAAATAAATCTCTCGGTTAAGAAGGGAGAATACATTGTTATTATGGGTCCATCAGGAGCTGGTAAGACTCTTCTTTTACAGACCATTCTGGGGATAGTTAAGCCGAGAAAAGGTAGAGTAATTATAGATGGAAGGAATGCTACGGAATTACCTCCTGAAAAAAGGAATCTCAGTTATGTCCCTCAGAACTATGCTTTATTTCCCCACATGACGGTTTACGATAATATAGCCTTTGGATTGAGAATTAGGGGCTACAAAGATCTTGAAATATTCTCAAATGTTAGGGAGGTCTCAGAGATCATGGGGATAAAATATCTGCTCCAAAGAAAACCAAGTAAATTGAGCGGAGGAGAGCAACAGAGAGTTGCGCTGGCAAGGGCTTTAGTAGTGGAGCCTAGAGCTTTGCTATTGGATGAACCTCTTTCTGCCTTAGATAAGGTTATCAAATCCGAGTTACAGCGATTCCTGAAGAAAATTCATTCAAAGATAGGATTTACGGCTATCCATGTTACTCATGATTTCTTAGAAGCGAGTTATCTGGCTGATAGGATGGCGATTATGTATGATGGGAAGATAGTGAGAGCTGGTACCTTGGATGATATAATCACGTATCCAAGAGATAGGAGAGTGGCTCGCTTCGTTGGTGGGGAGAATATTTACCATGGGAAGATTATAGGCACTAAGGGCGGCCTTACGAGGGTTAAGATAGGTGAATTAGAACTTTTTTCCATATATAATGGAAGAGATGAGACGTTAGTGATGATAAGACCCGAGGATGTATACGTACATGGTAAGATGGGTAGCATGAGTGCCCAAAATATATTTAGGGGGATTGTCGAAGAGATAGAATACAGAAATTCAGCATATTTAGTCACTTTTAATGTAAAGGGAGTTCTTCTAAGATCGGTTGTGACTAAGCAAGCTTTAGAAGAACTCTCGATAGCTAAGGGAAAGAAATTTACATTATCAGTGAAGGCAGCAGCCGTGAGAATCATTTCAAGTTAGGAATTAATTTAACTTTTCTAGTTAGAGGGACTCTGTGCCTAACCCAATTAAGATTTATTTTTGAGCTCACTCTATGCATTTCATCAAATTGTAATATATCCTCAGGGAACCACATACCTACGAGAGCAAGCCTGCTTCTGTAACCTCTTAGAATGTTTCCCTGCCTCTTTAAGGACAGAGTATTGATTACACTCTTTACAGCGAAAATAGAAGACGCTTGCGGATTTCTCATTGCATCCTTGAGAGAGATCCACTTTAACCTGATGAAGGAGAAGTTTATTCCTTATGAAGCTCCAAGGGAGATCTCGCCCTCAACTTCACCTTCTCCCACTACGAGAGGAGCTATTTGCTCTTCTGGATTTAGGTCCTTACAAGAGTCGAGTGTCAGATTTATTGCCCTTCTCTGATCCTCTGGTTTGACTTCTTTGAGCATTATCAATGCATTGTCACACGCGTTGTAGCCATCTATCTCGATGGAAGGATGCCTAGCTATAATATAGAGGGCTACAAGTCTATCGCCAAAGGTATTCTGTATCTTAAGAGCGAAACTAACGAGCGACTTCGTCATTGTAGGATTGTGGGCCCTTAAGGTAAGCATTCCTCATAATAATTGATGGAGGAAAATATAACCTCAACGCTATGGTGACACTCAATTATCGTTCATTTCCTCGGATTCCTCTGCCATAGCCGAGATTTTCTCGGCAATTCTTGCTATCTGCCTATCGAAGAATCCCTTGAAGCTTCTGTAAAATAGTTTAGCTAGGTCGTAGAAGAATATTAGGAATAGAAATAGAAGAGCTGCGAGTATTGTCTTCGAGAGTATACCTCCTAGAGGAAGAGCCTCTAAATAGCTAGGAACGAACCATATAAGGAGAGAGAGGAGAGCCAAGTAGAATATATCAGCTAGGGCCCTTCTAACAGCTACCTCTGTTACTAAATACATCTCCCTTGATAGCCACTTTGAGAGAGAATCTAGGAGGAATTTCGTGGATAAGAGTATCCTATAACCGAAGTATATCACTCCAATGAGCTCAGCCAGATAGAAAATGTAAGATGGTTCTATTGAGAATTCTAGCAGCTCCACAGGACCCATATCTGCAAATATGCGATAAACAAGTCTCAATATAAGTATCCATAGAAGGAGCTTTACCGATGAAGAGAGAAGAATCTTTATATTTGCCTCTAAAGGAGTAACCTTCCTCTTTATCCTTCTAACCTTGACCTCCGGATAAGGCTTCCTCCTTTTGAGCTTCAGAGGTTTCCTTGGAGACTTAGCTTCCATCAGCATGTAAAGTGAGAATGTGAGAGGGATGATAGCCATATACCATATAAAGGGCCAGAATAAGCCAAATGGCGTAAGAATAGCAGCAGTAAGTAATCTAGCGTCCCTACTAGCCGGGCTCCATTCTCTAGCTCTGAGTACCTTTTCCGATCTCCATCCGGCTAGATGAGATACGTAGCTCGTGATGAAAACGTTGCCTGCTGCTATGGTATAAATCATTACCTGCCAAGCTGTACTGAAGCTTAATGCTGTCCCCATGGCTCCTATTACAATGAGATCTGAATATCTATCTAGGAATGAATCTAGTAGCCCACCAAACTTATTGGTTGCCTGGAATAACCTAGCCATCTCTCCATCCATGCCATCTACTATGGATGATAGCTGAATTAGGATGGCCGCTGGTATCAGAAGATTCCAATACATCAGGAGGCCTGATGCGACCATTAGGAGGAAAGATATTGCTGAAATCAGGTTAGGGCTCACATATATGCCTCTCATGAACATATATACCGAGATTCTAGTCGATATAGGTCTATTCGCATACCTAGAGATGGGCCCATCACCTGGCTTCACCAAGCTCCTCTTAAGAATTGAGGGTAGTATTCTCCTAGCTTCTTCCAGCTCCTCCGGAGTATCCACATCCATCCAGAGGAGACCAGTCACATCAACATAGGAAATTTCTTGCCGAGATATTGCCCTTCTGAGAGCATCCTCTATTGTCGCCGTTGGACCTAGCTCTCTTAAGGTTTCCTCTACTATATTTTGAGCCTTATCGAAGCAGTAGAATATACCTGTGTCTATGCCATATTGCGGTATGGCACCCTTCCCAACTTCCTTTATCTCATTCCCCTCTAGAACTACCTTCAGCCCCTCTTCTAGTTTATCCCAAGGAGGGTTTCTATCTAGAGATAGGGTAAATGCTTTCCTTCCTCCCCTCTTGAGTATTCTCCTGAGTATCTCTAGCTCGAAAATATGATCTGACATTAGAACTAGGTATTCTGATGAGTCTACTTCTCTTATTCCTGCGAGCATGGAATACAAATTACCAAATCCTTCCTCCTTATCTGTAGCGATTACTCTCACATTTTTCTCATATCTCTCTACGAAAAACCTTAATAGACTGGGCCTAGTGACCACGATTATATCTTTAATTCCCTCCTCTTTTAACCACCTAATGGTAAGATCGAGAACTGTCAGATTAGGTACAAGCTCAAAGAGAGCCTTAGGCACCTCTGATGAGTAGGGTTTCATTCTCGTTGCTTTTCCAGCTGCCAAGATTATTACAGGAGGTATTTCCATAAAGTAGATGATATTTCTAGATTAATAAATAATCCGGATATCTTTATCTATTTTTCTCTTTTTAACAAGGTTCTCCTAATTAGGCATAATTTAGCCACTTAGACCTTATTATGTGGGATATATGTAGAAGATAAGCGGCCACTATCTTCAATTTTATAAAGATTAGTAATTTTAAGTAGGAGATAATCTAACTGCTTCTATACTCGCCTACTTTTACCGAGGATTTATGTATGTATTATAGAACTTACTCTCTTCGTGCCATGTTCTTACCTTGCTTTGTCTAGTTTAGTCTAGCTAAATCTTAGCAATTAGCTCTTATAACGATGAAACCCTAACAGCAAGTAGAGATATAAGACAATTACCTCTATCAGAGAGAAGAGAATAGCATTTAACGTGCTGCTTCCGAGTCCTTCCGTAATAAAACCTTCTATCAGGGCAGCATAGATGAGCAATATGGTGGAGAATATCATGAGATTTATCTTCTCTTTTAAAGCCTTCCCAATGGAAGAGGCTCTATCTGGTTGAGAGGGGCTTATCAGCTCTTTAATAAGCATTAGAGCTATAGAGGAGGCGATGAATATTGCCGTAAGCTCTGGAACCCCATGGGGAAGTATGAAGCCTAGAGCCTTGTAGCTTCCCATCTTAGATATGGAGATGACTAGGCCCACGAGAGCTCCGTTCGCAACAAGCACAAGGAAAGGCATGAATAGGAGAGGCGCCGTTCCGACAGTAGCTAGTATAACTCTGAAATTATTCATGAATATAACAGTAGATAAGATCCATGGGCTTATGGATGGGGGTATGATTCTCTTCCCGAATAGCTCCCTCAGCAAGATTTCCAGCCACTTGGGCCTCCATAGATAGGCACCAGCTAAGGATGCGAAGAACAGGGTGAGGGAGGTGCCGAAATAGGGCAATATTTCCCTGAATTCCATAGGAGCTTGCGAGAATGTTTGAGAAAAATTGCTAAGCTTCAAAGAATTCTTCTTTACCGACAAAACAGCTTTCATTAGCTTGGATCTCTGTTTTAGGATACTCCTGCTCTCTACATAGTAGCAGAGCTGAGATGCTTTATCATAAATCTCTATCACATCATTAGGTGAGAAGAATTCAGAAGATATTTTGGGGTTTGAAAGAAGCAGCGCTGCGGCATGATTAACCTCTCCAGCAGCTTCTCCAATTTCATTGAGTAGCTTTGTATAGAGGGTTGATCTGCTTTTAATTGAGTTCAGTGATGAAATGTCCATTCTACCTAACTTCTCTATCAAGGCGTCTATTATCCCCCTCCTTACATCCTTGGCTATCTCAAATGAACCTAGAGGAACCTCGAGCCTTAGTATACCCTTTGAGACAATTAGAGTATTAGCCACTATATCCCCTATTCTCCTGTTTTCCTTATTGATTAGAGAAGCTAGGTAGATTGTAGCTATGTCAGATAGCCTCATCAAGTTCCTTATGAAAGCCTCTGTATAGCTTATCCCCCTCATATTATCAAGGGAGATTATAAATAACCCAAACAATTTCTTTCCTGGTGTTGTGGAGTAGTATCCCTCTAGGAATGTGAAGTAAAGAATGAGTGCCATCAACATAAATGATAAGAGGAACGAAAATCCGAGAATGCCTAGCTGATTTATTGAATGCGTAAAAAGTAGGAGTGGTGAGTATATAGCCAGCAAAATGGCTAGATCTATTAGATGAGCCCCTACCCTCGCAGATAATTTAGCTGGCTTTATGCCTATCAAATTGACACCTCTTTCGCTAGCATCTATGTTTCCTCTCATTTCAATCATGAGAAAGATAAAAATTTAGGAGAGTACTGATGTATAATGGTTGGAGGGAATAAGAGATTAATAAAGATAAAAGTTTATTACACTCCTGAGTGTCCTGCCAATATCGTAGTAGAGGAGATAAGAGCTACTTTCTCAGAGGCTGGGGTTAAGAATTATGATTTAGAGGAGATAGTCCTTGTGAATGATGAGGAGGCTGAGAAGCACAAAGTCTTAGGAGTTCCAACTGTTAGGATTCAGGGCATCGACGTTGACCCAAACTTCAAGGATGAAGGAGTTTATAGGTCCACATGTAGTAGGATATATAGATGGGAAGGTAAGTTTCATGATTATCCTCCAAAGGAAATGATAAAGGATGCTCTGAAGAGGTTAGGGATTATCTGAGATAACTTATGGAGTTGAAGCACAGTTTAAAAGGCGAGATCCTCTTAGTGCCCTCACGGGAACCCTAGAAAGCTTGATATAAGTACTCAGCATTAGCTGTAGAGAAGGTAGATCTCCTTAAAGGAAAAGAAAAACCCTTAAGGATAGAGATTCGCATGAAGGATCCAAGTGGAACCTTTCAGATATAGGAAATTCTGATGAAGAAAATTGGGAGAACAAATTTCGATAAGTTCGTCGAGATCTATGCAATAATAGGAGAAAAAGAAATTGTGAAGTTCATCTAGATTCCGTTCTCCTCAATATCTCCAAGAGAAAAGCTGTTGAGGAGAGAACTCCTAGAATATTAGGTAGGTTCATTTGCCTATCTCGCAAATCTCTAAGCTAAATTCCTTCTGTCCGATCAACCATGTCGCGGAAAAAGATTCAATTATCTATCTGGATCCTTCCTGAGGTAAAGCTTTGCTTCTTCTAGCCTGTTCTCCAAGTCTTTAATATTTACCACCAATACCTCCCGGTCTTTCCTCTCCTAGGAGATCTTCTAAGAGGCCTAGGCTCGTACTCAAAGAACATCTTATTGACTATGCCAGCAGCGATAAGTAGTATTATCAGGCCAATATCCAAGTACTTTCCTATTCCTTCACCCCACTTGACCCATGCTCTCTCATTGCTCATATTCCAAGTGAGAGAAATGGATCTTGGAGCCTCAGTCACCAAAAAACCTAACTCATAGAAAATTATAGCTAGAAGAACTAGAAGAGCAGCCCAGAAGTATGGATTTGTCAATTCCCTAACTAGGGCATATGCAGCCGAAAGTCCTCCGAAAATAAGCATGAGGGTGCTCAGCATCAGGAGGAATTTGGTAAGCCCGGATCTATACTTAGCTCCTGGAGGAATCCTACCCTCCTCTGAAAGACGAGAAAATGTCTTTAAAGCAAATCCTAGTGAGGATCTGTTTCCTGAAGACCAGATGAATGTTAGAGGATTTCCCTCATATTTGAAGTACCCCATGCCAGGTAGATAACCCTCAATCCACCACCAAGGAGTGAAAAATACAAAGAGCAAAAGCACAAGTGATATAGCCCCTAGCCAGTTCAATTTAAGCACCATTTGAGAGGAGTAGGAAAACGTAAAAAAGATAAGTCTGTTAGATTCTTTATGCTTTCCCTAGAAGATCATCTAAAGCTAGACTGGAAGAATGTTACAGAAGTCATTACTGGTTTTATAAAAGGAATGGTAGCTGGCTCTGGTGCTAAAGGAGTTGCTGTAGGACTTAGTGGTGGAATAGATTCAACAGTAGTGGCATACCTATCTGCGAGGGCACTGGGTAAAGATTCTGTTTACGGGCTCATTATGCCAGACTCTAGTGTAACGCCAGAGGAGGATGTGAAAGACGTAGAGGATATAGCAACAAACTTGAGGATAAAGTACTGGTATAGAGATATCTCAGATATAGTCGAGGTTTATGAAAAGTCTGAATCTAATTTCTTTGTCCAAGATAAGGTGGCTATAGGGAACCTTAGAGCTAGGATAAGAATGTCCCTCCTCTACTATATGGCCAATAGTAGAAATCTACTTGTTATAGGAACCGGAGACAGGAGCGAGATTCTTATAGGTTACTTCACAAAATATGGCGATGGCGGTGTTGATTTCCTACCCATAGGGGATCTCTATAAAACTCAAGTTAGATGGTTAGGAAGATGGTTAGGTGTTCCTGAGCACATAGTCAAGAAGCCAAGTAGCCCCCAGTTATGGAAGGGTCATAAGGCTGAGGAGGAGATAGGTATCTCTTACAATAAGGTAGACTTGATACTTCATGCCCTATTCGACCTTAGGATGGAAGCCCAAGAAGTAAAGGCGCTTTTCGGCAAGGATGTTGATAAGATATTAGAGCTTCATTCTAAGAGTGCTCATAAGAGGGCCATGCCTCCTGTGGCGAGGGTCAGAATTTGAGCCTTGAGGAGATAGCGAGGAGGATAAGGGAATGTATGCGCTGCTCCCTTCATCTAACTAGAATAAATGCTGTTCCAGGGGAAGGTAATCCGAAAGCTAGAATAGTTTTTGTTGGCGAAGCCCCCGGCAGAAATGAAGATCTCCAAGGAAGGCCCTTCGTGGGAGCTGCAGGTAAGTTGTTAACAGAGCTTTTAGGAGAGATAGGCCTTACTAGGAAAGATATCTTCATAACAAATGTGGTGAAATGTAGGCCTCCCAATAATAGAGATCCAAAGCCGGAGGAGATAAGCGCTTGCCTTCCATTTCTAAAGAAGCAGTTAGAGATAATAGATCCGGATATAATAGTAGCCTTAGGGAGGCATAGCGCCCTAACTTTGCTTAGGCTTGCGGGTAAGGAGGAGAGATCTATAATGAAGGTGAGAGGTAAGGTATTCGAGGTAGAGTTATTTGGAAGGAGGAGGAAGCTCATACCCACATTACATCCAGCAGCAGTCCTATACAATCCGAGGTTAAGGCCTTTACTGGAGAGCGACTTTAAGATGCTAGAAGAAATCTTGCTTGGTGATAAGAGAAGAAAAAGTAGTTTAGAGGAGTGGTTCTAAAGCTGCCTAAGACCGCTTGGCCTATAACCTGCATAACTTAGTAATTTACAGTCAGTTAAGCCTCAAAAGCGATTTTCCCATTTCGCTAAAGCTGAGACTATAAGGCAAACATGCAGTCTCTCATACTTCGACAGTTTATATGCAACGGCTGTTATAATATAATAAATGAAAGTTCGCTCGTAAGCTATGATAAATCTTGCTCTAGGGTAGAAGATCTCAGATATTATTCATTAGAGAATCTCGTTAAATAACAGTATTATCTTGATTGACCCTAAAAGAGACAGCAGAGTTCGCGAAGTTTGCGGGCAAAAACTTCAAAGATATGGGATACCTTACGATATAAACTCGGATGCTGAGTTCTTTGATATAGAGAAGCTCGAGTAGTCCATCTCAGGAAAAGCTTCTAGATACAAGAAGAAGTACTACAGCAATGGATAGATTCACTAAATCGAAATTCCTTTTTATTTTTATAAATTGTTTTCATTAATGTAAATATTCTTCTAGATTCTTCAGCCTTAATTTTCCTATCTTGGGGAGATTTCTGCCTCTGAGATATGATATAACCTCATCCATGAGCTTCAAGTCCACGGGAAATGGGACTCCGTCCTTCCCACCGAATGCAAATGAATATTTAGCTGGGTCTCTTACACTAGCCTTCTCTCCGTAGACAAGATCACTTAGCAATGCCAGAGCCCTTAATGCTGCCTTACCTAGTCCTCTAACCTCGACCAGCTCCTCGTAGTTGGAAGGATCGAGTTGATAGGCTTTTTCAATAGCATTCCAATTAAGCTTCCTCGGCATCCTCAGTATCTTGTAATCTTCCACTAGCCGCTTCAGTCTTTTTGGCCCTTCTTTAATTAGGTCAGTTGAGGCTCTCCTGACACCTTCGCTCTCCTTAGCCACTAGGTTAAGCACAATTCTAGGTTTTGATTCGCTGACTATTCCATAATGAGGTTCAACTATGAAGCTATCCATCTTACTACCTAGCCAGTGGTATCTTCTAGCCATCCTCTGCTGAGCATTCATACCTTGTTGAATTACGGCCCATTCTCTATCTTCCGTGATTATGAATGAGTGGTGGTATAGACTAAAGCCATCTTGAAGAGCTGCATTATCTACTTTAGCTGATAGTCTACTGGCTTTAACGAAGGGACTCGAGTCCAAGTTATATTTTTTGGCTATTTTCAGGATCTCATCTGGGGTTTTAAGAGCAGACCTCCCCTTTCCTCCAGCTACCATTACACCTAAATCTATTTCATTAAGAGCCTCCTTCAAGGCGGCAGTTAGGACAGTAGTTAATCCAGAGGAGTGCCAGTCATATCCTAAGGCACAGCCCAAGGCTTGAAACCAGTAAGGATTCGCTAGTCTTTCTAGGATCCCTCTCCTCTCATATTCAGAGGCTATGGCAGATAATACAGGCTTAGCTATCTCTTTCATCCTGCTGAAGAGCCATGGTGGAGCTTTTCCTCTATGAAGAGGAAGATATGCTTCTCCTACTCTCCTCATCTAAGAATTTAGATAAGGTGAGGGAGATAAATTTTGCACCTGCTCAGATACAAATTTGATTTTTCATTGGTGTACGTTTTTGATCTGAAATCATTGAAATCAAGGTAATATCGACCTGTATGTTAAATTCTATTTAGTCATGCAATTCTGGGGGATGAGCTGGGCTTTTTTCTTTTAATGAGCTATCTAACTTCTTTTTACTTTCTTTTCATTGTTTTCTTCAATAAGGGATTTATATCAATGGATTTCCATTACCTATGCCATCGATAGATGATGTCTTAAGGAAAGCTGAGTCTAAAGGAGTTAGATTCGTAGAACTAGAGTATATCGACCTTTTCGGTACTTTGAGGAGCGAGATCCTCTCATTCGAAGCGTTCAAATCGAGAAGAAGTGGTGCTTTTGATGCAAGCAGCGTTGGACTCTCTGAGATACAGTGGAGTGATGCTCTACTTGTTCCCGATCCAAGCACTGCAATAATCAAAGATGATACTCTTATGCTCCTATGCGATATATGGGAGCCGTTCGGTGGTAAGAGATCATTGAAGGATTCAAGGTACATAGCATCTAAGATGGAGGAGGTGTTGAATAAGAAAGGTTTGAGAGGCCTTGTTGGTCCGGAGATGGAATTCACCATACTCACCAAGGAATTGAAGCCTGTTTCAACGCTTGGAAGCATGCCAAAGATAAATTATCACTTTTCTCCCCCTTCCGATCCTCTATATGAGTTGAAGCTGAGAATCTTAGATGTCCTCACAGAGCTGGGATTGGAACCAGAGGTTACTCATCACGAGGTAGGTGTTGGGCAGTCTGAGGTATCGATAAGAGCACTATCCATATTGAAGGAAGCTGATAATGTTATGAGGCTTAAGAAGACTGTTAAGATTGTAGCTAGTGAGCAGGATCTCATAGCTACTTTCATGCCTAAACCAGTACCTGGAGATAATGGAAACGGAATGCACATTCACATGAGCCTTTGGAACTCTGAGGAGAATCTGTTCTACGATGATAGTGATAGCTACGCCGAGTTAAGTCAGGAAGGCAGGTACTTTATAGGTGGAATCTTGGATCACATAGGCTCTCTCTCAGCAATAGTTGCTCCTACAGTGAACAGTTACAAGAGATTAGTACCGGGATATGAAGCTCCAATATATGCTGTATGGGGGAGGGCAAATAGGAGCGCTGCAGTAAGGGTTCCTGTATATAGGAAGGGTGCTAAGAGCTCTAAGAGAATAGAATTTAGGGTTCCCGATTCGAGTTGTAATCCATACCTCGCGTTCGCTGCGGCTTTCTCTGCAGGTCTAGACGGAATAAAGAAAAAGATAAATCCAGGAGATCCATTCAATGGAAATATTTATACAGCGAATCTTGGAGTAAAGAGGCTTCCAAGAAGCCTTCACGAGGCATTAGATGCCCTAGAGTCGGATAGTTCCTACTTGGGGGATCTATTTGATCAGACTGTTCTAGAATCTTATTTAAGCCTTAAAAGGAGGGAGGCCTCCAATGTAGGTTCTTGGCCCAGCAAGGCTGAGTATAAAGCATATCTCTATGTGTAAGGCTAATTCATCAAATGTTATAATATGGAATGTAGTGAGTCCTCAAAACTTTATGAGCTATCCTTCTAACTCTAAAAAAGAAAAGTGATCCACCCGAGATTTTTATTCCCTCCTTTACTATTATTTTTACTTATTCTATCATCCTGATGCCAGTAAGTGCTGCTGATTTTGACCTGAACGTTACTCATATATGCTAAGATTGAGGCGAAGGATCCATTAACGCGTCATGTGATGTCTATACCATGACCATTAGAGGAAGAGGGATCCTTCAACATTCCAGAGCGTCTACGTTGATATAGCACTTAAGGTACTCTTCACCTAGCTTATCCTTAACATTGCCCTCAAATAAGGTACTTTCTGCAGAAAATCCTAAGATGATTACGGTAAACAAGGCTATTAGTGCCCTTCAAACAGTTACTATAACTAAAACATTCCCAAGTCAGGCTATGACGTTAGCAGAATTGCATAAATATTCGGTTATTCATTGTCATCCTAATAGTTGAAATATTATCGCTCTTCAGGAGATAAACAGGCAGTAGAATCTATAACTCAGTCCGAAGGAGGAACTAGTAACTCACCTATTTTTAGACCGAGATAGCTGTCTATCTTGAGCAAAATCTTTTAGATTCATTGTCCCTTTTCTTGCAGCTTGTCGGATATGTTTAAGATATAGGACTAATATTTTAAGGTTCGATTTTCGTATATTATATGACGATAAAAGGAATATATAAATAGTTCACCGATAAATTAAGTGCGAAAATGGCGATACTAATGGAGGACAGTGAGAATTGGTTCTTTCCTAAGATAGGCGTGCCCAGATTCGGAAGGAAGCCTCCTGATCACGAGCTTATATTAACAGATACCACCTTGAGAGATGGCCAGCAGGGAAGCAGGCCATTCAGGGTGAAAGAAGCCCTCGAGATATATGACATACTTGTAAAGCTCGACAATAACAGTGGAGTCGTAAGGGATATAGAGTTCTTTCCATATACTCAAAAAGATAGGAGGATGATCTCCGAGATAAGAGATAGAGATTCTTATCCTAGGCCGATAGGGTGGGTCAGGGCTAAGGTAAGTGATTTGAAGCTTGTAAAGGAAGCTAAATTGGATACCGCGGTAGTTCTAACTTCCATATCAGACTTTCATATATATCATAAGCTCGGAATGGACAGGGAGACTGCACAGGAGAAGTACCTCAAAGTCATAGAGGAGGGATTGAAGATGGGCCTTAGGCTCAAGATTGCAATGGAGGATGTAACTAGGAGTGATGTTTACGGCTTTCTACTTCCATTCCTCAATAGAGTGCTCAAGCTTTCTAGAAAGTATAGCATGGAGATAGAGTTCAAGCTCTCAGATACCTTGGGGATGGGCCTTCCTTTTATAGAGGCACCGCTTCCGAGGAGCATACCAAGGTTGATAAGGCTTCTTCTAGACGATCTTGGTCTTAAAAGTAAGCAATTGGAATTTCATGGGCATAATGACTTTCATCTAGTAGTAGCCAATCATCTAGCTGCTTGGGTATATGGGGCATCCCTATCCAATTGTACACTTCTAGGTATAGGAGAGAGAGCTGGAAATTGTCCGTTGGAGGCCATGGCAATATTTCATGCCCAATTAATGGAAAACTCTCCATTAAACCTTGGAGCTCTAAGGGAAGCTAAGGCTCTTTTCACTAAGATGGGATTCCGCATACCTGAGTTCTATCCTCTCTTGGGAGAGAACGCCTTCAGAACTAAGGCGGGAATACATATAGATGGTCTCTTAAAGAATCCAGCTATATACTTGCCATTTAACCCAGAGGTGGTCCTAGGCATTCCATACACCGTTGAGATTACGCCCTATTCAGGAAGAGCCGGCCTCATATATTGGTTAGTTAAGAGAGCTGGGATAAGGAACTGGTCCAGCCTGAAGAGGGATCCTAGACTGGATGCTGCTTATAAAGAGGTACTTGATCGCTTTAAGGATGGGAGAGTTGAGCCACTGAGCGATGAAGAGATATTTCTGATACTCAAGAAGTACGTTCCAGAGCTCATGGAGGGTGTTAAGGTATGGGAATGACCCTAACAGAGAAGATACTCTCCAAAAAGGTTGGTAGAGAGGTACATCCAGGCGAGTACATAGCAATGGATGTCGATCTAGTTTATGCTCATGATGGTACAGCTCCTCTCGCAATAGACGTCCTAAAGGAGTTAGGCATAGATAGAGTAAGGAATCCAAGCAGGATTAAGTTTATAATAGATCATGCAGCTCCAGCACCTCATGTGGAGGCTGCAGCTCTTCATATCCAGATGAGGGAGTTCGCTTCTTCTAATGGAATAGAGATATTTGATGTAGGTAACGGCATAAGCCATCAGGTCTTGCCTGAGAAGGGCCTTGTAAAACCAGGCATGGTTATATTAGGAGCTGATAGCCATACTGTCACTCTTGGGGCATTCGGATCATTTGCTACTGGAGTAGGAAGCACAGATGCTGCTATAGCTATGGCTAAAGGTAAGACCTGGCTTAGAATTCCAGAAAGTATAGCGATTAAGGTCGATGGTCGGCTTAGGGACTGCGTCATGGCCAAGGATGTTATACTGGAGATAATAGGTTATATGAAGAGTGATGGAGCTAACTACATAGCTATGGAGTTCCTAGGATCAACTGTCGAGGGAATGAGCATAGATTCGAGGATGGTTCTATCTAATATGAGCGTTGAAATGGGAGCTAAGGTAGGTCTAGTACCTGCTGATAAGAAGACCCTGGATTGGCTCAAAAGGAGGACATCAAAGCCATTGAAGGAGTTGAGGCCTGATGAAAATGCAGATTACCAGATAGTTCACGAGTTTAAGGCAGAGGATATAAAACCGAACCTATCTCTACCTAGCAATGTTGATAGAGTGAAGCCTGTAGAGGACCTTGAAGGGGCAAAGGTAAATGAGGTCTTCATAGGTTCATGCTCAGGAGGCAGGCTGGAAGATTTCATGCAGGCTCTTCGTATATTGAGAGGAAATAAGGTGAGCCAAGGTGTGAGGTGCATAGCAGCACCAGCATCTAGGGAGGTTTATATGAAGATGCTAGAAAGGGGATTAGCTAAGGATCTTGCAGAGGCTGGATGTGTGATAGGACCGCCGACATGCGGCCCTTGCATTGGAGCTCATATGGGGGTTCTTGGACCAAATGAGATCGCTCTTTCCACCTCTACTAGGAACTTTGTGGGGAGAATGGGAGACCCAACCAGCAAAGTATATCTTGCTTCCCCATTAACTGCCGCAGCAACTGCAGTTAGGGGCCAGATAACGGATCCTGGGAGGTTTTTATTATGATAAAGGGAAGGGCTTGGAAGCTAGGGGATGATATAACAACTGACCATATAATACCTGGGAGGCTTAAATACAAGGTGAGGACCCTAGAGGAGATGAAGAAGTACGTCTTTCACGATGTGATTCCAGAATTCAGTGAGAGAGTAAGGAAAGGTGACGTAATAATAGCTGGAAAGAACTTCGGTTATGGTTCTAGCAGAGAACATGCTGCTAGGCTCCTCAAACTTGTAGGAGTAGGCGCTGTAGTGGCCAAGTCCTTCGCTAGAATTTTCTATAGGAACTCTATCAACGTAGGATTACCCGCTGTGGAAGCTGATATAGAAGCGGAGGATAAGGATAATGTGGAAATAGACCTTGAGAATGGAATCGTTAGGAATATGACTAGAGAGATAGAGGTAAACTTTCCTCCATATCCAGACCTGATAATGGCAATAATCCGAGAAGGAGGAATTGAGAGTTACTATAAGAGATGGGGAAAGTTCCCATGGGAATAGAGGTTATTCATCATGATCAAGATAGCTGTCATAGAGGGAGATGGTGTAGGGCCTGAGATAATAAGGGGAGTTATCTCTATTTTGGAAAGCCTGATTGAAGCTGAATTCGTCTTCATAAAAGCAGGAAAGAAGTACTTCTACGAAACAGGTCTTCCCATGGAGGAGAAGGGGATACAGAAGATTAAAGAGAGCGATGTCCTCCTTAAAGGGCCAATAGCCACTCCTGTTAGAGGTAGAACGTACCTGAGCATCAATCTGAGGATTAGAAGGGAGTTCAATCTGTATGCCAATGTAAGGCCTTTCAGGAGCTACTCTGGAATTTCCATTAGAAAGTTAAGCACGGTGATTGTAAGGGAGAATACTGAAGGCCTTTATTCCGGTATTGAGGAGGCAGATGGAGAGAAGGCTATAGCCAGCAGAATTATAACAAAGAGAAAATCAGAGAAAATATCGGAGTATGCATTTGGGCTCGCTGAGGAAGAAAAAAGGGAGAGAGTAACGGCTATACATAAGAGAAACATACTCAAGGTCTCTGATGGGCTCTTTCTTGAAACCTTCTATGAAGTAGCCAAAAAACATCCTAGCATAGCTGCGGATGATGCTATAGTTGATGCTGCTTCTTACAAGCTAGTTAAAGTTGATAATGCCTTTGACATAATGGTTACCCCAAATCTATATGGAGACATACTCTCTGATGTAGCAGCCGGGGTCATAGGTAGCTTAGGACTTTGCGGATCAGCGCAAGTAGGAGATAGTTTTGCTGCCTTTGAGCCCATTCATGGCACTGCTGAAGACATAGCTGGTAGAGGAATAGCTAATCCCTTAGGGGCTGTTATTGCATCTTCCCTGATGTTAACGTGGCTGGGAACTAAGAATTCAGACCTAAGAGAGAAAGGTATGTTAGTGAGAAGGGCAGTCGATGATCTTATAGAGAGGAGAATCGCATTAACTCCAGATTTAGGGGGTTCTTCCACAACTGATGATGTCATAAATGCATTATTTAGGCTAATCTAACTTTCTATCTTCGTAGCAATAAAAAGAAGGGATAATTAGATACCCAAATATGCTTTTCTAACTTCATCCATGCTAAGAAGCTCCTTTGCAGGTCCATGTAAAGTAATTCTACCTGTTTCTATTATATAGGCCCTATCAGAAATATCAAGAGCTGCTTTAGCATTCTGTTCTACTAGAAAGATAGTTACTCCCTCTTCCCTTAGTTTCATTATCGTGTTGAATATTTCAAGAACGAGTTTAGGCGCCAGTCCCATGGAAGGCTCATCCATCATCAAGATCTCAGGTCTATTCATCAGTCCTCTGGCTATGGCAAGCATCTGCTGCTCTCCACCGCTCATAGTACCAGCTAACTGCTTCTTCCTCTCTTTAAGTTTAGGAAAGAGATTAAAGACCCATTCTAATGCATCCTGGAAATTTTCCTCTGCTCTCTTAGTATAGGCACCCATTTCAAGATTCTCTACTATATTCATCTCTGGAAAGAGCTGCCTTCCCTCTGGAACTAGAGATAGCCCCATTTCAACTCTTCTATGGATTGGATATCCCGTTATATCCTCCCTATTAAAGTAAATACTGCCGCTGAATGGCCTGATAAGTCCTGATATTGCTCTTAGAGTGGTTGTTTTGCCAGCTCCATTGCTACCTAGGAGACTGACAATCTCACCCCTTTCTATGCCTAAACTTACGTCCCATAGGATATGTAGATCACCGTAACCTGCATTTATATCTTTTAGTTCAAGCAGCATATGTATCACCATTACACCTTGATAGGTTCCCCTAAATATGCTTCTATGACCTTAGGGTCCTTAGCTATCTCTTCTGGTTTCCCTTCTGCCAACTTTTCTCCTCTATGGAGAACAAATACTCTATCTGATATACTCATTACTGCTTTCATAACATGCTCTACCATTATTATCGTTAGTCCCTTTTCATCCACGAGCCTTCTAACAAGCTCTACAACATTCATCATCTCCGATGTGTTTAGCCCTGCAACAAGCTCATCTAACAGTAGCAGATCCGGTCCTGTAGAGAGGGCTCTAGCTAGCTCCATTAGCTTTCTCTCAACTATATTTAAGGTCTTTGCCTCTATATCAGCTTTCTTATCAAGCCCAACATATTTCAGCCACTCCATTGCGAGGGATTTAGCTTTACCTTTAGAAGCTGTTGCTTCTCTGCCATACATAGCAGCAGACATAACATTTTCCAATACGGTTAGTCTTCCAAAGGGCTTTGGAATCTGGAATGTCCTAGCTACGCCCATTTTAACTATTTTATGAGGTCTAAGACCAGTTATATCTTGCTCTTTATAATATATCCTCCCTTCTTCTGGCTTATAATACCCAGTTATCACATTAAAGAGCGTGGTTTTGCCAGAGCCATTAGGACCTATTAAACCAAGGAGCTCGTGCCTTCTTACCTCCAAGCTCACTTTATTAAGGGCTACTAGCCCACCGAACTTCTTTGTTATCCCCTTTATTTTAAGGATGCTAGGCAGTTTTGCCACCTCCTTTCTCCATCTTCTTAGCCATGATATCAGAGATTCTCCTCCTTAGAAATTCATAAATACCACTAGGTAGTAGTACAACCACCAATAGGAGAACCACGCCGTAAAGTATGAGGCTCAAGCCTGCTATCATTCCTCCGAATATTGAGTTGAGGTAAAGAGATAAGGGTACTAGAATTAAGGATCCTATAACACCTCCGTAAGGGCTACTAGCTCCTCCAACTATGTCTATTGCAGCTATTTGAGTAGAATAATCCAACTTAACTAGGACGTCGGGTCTCACATAGTGGAGCCATTGAGCATATATAGTCCCCCCTATTCCTGTAAGAAAAGCACTTATTGTAGCTCCTATTATCTTTGTCTTATAGACGTTTATACCAACACTTTCAGCCGCTTCTTCATCTTCTCTCAATGCAACAAGCCCTATGCCGAATTTAGAGTTCTCAAACCATTTCAGGAAAATTACACCAGTGATCATCGATGCAAGCATTAGGTAATAGTAGTAGGATTGCTGCTCGAATATCATATTCTGAGGGCCCGTCTGCGTTATGAGCATTCCTAAGGGTCCTCTAGTTACATTTTTGAAGTATAGAAGTAATAGCCTAACTAGTTCAGCGAATGCTATTGTTGCTAAGGCAAAGAAAGGTCCTCTTAGTCTAAGAGATGTTATTCCAATAAATGCACCAGCAATGCCTGCTAATATGCCAGCAGCCCACATTCCCATCCAAGGCGATATACCATAGCTCTCAAGCAGTATAGTGGATGTATAAGCTCCTATTCCAACAAATGCAGCATGCCCAAGTGAGAATTGACCACCATATCCTCCTATCACATCCCAACTTAGGGCCAGAAATGCCCAGAAGTACGCTTGGACGAATACGGAGATTATAAACTCATTTGCGAATAGTGGCAGAATTAGAGCCAAGATTAACAGTATCGCCATTGTAATCCACTTAATGGTTATCTTCATATCAGACCCTCCTTAGTGCCTTGCCAAAAAGCCCCTGAGGTCTAAGCAGCAGTACTAAGAGGAAAACTATGTATACTAAAATGTGCCTATAAGCATTTGTGAGGAATATTGCACCTAAGCCTTCCGTGATCCCTATTATTATACCAGCAAATATGACCCCGTATATCGTGCCGAGCCCAGCGAATATAACTACTACATATGAAGCTATATCCCAAATGTATCCTGCTAAAGGTCTTATATTCGGGTAGAACGTAGCTACCAGCGCGCCAGCCATTCCAGCAAGAGCTACCCCCAATCCAAATGTGAATAATCTTATTCTAGGAACATTTATACCAACTACTCTAGCTCCTATTGGATTTTGAGATACCGCTCTTATAGCCTTCCCAAACTTAACTCTCTTAAGAAGCTGATCTACAGCTATAATCGAGACTATAGATACAGTAAAAGCTATCGCCTCCGCTACACTCGTTCTCATACCAAAGAATTGAAGATAAGTACTTTTATACACATTCTGGAAAGATCTAGGGTTAGGTGACCATAATATAAGGGCTACACTTTCTAAGATCACGGAGATACCTAAGGTGGTCAATAAAGTAGCTTCATGCCCTCCTGGTTTCTCTATTACCGGTTCTATGGCTATTAGATGAATTCCCATACCCACCAATCCTAGAAGGAGAAATGCCACTATTGCGGCTATATAGGGGTCTATTCCGAGAAGGGTAACAGTCCAATATGCTGTATACATACCCACCATTAAAGTATCTCCATGAGCCCAGTTGACTGCTTTCATGACGCCCCATATGAGAGAGAGGCCCAAGGCAGTTAATCCGTAAACTCCGCCAAGTATTGTATAAGAAGTAAGAATTTGCACATATGCACTGAATTCAAACATTATAGATCACTTTCCTAAGAAAAAGGGAGGATGAGAAAGATTCAATCAACCCCAACCTGGAGTCGGGAAGACTGCTTTAACTGGAGCGAACTTCAATGGCCATACTATCCTGAACTTCTTATTAAGTATCTGAGCCATAGCCACAGCCGCCTCAGGGTTCTGGTGGTTGGGCATAGTTAAGTCAACTCCCCAAGGCATAAGAGGGAGTTCTCCTACTGGTATTTTTATGGTTTCGAGAGAATCCCTTATGGCATCTCTGAATGCCTTAAGATTGCTTGGATTAGCTCCTGAATTAAGAGCTTTCTGTATTGCTGTAGCGAGTACATAGGTACCTACATAGTTCAGAGCTGTACTACCTACCATACTTCTCCCATATAGCTTTCTGAAGTCCTGATCTATCCAAGTCCATTTAGCCAGAGCCTTGGAGTTGAGGAAGTCAGGCTGCCACTCTGTTTGAGTGAGTATGTGATTTGCATCAGTACCAAGCTGTTGAATGAACTCTATTCTGGCCTGACCGCCAGCCCCAGCACCCACGTAAGCCTTTGAAGGATACCAGCCCAGCTTCTTCATTGTCTGGACGAAGAGAACTGCGTCCTTAAGGTAAGCGACGTGGAAGACTATGTCGGGGTTCTCCGCCTTAAGTCTAGCGACCATGTCATCCATACTACTTATTTCCCCGGATGGGTAGCCCTCGTCATGAACCACTTTAGCATTGGGGAAGAATATCTTTAGGTACTTCTTAATACCGTTAGCAGTGGAAACTCCAAATTCGGAGTTCTCATAGATTAAAGCTACAGACTTAACATCGACTCCGTTAGCCTTCGCAATATCTGACATAGCCCAGAGAGTATCGTAAGCATACTTGCTTGCATTAGCACAAGTTCTAAATACATACTTCCATCCATGGGCAGTTATTTCATCACTTATTGCTTCAGGATCAACGAATGGAAGATGAAGTTTTTCGGATTCGCTTGCCACAGGCAGTGTTACAGCAGAGTTGAAAGATCCGAGAACGGCAACCACGCCTGCTTGATCAAGCCTTCTGAGCTCAGTCATCCCAACATCAGGCTTAGTCTGAGTATCAGCTATAACTAGCTCTATCTTGAACTTTATGTTAGGATACTTGCTCTGATTTATATGCATTGCCGCAAGCTTTATTCCTTTTAGATCTTCTTGACCTGAAAAAGCTGATCCTCCGGATAGCGGGAGTAATACGCCAACTTTTATCACTTGCTCCTTAGCAGGAGCTGTGGTAGTGGCTGGTGCTGTTGCAGCAGTAGTCTTAGTTACAGTAACTGTTTTCTGGATCATATGGGTTACAGTAGTTGTACGTGCTTGCCCTGGAGTTGCAGCAAAGTATCCAATTAGTAGACCTATAATTAATAATATTATCCCTATAG
>WALU01000017.1 GCA_015522685.1 Thermoproteota archaeon | reverse complement strand
TAGCTCCACCACCTTCTCCATATCCTCGGAGCTATAGCGATCCAGCACCACTAGGACGTTTGACTCATATACCTCTTGATCAGGACTTGGGAGAGCCACCACTCTTACCAATCTATCTCCATAGGTTTCTCTTAGCTTGGAAGCATAACTTAGAATCACATCAAGCCATTCATGCGAGGATTCTTCCACTATTATCGGGAACATATTTGTTGAGGGGTCTTAGCAGCTTATAATCATGCTCCAAGAGAAGAATATGCGTGCGTGAAGAACTCTACGGCTTGGTGAGAATTGAAGACGGCAAGCTCGTAAAAATCCTTTGGGGAGGTTGTAATTCGCCAGCTCTAGGAAGGATTTTCTCTTCTTCAGGTTTTCGTACCCCCCTGAAGCTCAAGTCATATCCTTGTAATAGAGTCTCCATAATTAAAAACGTTGAGTGTCCCAACGAGGGCCAGTTCTATAAAACCTCCGACTAAAGTAAAGATGCTGCTCTCAACCCTTAGCTTAATTGAGAGGTGAATGGAATCAAAGGGAAAAATTGTATTACTTGCACATGTAATTGGACTGGGGATATAATGTGTGGTTAGAGGATCTCTTCGAGGTAGATAAACCTCTTATAGGCATGGTTCACCTTAAACCTCTCCCTGAATCTCCCAACTATGAAGGAGATATTTCTTCAGTAATAGAGGGATCATTGAGAGATGCCAGAGCAATAGAAGAGGGTGGATTCGATGGAATAATTGTCGAGAATTTCTGGGATCTGCCGCTCACTAGAGGTAGAGTAGGTCCTGGGGTAGTATCTGCCATGACCTTAGCAGTAACTGAAATTAGGAGGGAAATATCCCTTCCGGTTGGAGTAGATGTCCTCAGGAGCGACTGTGTCTCAGCTGCGGCAATAGCACACGTCACAGGTGCTCAGTTCATAAGATGTAATGCCTATACAGATACCCTCGTGACTGATCAGGGAATAATACAGCCGAAGGCTTGGGATGTAATGAGAGAGATAAGGCTTCTAGGGAAGAGAGATGTGAGGATAATGGCTGACGTTTTGTGTAAGCATGCTAAGCCCCTTGTTAACTTGGAGGTGGGGGAAGCAGCTAGGGCTGCCGTGCTCAGAGGGATGGCTGATGCTGTTGTAGTTACTGGTACGTCCACAGGAAGCCCTCCGAGCGTTAGCTCCGTGAGAGATACAAAGAACTCTGTTCCTAATGTACCGGTCATCGTAGGAAGCGGCTTGGATTCGTCAAATATCCATCAACTCTTGAGAATAGCAGATGGAGCCATTGTTGGGACGTGGATCAAGATGAATGGAGAAATAAAGATGCCTGTCAGTTCAGAGAGGGTTAAAAGAATTGTAGAGGCTGTAGAAGGTATCAGGAAATCTTGAGAAGTTGTAAAGGAGTTCGGTAAGCTCTGATTTAACTGAGCCATTAGATACTGAGGTAGGATGGAGTGTAGTAGGCGGAGAGAAAGCTAGAGATTACTAGGGCTACTGAGGTTACCAGATCAATACATTAGCTTTGATGTATTGGATTAGATATGCAGAAGATCTTCGCAGAGCAATACTGTACTATAACTTTTCCTTAGAGTAGAGTAAATTCATAATTCTTCTTATAGTATATACTACTTTGAGTAATAAAGAGATCTTCTCCTTCAAAGATTACCTCAAGAGATTATTACAATAATAGACAAGCTGCAGCTAGAATCTAGCAGAAAGCATCTTTTCCTTTTCTTATAGATGATTCAAGATATCTTTTTAATTGCTCAGCTGCTGTAAATCTGTGGCAATTGAAGTAAGGGATTTGACCTTTACATATATGAATAAAGATACTCCTGCTCTGTATAACGTGAATTTTCGCATTAGGGATGGAGAGACAATACTTGTTGTAGGGAGGAGCGGATGCGGTAAATCTACCTTGATAAAGACGATAAATGGCCTTATCCCTAACAGATATGAGGGAAGGTATGGGGGAGAGGTAAAAGTAATGGGAATGACCGTTAAGGGAGCAAGCCTCTCCCATTTATCTAGACTCGTTGGAACTGTGATGCAGGAGGTAAGCAAGCAGCTAGTGCTTCCAAACGTTGAAGATGATGTCGCTTTTGGTCCCTGTAATCTATGTGTTCCCAGAGAGGATGTTAAAAGCAGGGTTGAGGCTGCATTGAAGCATGTAAATGCCTTATATTTGAGGGGAAGGGATGTTAATGAGATCAGTGGAGGAGAGAAGCAGAGGATAGCAATAGCTGATGTTCTAGCTATGGATCCCCCAATAATACTTATGGATGAGCCTCTAGCTAATCTGGATAGCGAGGGTGTTCGTCTGGTTCAGGATCATGTCAGGGAGATGAAGAAAAGAGGAAAAACTGTGATCATAACGGAGCATAGGACTGAGGAAGTGTTGGATGTAGGAGTGGATCGCATACTTGTCATGGACAGGGGCAGGATAATAAAGGAGCTTAAGAGTGAGGAGGAACTCAAGGAGTTTGCCGATATCATAAAGGTACCAGCTAGAGTATTTTTCTCTCGATCTAAGGCAGTTAGGCCGGAATATAATATTAGATCCCATGTGGGAAAACTGGCTGTGAAGTTCGAGGATGTTAGCTTCAGTTATAATGGTAAACCAACTCTCCAAGATATAAATCTTGAGATAAGGGAGGGCGAAAAGATAGCTCTTCTAGGAAATAATGGGGCTGGTAAGAGTACTCTAGCAAAGCTGATGTTGGGAATACTCAAACCGACAAGGGGAAGGGTTCTTGTCTATGGAATAGATACGAAAGAGAGGGAGGTCTATGAGATAGCCCCTTACGTTGGCCTCATCTTTCAAGATCCATTCAACATGCTGTTCGCAAAGAGTGTTGAAGAGGAGCTTTCCTATGGACCAAAGAACCTTGGAGTAGAGAAGGGAGAGATCCTGAGGAGGGTAAAGGAGGTATCGGTCAAGTGTAAGATAAACCAGCTACTTAGCTACTCCCCATTCGCTGCAAGTCATGGGGAGAAGAAGAGGATATGTGTTGGTTCTGTACTCACAATGAAGCCTAAGATTCTGATATTAGATGAGCCTACTGCCGGACAGGATTATGCCAGTTATACCTCCTTTATGGATTTCATCACGAGGCTCATGGGAACGATAAAGACTGTTATTGTGATAACGCATGATACAGATCTGGCAATAGAGTATACCAATAGGACAGTTATACTCTCTGATGGAAGGATAGTAGCAGATGGACCAACGAGAGGAGTTATCGCTAACAGAGATTATCTTAGGATAGGAAGAATAAGAGAAACCAGCTTAGTGAAGGTCGGAAGGGAAATAACTGGAGGAAGGTATGTCTTGGGAATCAGGGAACTGATGGATGCGTACTCATGATGCTACAGAATGGATATAAGTGATTAGAGGGAGGAACCGAAGTGGTAGTATGAGTAGCAGAGAATCTTTTTCTACCACCGGTTTGGTGGCTATGGGAATAGGGACAGCCCTCTATGCAGCATTCAATGTATTCTTCAACATTTTCCAGCTCCCGGGAACCCAGCTGGTTGCTATGAGGCCTAGCGTTAGTATACCCATGTTTTTCGGTTATATATTTGGCCCGGTTGTTGGTTTCATCACAGGCTTCCTTGGAAATATAATAAGCGATGCAATAAGCTGGGGAGGCTTTTGGTGGGATTGGGATGTAGGGAATGGACTTATTGGGCTAATACCTGGTTTAGTAGTGTATTTTATTTCCAAGGAAGACCTCTTTAAGAAGAAAGGGTATATCACCTGCATAGTACTAGCTATCGTTGGTTCCATAGTGGGAATGGGATTTGCCGCCTATACAGATTACTTACTTGGTTATGGAGTTTCTACTATACAGGAGGCAACGTATGCCCTCTTCATTCCAGCAGCGGTGACGGATGCGATCAATGGAGCCATCTTAACACCCATACTCGTTGCTGCCTATGCAGCAGCAGTAAAGAGTAGGGCTAGGAGAGTATGACATGTCAACGAGGTTCATAAAGTACGTAGAAGGAAAAAGCCCAGTCCACAAGCTAGATCCTAGGGCCAAACTTACCTTTATTTTTCTTTTTGTTCTAAGCCTAACCTTGACCTTCAATATAGCGCTCCTTGTACCTCTTTTGGTAATCTCCCTTTTCTTCTACCTTCTAGCTGATCTCCCATGGAGTAGGACGAAGGAAACTTGGAAGTTTATTCTAATCATAACTGTAGCGCTCTCAGCCTTGAATTACCTGACGATAGCTGTCCTCTATAGTGGAGCTAGCACAACAGGCAAGCTTCTAGTTAAGCTATCGTCACCCAAGATAATATTAGAGGCAGCCACTCCTGTAGTTAAGCTTTTGACCCTAGCAATAGCCACTGCCACGCTCGTCTTCACGACATCTCCCAACCTTTATGCTCCAGCTTTAGGGCAGATGGGCTTTTCATATAAGCAAGCTTATGTGATACAGTTAGCACTAAGATATGTCCCCGAATTTATCGATGAGATGAAGAAAACCTTAGAGGCCCAGATGGCAAGGGGTTTCAGGCCAAAGGGAGGAAAGAACCCCATATTAAAGCTCTTGGCCCTGGTGCCTCTAGTGGTACCTGTTACAATATCTGCAACACTTTCTATATATGATATAGCTGATGCAATGGAGCTTAGGGGGTTTGGGGAGGAAAGATGCCATACTTGGTATAGAGAACTCAGGTTGAGCAAATTGGACAAGGCTGTGGTGGTAAGCTCCTTCATATTGGGCGTTTTATATACAGTACTCTTCGTGATGCGTACCCTCGGATATTTGTGAGATGAGGTAAGGTGAGATCTATGACTGGAAAGGACTTCTAGCTCATTATGAGTAAGGCATAGCCTTCGTTAATTGATGATAACGTAACTATTTTATAAAATAAATTGATGAATCCGCTAAGTGGTATCATGAATCTCGCGAAAGAAAGAGCCAGCCTTAGAATAAGCCTTCTGGCTATGTTCTCTGTGCTAGCTTTTTTATCTGCCTTGTTTGTCAAGCTAACTGTTAGTTATGGGGCCATAGTCTATGCTTTAGTTCTCTTAACTGGAGTTCTCGTGGTAGGCTTCCCTCTCTCGGCCACTATAATATCTATAGTTGCTGGTCTGCTTTATAGCTTCCAGTCTTTCCTTTTCCTCTTGATACTAGGTGCCTTCGTGGTGAGAGGGGCAGTGGTAGATTTCTTTTTCAATCTGCTTGGCGTTTACAGGGATGCAAGGGTGGGCAAATATAATGCTGGCATAATCACTGCTACAATGATCTTATCAAGCTTCTTCGCTGGCCTTTATCAGTATTTCTTTATCACACTATTTCTACATAAGTTGATAGACTTTGGAACTTTCATAGTTTCCACCATATTTATAGTAGCTATAGTTTCCAATGCAATAGCAGGATATGTAGTCCCAAAGTACGTGATGCCGAGGATACATATCTCCTCATAGGCTTATCCGAGAGGTGCTACAATGACTCATCTAAAATCCTTATTTAAGGATTATGAGGGACTATCTGAGGCAGAGAGGGTTGCTCACAGGTCCTTAGTTAGAGGAGGGATAAGCTCAGTCATATGGGTAGTAACTGAGAGGTGCAACCTTCGATGCATTCACTGCTATGAAGGAGGTCGCACTACTCCCGAGATCTCCACAAAAGATGCTTTTAGGGTAATAGACAGGCTTTACGAGGCAGGAAAGCCGCTAACCTTTATATCCGGAGGGGAGCCTCTGCTTAGGAAAGATATAACGCTTATTCTAGAAAGGCTCAAGGATCTGGGTTTTAGGATAATCCTAAGCACTAATGGCACGCTAGTAAATGAGAAGATAGCTAAAAAATTTGCAGATCTGGGGATAGATAATGTAGCTATTCCCCTCTATGGCCCCAAGCCCTTCCACAATCATTTCACCGGCTTGCCCGTATATGATAAGGCGATCAAGACCCTGGAACTGCTCAGTGATTTAGGGATAAGCCTGACTATAAAGACTGTCGTCGCTAGGAGTGTGTTAAATAATTTAAATTACATATTCGAGGTCGCATCTAAGTACAGGGCTAAGGCTGTTTACCTGTGCGATTTCATACCTGTAGGAAGAGGAGCTCTCCTGAAGGATGAGGTAGTCAGCAAAGGCGAATGGAGGGACCTGTTGAATAAATTCATCGATGAGATGATACTTGGAGATAAGTATCCCGATATAGAGCTTGATATAGGACTTCATCCATCTGCAGCCATTTATGTGATGGAGGAGTTGAAGAGAAGGGGATATGATGTCTCAAGAGCTGAGGAGAAGATGATGAAGAGAAGGCTCTCAGTAGAAGGAAGGGGCTTTGTATCTATCTCGCCTATAGGAGATGTCCTGTTGAGCAATTACCTGCCAATAAAGCTAGGCAATGTAGTCAAGGATGGTCTTAGCTTGAAGGATATTATAGATAATCCCCTCTATAAAGCAATAGGAGATTCGAGCAACCTTAAGGGAAAGTGTGGATCATGCAAGTACAAGGAACTTTGCGGTGGATCCAGGGTCAAGGCCTATATATATGAAAATGATATTCTTGGGGAGGATCCGACATGCATCAAGCTTCCATGAGCACGAACATGAACATGAATGATAAGCCTATTTTAATATTTTGGGAGCTTACTAAGGCTTGCAAGCTTAAATGCAAACATTGCAGGGCTGAAGCGATACCAGAGCCACTACCTGGAGAGCTGAGCACTGAAGAGAGTAGGAGACTAATAGATGAGATTGCTTTGTTTGGAAAGCCTTCACCGGTGTTAATCCTCACAGGCGGCGATCCGATGATGAGAGAGGATCTAGAGAAGATTCTGGAGCATGTAAGGAAAAGAGGATTAAGGGCAGGAATTGCACCTGCAGTGACTGAGCTGCTTGAGGGTAAACTTAATCTCCTAAAGAAGTATGGGATCAGGTACATCTCAATAAGCCTCGATGGAATGAAGGAGATCCATGATAGCATTAGGGGAGTAGAGAACCACTTCGAAGCTACCGTGCGCATTCTTAAGAGACTCTCAGGTCCTGGGTGGATGCTCCAGGTTAACACGTTAGTGGCGAGAGAAACTGTTCACGATCTTCCAAAGGTAGCAAAGCTCCTTCACGACCTAGGTGTGAGAATATGGGAGTTATTCTTCCTGATAAAAGTTGGTAGGGGCATTGAACTGAGAGATTTATCGCCTCAGGAGAGCGAAGATGTAGTTCACTTTCTGTATGAGGCCGCAGCTAGAGGATTTGAGGTAAGGACTGTCGAGGCGCCATTCTTTAGGAGGGTAGCTATGACTAGAAGGAAGGCAGCATCTAGTTCGGAGGAAGTAGATGAAATTGCCTCCAAATATAAGCTTGGCCGCCTCTATAAGGAGCTTACAGAGGAGCTAATTGATCTTTTTGGGCCTCCAACGAATCACCCTAAGCTGAAGTCAGCTTACACTAGGGACGGTTATGGAATAATCTTCGTGGCCCATAACGGAGAGATCTATCCAAGTGGTTTCGCCCCTTACAGGCTGGGAAATGTAAGGACAGATAGCCTCGTTGACGTTTATAGGAATAATGAGGTGCTTAGAAAGATAAGAGCAGCTGAGTTCAAGGGAAGATGCGGCGTCTGCGAATTCAGGCAGGTGTGCGGAGGAAGCAGAGCTAGAGCATTATCCTTCTTCGGTGATATATTGGAAGAGGATCCGGCTTGCCCTTACATACCATCTAGTGAGTAAGGGCTTAGAAATGGAAATTTTCGCTTACTATTTTGAATGCCGTAGTTCATCAGCTCCTCGCCCTATCCGAGCATTCCATACGATAGATATTTGATCTCCTCTTCGCTGAGCGATAAGTTCGCAGCGCCAACGTTGTTCCTCGGCTCCTCATATCTCAATCAGCGACTCCTCCTCGCTATCCACACTAACTGATCGAACCGCTTGAAAACACTACCTTTCCATCTACTATGGTCATCTCCACCTTTATGTCTTTTATTCTCTCTGGAGGAACCTCTCTTGGATCATCTGATAGAACTACGAGGTCTGCAAACTTTCTCTCCTCTATACTTCCCTTATCTCCTTCCTCAAATGAGGCGTAAGCTCCTCCTATAGTGTAGATCTTTATTGCTTCTTCAACACTCAGTTTCTCATCATCTGCAAGGTTAGGCCTCGTAATGGCAGCCCATATACCCCTCAGCGGATCCAATGGCTCAACTGGACAGTCGGAAGATCCAGCAACGACAACGTCCTCCTTCAGGGATTTGAGGGCATAGAGCCACCTTGCCCTCCTTGGGCCAACCCTTTCCTTGGCCCAGAAATCAGAGAATATGAAGTGGGGCTGACAAACAGCTACAGCACCTAAATCATTCATTCTCCTCAAGAGAGTTGGGTTGATGAGGGATACATGCTCTATCCTATGCCTGTGAGCCTTCGGTTCCTCATTTAAGGCAAATTCTATGGCATCTAGCGCCACTTTAATTGCTCTATCACCTATGGCATGGATCATGGCTTGAAATCCTGCCTTGTGAATTTTGAGCACTATATCCTTCAGCTCCTCTGGTGAATAGATCAGCATACCCTTCCCGCTTGGCATGTCCGAGTAGGGCTCCTCCAAGGCTGCAGTCCTCCCACCCAAGGATCCATCTGTAAATACCTTTATTCCCCCTATCCTCAGTTTGGAATCTCCGAATCCAGTCATTATACCTAGATTCTCCAGTTTCTCCAAGGAACTGTAGGGAGGAACCAAGTAAATCCTTATGAGGAGCTTTCCCTCCTTTCTAAGGAACTGAAGGGCCTTAAGCTCATCTGGGAACCTATCAGAGCATATGAAGTGGATCGACGTTAAGCCCTTGCTAACAGCTTCCCTGATCGCCAGCTCCAGTTGAAGTTTGAGCTGCTCCAGAGTGGGAGGAGGTATAACCCTCTGAACGAGCTCCACAGCTTGCTCCCTTAGGATCCCGGTGGGCTCATCTTCCTCATCCCTGTCTATCTTACCCCTTGGTGGATCCTTCGTCTCCCTAGTTATCGATGCTAACTCCAATGCCTTGCTATTTGCAACGGAAACATGCTCACAGACCCTCATGAGGAGCACAGGATTATCCGGCGCTGCTTCATCAAGATCCCATCTGGTTGGATACCTCTTCTCTTTAAACAACTCCTGATCCCATCCTCTCCCAAGCATCCATTCTCCCTTCTTAGCCTTTTTCGCTCTCTCCCTGACCTTAGCCTTCAGCTCCTCTATAGATCTAGTTCCCCTCAGATATATCTGGCTGAGGGACATGCCGAAAAGCGATAGATGGATATGAGCATCTATGAAGCCTGGGAGAACTATCTTACCTCTTAAATCAATTACTTTAGTTTTATGACCTATAAAAAGAGCTATTTCATCCTCTTTCCCTATCTTTACTATCCTTCCTCGGTAGATAGCAAGCGAATTTCCTCTAGCTCTTGTGAAGAGATTACCATTCAATAGGACTAGATCTGCCTCCATAGGTATCGATCTACTCTAACTTCTTCACTAACTTCTTCAGTAAAAAGTAATATCCAGATGAACTTCAACTACTACACCAAAGCCTTACTAGGAATTCGATTATTCTATCGGCAATCTCACCAAGGTCCTTAGAGATCCCCTCGCTGCCTTGAGCTCCAATAACCTGCGTTCCTCGGAGCCGGAGCTGAAGAAATCTCCGGTCGCTAGGTTGTCTATGATGAGAAGAGCAGCCCCTGCTTTAAGTTTGCGAAGCCTTGCCACCGTGAATATTGTTGCGCACTCCATCTCGACAGCTATCATCCCTAGAGAGCTCCAGGTAGGGAGGTTAGCTTCCTCGGCGTGAAACGCATCGCTTGAAGCGACCAAGCCCCTCCACACTCTAAAGCCCTCCTCAGATAGAGCTTTCTGAAGCTCCAAGGTAACTTCGGGATCAGAGACAGCTGGATAGCATATTCTAGGAGCGTACATTCCCACAGCACCTCCAGGAGGGTAAGACGCTCCAATAGCTACTACAACGTCGCCTACCTTGATTTCTTCTATGAGGCCACCGCAGGTCCCGAGCCTGATAATGAGCCTAGCCCCTAGCATCACTAGCTCTTCAATGGCTATCGCTGCTGAAGGTCCACCAATACCGTGAGTAGCTACCGTAACTTTGGTTCCCTCGAAGTAGCCCGTGTAGGTGTTGAAGCCCCTGTTAGAGTTCACCAGCTTAGCTTTCTTTAGAAGTTCCTTAGCTATAGAGTTCGCCCTGCCGAGATCTCCTACCACTAAAACGCGTTCAGCGATATCTCCAGGCCTCACTAGGATGTGACAAGGCTTGGCAGCTAGAACATGCTTGGAGACCTTGAACATATCTTTTCATTGAAGCTTAAGCGTATAAATTCAATCAGTACACATAGATCTTGCTCACAGTAAATCATACGATCCATCAGAACTCTTTACAATACAGGCAATCGTGCGATGATCGCTCTATTAAGCTCTTCGGGAAGCTACTTTGATGCCTGAATGAAGATTACTATGAAGGGTAGCTGGAAGGCGCTGTATTACCCTTTTCCTCCATTCTATATCCTCTCTAAGAGAGGTAGCATTGTCAAGGCGATCTTGATGGCTTCCCCCTTCTTGGACGCTTCTTATCAAAGAATACATCTTCAGGCCTATTGCCAACAGCTTTAAAGCTTTAGAAAAGGATTTCTTGTTTAGAGGTCGACCAGAGTAAGCTCTCACCCTAGTTATGCCTTCATAATCCTCCATAAGCTCAAGACCTATACCGGAGAGGATCTTATTGACTGATTTCTGACCGTGGAACCATGTAAGTGATCCTTAGGACGGATACCCAATCATCTACAGTATGCATAAGTGCCTCCAGCTCACGCGTCAGCTCAATGTAGACCGCATCATAGATTGAGATGCCAAGATCAAAGCTTAGATTTAGAGCTTCGAGGAGCTTGTCCAAGCTTGATTTGCGAAGTACTATATCAGATCTGACTATCAGCGATAAGGCCTTCTCTGCTACGTCCTTATCTATTATTCTCCTCAAATCAAATGATACTTCCTCAGGGCGCTGGCAACCCTGATCGGAATGATTTCAGGTGCATGCACCTCTATTTTCCCGTCGAGGAAGTCGTTTCGAAGCCTCACGGCATCATCTGAATAATCTTCAGGTATCACCCATTTCACAGCAACGCTAGCATCCACGATGACCTTATTTAGCATCTCTATCCTCCCTGATGAGTTCAGCAGCCATGTTTCCGGTTATCCGGAGGAAGCTTGACCTTCCTTCCCTGAGGGATACCTGGTGGAACTTTGGAAGAGTTTTAGAAAATGGCTAGGCATTCCCTGTCGCGGTAGGTTATCGCACGCGTTTCAAGTCCCTTAGATGAAAGCTTTTTAATTTTGCTTCCGTCTTCAAGAGCAATGGATTCTGTAAAAAAAGCTATGCTGCTAATGAAGGAACTAGGGATCGAAGGGGATGTAATAAAGCATCAATCCAGCGGTAAGTCATCGATAGAAGCTTCCGAGGCGCTTGGAGTTCCACTAAGCAGGATATTGAAATCCCTCGTGTTTACAGAGAAAGGCGAATACATATTCGTCATAACGACAGGCGATAGGAGGGTAAGTGTGAAGAAGCTAAGGCTCTTTTCAGGTATGAAGAGACCTAGGATGGCTACTCCAGAAGAAATCTTCTCTATTTTAGGATACGAGCCAGGAGGCGTGCCTCCATTCGCCTTCTATGGGATTATGCCCTGCTACATAGAGAAAGCTGTCCTAATGCTGGACTGGGTAATTGGATCTGCGGGCAGCGAGTATGCTGGTATCAAGCTAAAGCCATACGATCTGGTGAAAATAGGATGCAGGCCCCATGATCTCTCAGAATAGGTGATCTAATAACTATTTAGGTACAGGATGGATTATTTTTAGTCACTCTTCATGAAGCCATATAAATCATTTTGAAACCTTCCATCATCTTTTGATGTTGGTAGTTTATGTACATTTTTCTCAAGCCATCCTGTCTTATCTACTTCTCTTATGTCGAATTCTGGAACATATGGTTTTATATCTAAAAGGGGAGCCCCATCTACAATGTCTACATCTCGGATATGTAGTATATTCCCTTCAATCCTGACAAGACGCACTACAGATATTCCAATTGGATTTGGCCTACTTGGAGCTCGAGTTGCAAAGACTCCGCGTACTTTGCTATCCATATATGGCCTCACTTTTAGGGAGCCCCCTTTGAATAAATGAAAGTGATATATCAAAATAATGTGAGAAAAGTCTTTCAAATCTTTTAAGCCTTTGACATATTCAGGAAATAGCTCAGCCGTTCCATCAGCATTTTTAGCACCTGCAGGTTGTATGGGTGTTCCCTTAGGTTCTTTAAATGGAGAATGAATGACTCCGATCGGTTTATATTCTATCCCATCCATAATTTCACCTTCTTCATATATGCTATTTCCGATAACGTTTTGCGGCTAAAAGAAGTCGCCAAAGGCAATTTGGGCTTTTCCATCATGCCAGTAGAAGTAACCGTTATTGGAACTAATCTATCTCCAATTTTAAAAGACCACCTCCAGATACCATCTTTATAAATCTCTGGCTGCGGCTCGCGTGCGCGAAAACAGCACTTATGATAGCAAGAAAGCCAAATATAAGTAATTTCCATTATTTTTCACCTCCATTTCAATACCCTCCTTTCAATAATTTCGAGAGGAAATAAGAATGCTAAAATGATAAGGACTATTAAAAAAGTAATTGCAAGGACACCATCTGGATAAAACAGACTTTCATAATAAACTAACCTTACTCCTAATCCATTCACCCCTGCTAGGAACTCTCCTACTATGGCGCCGGCAAACGCTATTGGAAGGGCAAGTCTCAATGAAGATATTAACCATATCACGCTGTATGGGAGATAAAGTTTTGTCAAAATCTTGAATTTGGATGCTTTATAAACTTCAAAAAACATAAGATATTTCTCATCGATAACTCTCATTCCCGAGTGTATCGTGTGAAAAATTATTAAAAAAGAGCCATAGGATGCCAAGAATATCTT
>WALU01000016.1 GCA_015522685.1 Thermoproteota archaeon | reverse complement strand
ACCTTGTAATTCACCCACCCCATGAAACCAACTAGTGTTCTTCCCTCACTTATCTCGATGGGTTTTGTAGTACATATCTCATATCCTGTTTCAATGACACTTAGATCAGTCCATATAGACATTATTCTTGTTTCAGGCCCTTTTTTAGGGGAAAGAGCATTCCAAACAGATGATGCCGATGATGCTATTATCTTTGAATTAGGATATAGGTAGCAGTAAGGGGTGGAAGACCTTCTAAAGCAAGTAGGAGTAAGAAACCTTATCCTAAAATTTTTACATGGTTGATCCTGTATAAAGTCCTCTATATTTATCTCCTGGTAGGAATGTCCAACTATCTTAAATGTTACATCCTTTATTCTAATAAGAGGTTTCTTATATACCCACCTCCTCACAGCATCCGCAATTGTGCTGTTATCAAATATTATTATAGATCCTCTATACTCGGAGCCTATATATACAAGTTCATCTTGAAAGCCGCAAGGAAGTTGTTTTTTATCTCTAAGCAGAGCTTCCACAAATATTTTGTTTGATGACATTTCTAAGGCCCTAGCTAGGAGCGAATTCTGAGAAGAAACTGCTTTAAAGAGCGCTTTTCTTAAAGGAGGTCCTGCAAAAGGGATGATCCCTTCTCCTTGACTTACTGTTTCGATTTCTATTATAGAGATCATCTTTTAATCCCCTTTCATGCTAATGGATCTTCTATAAAACTACTCCTCTGCTTCAATAATTAAGGTGGATCTTTTTTAGAAGTAGGAGGATGGTCTCCCAATGAATCAACTGGGCAAAAGAGTGATATTGATTGTAGGGCTTCCTGGAAGCGGAAAAGATGTAGCAGCTAAGATAATTGAAGAAGAGCTTGGATATAAAGTCTTTAGAATGAGTGATGAGCTATTAGAGAAGCTAATGAGGAAAGAGCTCCCTATTACACGGGAAAATATGAGAAAGATTGGGATGGAGCTTAGGAAAGAGATGGGGATGGCTGCAATAGCAAAGCTCGTTATTTCAAAAGCGAAAAATTCGAATGCCAGCCATTTCGTGGTGAATGGTATAAGAAATGTAGAAGAGATAGAGGAATTTAAGAGAGAATTTGGGGAAGAGGCAATAACTCTCGCTATATTTGCTTCGAAAAAACTGAGATTCTTAAGACAATTCAAAAGAAGGAGATCTGGTTTCGATGAATCAGAATACTTCAAGTTTCTGAAGGAAGACGAGAGAGAAATAAAGACTTTTCATATGGGAGATGCCATTGCCATGGCCGATCACTTCGTTCTAAATGAGGGGAGTTTGGAGGAGTTGAAATGGAAGATAATATCGATAGTATTAAACTCTTAAAATTAGCTAACTTATAGATCTCCGCCTAAGACCTAGGCTCTCTGCAAATCTATATGTTTCTCTGATCTTCTCCCTTGACTTCTCCTATCCTATTTATCTCAAGATACTTATCTGCCATGTATTCGATGTATTAATCCAATTATATTAACTAAAGCATCAGTCATTCTAAGGATATCCACTTAATATTGGTTTCGTATATCAATCTATATGTCCCGAGAGAGCCAAATGCCTTATTATTAGATTTCTAGTTACGACATCTCTATGTTTAGGAATTGATTATATACTTTAGTGCAATTATAACTCCAGTATTTGAAAATTAATTAGATAGTTAGAGATCGGTTATACCAAGAAATAGCTTCGTTGTTTTTCATTCATATATGCATTAGAGTCCCAAATTACCAGAAAATCCTTCTCGACTAGCTTAAGAACTCTTAGTATTACGTGTATATTTGGAATAGGTTCTTCTACTAAGTTAATGTTTTTAGGCTCTCTCAAGCCTATTTATGGTACTAGCCATGTATTTCTCATTTGTAGGCATATCTAAGAGAAAACCATGAAATAACGCCCCATTTTTGGCAGAAGGCTCATTTGAAGTTAATCTCAAGAAGAAGACCGTTCTAGGGAGAGTTATCGGTGATTCCTCCCTCATGCGAATTAAGACTCTTATAATTCTAGGTTCAGCTACATCTTATATGCTAAGGTGACGGGGGGCCATCTCTTTTCTTCGTTATCAAATATCCTTAATACATCAGGCCTTAGGATCCACTATCTTACCATTGAGAAGAAAGTAGACAGGGGGATCGCCCAGCTTTACGTTCAGAGGTAGGCGCCCAATGGACGCCTAAGATCGGGGTCAATTAAGGACCCCTTCCACATCCATAGAGCCATAGCCCTCAGTTGGGCTAAGCCCGCCAAGACTAGGCGATCCCCAGTATATGAACTAGTTGGAGCATATATAACCTTTCTACATGATATGACCCCCTGTAGATCAAGAGATTGACTGCTACCAAGCGAAAAGATAGTCTCAACTGGATGCGAGGTATTAATCGATAAACTAAGATAAGATAAGATCCGGACCTGCAGGCTATCCGATGGATGCTTCTAAGAAGGGAGGAAGGAAGGCTTTCTCATATCTTAGGAGCATGGAATTCGGTGGAATGGAATATCAAGTCGTAAGATCTATATCCAAAAATGAAGAATTGCTCACTTGAATAAGAGAAGAGGCCGAAGCTAATGATATAATTCTATTGTTATGCGCTCCCTATGCCACGAACATAGCTTCAGGAGACGAAGCTAAGAGGAAACAGCATAGAGATAATTCTAAGGACCGCTAAAGCGGCTAGTAAAAATTGTGCTAGACATGCGACCTTCACCCTCTTTTCATTCTCTCTGCCAAGTTTTCCATTAATAATATAGGAGGTAAAGTGACTGGGAATTTCTGAGTCACCATTATTAGGGGAATTCCTTGAAGACGAAGAAGATCTATGAGGTTACCTTAAGAGGTACCAGTGAAATATTTATAATAGGCAGGAGCCTCCTCTACCCAGTGCCCGGGTGGTGTAGCCCGGCTAGCATTGGGGCCTGTCGAGCCTCAGACCTGGGTTCAAATCCCAGCCCGGGCGCCATTAGATCTTAAGGGTGAGGCTTTATCTCCAAGCATAAATATGCTATCACAGTAAAGGAAAGCAAATCAGTAATTGACAGGGCATTGAGAGAAATACCTGGGCTGGAGAATGTTATAATAAGTAGAAAGGTTTCTCTCCAAGTACTCGAGGTTCCATGGAAAGGGAAAACTGCAAAGGTTTACTACTATAATGGGTATCCTCTTCTAGTGGAATTGCCTACTGGCGACCTCATTCCATTCCTCACATCTGTCGAAAAATTTGACCTGCCAATTCCTAGGGTTGTCGTCGATCTAGGAGCCGTCAAGCCGATAGCCAATGGAGCTCATATTATGGGTCCAGGGATAAGAGACGTTAAGGGAGAGTTTTCTAAGGGAGATCTGGTAGTGGTGGTTGATGAGAGGCTCGGTGCAGCATTAGCTGTAGGGAAGGCTCTAAGATCATCTAATGAAGTTAAAGATAAGGGAAGAACTATCTATAACCTGCATCATGCTGGAGATTCCATTTGGCGAGCCGTTGCATCAGATGAGAGGAGGTGAGGCTCATTGGAAGATGATATCTACCTAAGTTACTTATTCAGACCTAAATCTATAGCTGTTATAGGGGTATCAAAGACCCCAGGTAAGATGGGATATGAAATCCTGACGAATATAGTGAGATATGGTTTTCAAGGTCCAATTTTCCCCGTTAATCCTAAGTATAAGGAGATACATGATATTCGTTGCTATAAGACGATATTGGATATAACAGATGATATCGATCTAGCAATATTAGTCTCGCCCATTGAGAGAATACCGAAAATTCTGGGTGAGTTGAAGGCTAAAGGCGTTAAGGTTGCTGTTGTAATTTCCGGGAGGAGGGGCGATCTATCATCCTTACCTATAGTGGAGTTGGCTAGGAAGTATGGAATAAAGATTCTAGGTCCATCTTCCATGGGGATTTTCCATGCAGGAAGCAAGCTCAATGCAGCTTTAGGACCCCTTTCAGTTATAGAGGGTAGTGTAGGATTGATAATGGAATCTAGAACTCTCGGTATGGCATTAATGGGACTAACCACAGTAGAGGGAATCGGGCTTTCAGCAGTGGTAGGGCTCGGAGATAAGCTTGATATAAATGAATCAGATATATTAGATTTTCTAATGAGGGACAGGTCTACTAGATCTATTCTAATGCATTTAGAGAAGATAAATGACCCGGAGAGCCTCATAGATATACTAAAAAACTCCATTAATTCAAAGCCAGTAGTCATCCTTTCATCAGCGAGCGATGTTAGAGAGAAGTTAGAGAGCTTTGATGGATATATCCCAATAGTTGACGATGTTGAACAGGCCCTAGATCTTGTCTTAGTTATGGCAGGAAAAAGAATCAAAGGAAATAGAGTGCTCATTGTAACTAACAGCGGTGGAGCCGGTAAGCTAATTACGGGATTATCTAATCAAACAAAGATCAAGCTTTCACGTCCTAGTGAAGACCTAATAGATCAGATAAGGCAGTTCGTCCCTGAGGGAGGTATATGCTCATCAAATCCTATTGATATAACGGGAAGAGCTGGGACCGACATATATAGGGGCATTCTGGATGTAGTGCTATCAAGCGATGACTTTGATGGCATAATAGCTATATATTGCGAAACGGCTCTATCTGATCCTCTTAGATTAGCTAGCATGTTCTATGAATTATGGGAATTGTATGAGAAGCCAATTATCCCTGTTATGATGGGAGGAGAGAAATCCAAGGAGGCAGTACTTCAGCTAAGACGTAAGGGAATCCCCGCCTACTCAAGTCCATGTAGAGCCATGAGGGCGATCGACTCTCTCATAAAAATATCCTCATTCTCAAATCAATAATCACCAAGTAGCTGATAATTTGCTGGATAAGGCTCTTTTTGTTTATATGATTCATCTAACCTCTACTGGATATTATATAAACTAATTTTCGCATAATTATAAATTAGCGAGGTTATCGTTTTATGGGTTACTTTTATGGGAGATCTACTTGCTCCAGCTGACACCTTTGAAGTTCTCCTCGGAAATGAAGCAATAGCAAGAGGATCTTTAGAAGCAGGCTTGAATGTAGCCGCTGCATATCCTGGTACTCCTAGCACTGAAATAGGTGAAGCCCTATCGAAAGTAGCTAAGAAATTGGGAATCTATTTTGAGTGGTCAGTAAATGAGAAGGTTGCAACAGAAGTAGCCATGGGAGCAGCATGGTCGGGCCTTAGATCCCTAACAATGATGAAGCATGTAGGCTTTAACGTTGCAACAGATGCAATATTCACTCTAGCCTATGCAGGAATTGCAGGAGCCATGGTTATAGTATCTGCAGACGATCCTCATGCGCATAGCAGTCAAAATGAGCAGGACAATAGGCATTATAGCGAAGCTATTGGCCTTCCCATGCTTGAACCTTCCAATTCACAGGAAGCGAAGGACCTAATCAAGGAGGCATTTGGTATATCTGATAGGTTCAAGGTGCCTATCCTAATTAGAACTACAACTCGGATAAGTCATCAAAGAACTCCTGTTAAGCTTGGAGAGATAACTGCTGGCCCAGGAAAGGGCAAGTTTGCGCCTAAAGAACCAGATAGATACCTCCAGGTGGGAGCGATAGCTAGGAAGCATCATAGCGAATTGCTCAGGAAACTGAAGGAAATACAGATGAATGTATCTCCTAGGTTTTATAAGATTGAAGGTTCGCCTGATTCAGATTTTGGTATCTTAACATCAGGAGTCGCTTACTCTTATGCCAAAGAAGCAGTAAAATTGGCCAATCTCAATGCAAAAATCCTGAAATTAACTATGACCTATCCCCTTCCAGAGAAGGTAATAGGCGATTTCCTGTCTTCAGTTACGACCGCTTTTGTAGTTGAGGAGCTTGACCCATATTTAGAGCTTAGAGCTAAAGCTGTAGCGAAGGATTATGCTCCAGATGTCAGGATACTCGGTAAGCTCACTGGACATATGCCTAGAGTTGGGGAATATACCATGAGAACCGTTTTGGAGGGCCTATCTAAGGCCACTGGTATAGCTTCTCCAATAGATTTCGCAAAAATAGATGAGAGAAGCTCCAAGGTCCTAAGCAAGGTACCTCCAAGACCTCCTGTGTTATGCCCTGCCTGCCCACATAGATCAGCCGGCTATGCTCTCAGAAGAGCGGCTGGAGGAGCAGCATTTATAGGAGATATAGGATGCTATGCTCTTCTCTTTGAGAAACCTTTCAGGGTAGAACAGGTAACTCATGCCATGGGTTCATCTATAGGAATAGGAAATGGCATCAGCCTTGCTACTGGAGAAGATGTAGTAGCGCTAATTGGAGATTCAACATTCTTCCATGCTGGGATTCCAGCACTGATCAACGCTGTCCATAATAAGAGGAAGATGACTGTAATGATAATGGATAACAAGATAACAGCCATGACAGGACATCAACCACATCCAGGGAGTGATTTTAATGCAATGGGCGAAAAAGCCCCTGCCGTAGATATAGAGGATGTTGTCAGGTCTATAGGGGTTGACTATGTTAAGGTAGTAGATCCATATAATCATGCCGAGATGGAGAAGACGATAAGGGAAGCTTTGAAGAGAGATGGAGTCTCTGTCATAATTTCTAGGAGAGAGTGCGCCTTACTTACTGTTAGGAGACTAAGAAGAGAGGGTAGAGTAGGAGAACCTTACATAGTAGATCCTGATAAGTGTACCTACTGTAGAGTCTGCATGAATACCTTCGCATGCCCAGCATTTGTTGATACTGGTTCAATAGTCGAGATAGATCCTACCATCTGCTTTGGATGCGGAGCTTGTACTCAGGTGTGTCCCTATGATGCCATAATACCTCAGAAAGGGTCACTAAACTGGCGGGAGCAGGGGATAGGGGTGTGAGAGCATGAACGTTAAGGAGTTTAACATTATAGTATCTGGTGTCGGGGGACAAGGTATACTGTTCACCATGGATGTTATAGCGAGAGCTACCCTAAAGCTAGGATTGAACTTCGTCCAGAGTGAGGTTCATGGACTTTCTCAGAGATATGGTTCAATAAGAACAGAGTTGAGGATAGGAGAAAATGTCTCAAGTCCTTTAATACTAGAAGGTACTTTAGATCTTCTAATATCGCTGGAGCCTTTGGAGGGGTTAAGACAGGCACCTTATGTATCTGAGAGAACTACTGTTGTGATGAATGATCATATAATACCACCAGTGAGCGCTTACATAGAGAGATTCCCTATACCTAGCTTTGAGGAAGTATTGGATCTTATGAGAAGCCTTAATCCAAAGGATCTAATAACGTTAAGTGCCTATAAGCTCGCTGAAAAGGCAGGAGATTATATAGTAGCTGATACTGTTATGCTAGGTGCAGCTGAAGCATCAGGAGCTTTGCCATTCCCTGAAGGTGCACTCAGAGAGGCTCTTAAGGAGGTCTCTTCAGAGGAGTATAGGAATTTAAATTTAAAGGCATTTGACCTCGGGAGGGAAGCTGTATCTCTCCCAAGGTGATCTTTTGCCTGCTAGAAGGATAGCTGTAGTGGATAGAGATCGTTGCAATCCAAAAAAATGCGGCCTCGAATGTATAAAGTATTGTCCAGAGGTTAGGATGGGCGCTGAAGACACAATAAAGCTTGTAGATGGTATGTTAGTGATAGATGAGGAGCTATGTACCGGATGTGGTATATGTGTCAAGAAATGCCCCTTTTCTGCCATATCGATAGTGAATCTACCAGCTCCAGTGGAGGGGGAAGAGATACATAGATATGGGATCAATGGATTTACTCTCTTCAGGCTTCCCATCATTAGGCTGAGAAAAATAGTTGGGCTAGTAGGTCCCAATGGCGTAGGTAAGACAACTTCCATATCAATACTATCCGGTAAGTTGAAGCCTAACTTAGGTAGGGTAGGTCAGGAACCCGATTGGGAAGAGATAATAAAGAGATTTAGAGGATCTGAGCTTCAGGATTACCTTAGAAGGCTATCTAATGGAGAAATAACCGTTATTAATAAGCCAGAGAGGATAGATAAGATACCAAAAATAGTAAAAGGCAAGGTAAAAACGATTTTGGAGAAGATAAATGAGAGGAACCTATTAGACGAAGCCATTGATCTCTTATCCTTGAGAGAAGTATTAGACAGAGAGGTAAGAGAGTTAAGTGGAGGAGAATTGCAGAGAATAGCTCTAGCAGCTGCTTATATAAGAGAAGGAGAGGTATACGTTCTAGATGAACCATCCAATTACTTAGATGTATACCAGAGAATGAGCGCTGCAAAGCTTATAAGAAGGCTGCAGGAGAGAGGGAAATCTGTTATCTTAGTAGAGCATGATTTAGCAGTTCTTGACTATCTTAGTGACTATATTCATGTACTTTATGGAAAACCTAGTGTTTATGGTGTGGTAAGTTACCCACATTCTACTAGAGAAGGGGTAAACATATTCCTAGATGGCTATTTGCCGGATGATAATGTTAGGTTCAGGGATGAGCCTATTTCCTTCCTTCAGAGGGTAGGAGCACCAGATATATCGGAAAATATTGTGGTTTCCTATACGAAGCTGGTGAAGAGACTCAATGGATTCGGCCTTTATGTAAAAGGAGGTGAAATTCATTCCGGAGAAGTTGTAGTTGCTGTTGGACCTAATGGAATAGGTAAAACAACTTTCGTAAGGATATTAGCCGGAGAACTGAAGCTTGAGGAAGGAGTTGTTCTAACTGAAGGAGTTAGGGTATCTTATAAGCCGCAACATGTAAAACCGACATACAAGGGAACCGTTGAATCTCTTCTAAAGAAGACCGCAGGATCCAATTATTCGAGCCCTTACTTTAGAACAGAGGTGATTAAGAGGTTAGGTATAGAGAAGCTTTTAGATAGATATTTGGATGAGATTAGCGGAGGAGAGCTTCAAAAGGTCGCTATTGCATCTTGTCTAGGGAGAGATGCTGATATCTATCTGATCGATGAACCTAGCGCATTTCTTGATGTTGAGGCTAGATTTGCAGCCGCAAAAGCAATAAGGAGAAGGATTAAAGGAGAAAATAAAGCTGTAATAGTTGTTGAGCACGACTTACTTACTATAGAGGCTGTAGCCGATAGAATAATGGTATTTAGGGGAACGCCTGGGAGAGAAGGATATGCTTCAGAGCCTATGGACCCAAGGAAGGGTCTAAATATATTTCTTAAGGATGTAGGTATCACTTTCAGGAGAGATCCCAACACTGGTAGACCGAGGGTAAACAAACCTGGATCCAAGATTGATCAGATAGCAAGAGCTGAGGGGAGATATTACCCTTGAAACTTCGAGATCTACTTATTGGAAGGAGGGAAGAGCTTAGAGATCTAGGCCTAAATGCCCACATTACCTACTCATTAGTAGCTGTCTCTCTTTTTTTAGCCTTCCATGCTCTCTCTCTATCCATTCTTGAGATTAGATTAACCTGCTCATCTACTGTCATCAGCGAGAGAATTTTACTATTCATTGAAGCAAAACAGCTGCTACTTCTCTATATGTGGCTGATAACAGCCCTCAGCTGGTTAATTTCCTCTACCATTATAGGCATTAAGGTGTCTAGAAAGTCTAATATGAAATTAAGGAAGCATAGCTACCTAGCTGGGATCTGTTCTATACCATTTGCTATAGCTGGCATTATGAATACGTTTATATTGGCGATTTCTCCTGGTAGAATACTCAGTTGTGAGGGAGGATCTTGGAGATCCCTTCTCTTCCGAACACTCTCTGAGATAGTCTCATATCTCCTTTCCTTTCCTCCGATAATCTCCACTTTTGTTACAATATTTTCTCTGTTTTGGTTCACCTATTTGATTTATAGGATCTACAGGATCACTTTAGGTTTACCAAGAGGGAACTCTCTCAATTACTCAATCAGCCTTACTTCACTTTTCGTAGGCCTTATTCTTATTGCCAGCCTTATACTAGCCTTAATTATTGTATTACTCTAGTAGATCTAGCTAATTTTTCAGCAGCCCTAGGTGTAAGACCAGATACTCCCAAGATAGTATATCTGTCCCTTATCTTATGAGCAATCGTAAGGGCTTTCACTACCATATCTGGCTTAATTCCTGCTTCCTCTGCAGTAGTCGGAACTCCTGCTTTTTTTAACTTATCTCTTATCCACATCCAGTCTTGGCCTTGGAGATAGGCCATCATTATTGTCCCTAGAGCGCACTGTATGCCATGAGGGGCTGATTTAACTCCTTCCCTTTCGGATATCTTATCTAGAGCGTGACTGAACATATGCTCGCTTCCACTTGCTGGCCTAGAGCTGCCTGCTATGCTGATGGCAACGCCACTTCCTATAAGTGCCTTAACTAGTATGCGAGTAGACTCTTCCAACCTGAATTTTATCTCTGAGGCGTGATCCATCGCTATTTTAGCACTTAGAAGAGACATCGATGCCGCATATTCGCTATATGGCTCATCCTTTAGCTTATAGGCTAGCTCCCAATCTCTAACTGCTGTGAATTTCGCTACTAGGTCCCCAAATCCAGATTTAAATGCAATTAGGGGTGCTCTATTTATTATGTTAGTATCAGCTATGACAGCCGTAGGAGCTTCCATTCCATTAATGGAGTCCCCAAATTTCAGTTCGGCTTGTTTGGATAGCGAGAAATTCACTGCCGGGGAGGCAATACCGTCATGGCTAGCTGATGTTGGTACAACAGTATACCTAACTCCCAACTTTGCAGCTGCAAGTTTTGTTACATCTAGAGGCCTTCCTCCTCCTACACCTATTAAAAAATCTGCTTTCACTTTTAGGGCCTCTTCTATCACTTTCATCACATCATTTATTCTTCCTCCAGCAGTAACCACATGATATACGCTGATTTCGCCATCTAAGGATGATGTTAGATCCTCCGCTATTTTTGCGGTGATACTGGATCCACTCACTATAATAGCTGTACCAGTCATTCCAAGATTGTAGAGTATATCCATAGTGTGATTTATCGCATTAGGCCCGAATATTATATATCTAGGGCTCTCTATCTTTTCTAATCCCTTGCCAGAAGTCAGTTTTCCATGCACCCTAATAAGAACCTAGAGGAAAATAATAAGATTCGTTCACAACGATAATCATTAATTAAGGGAAGCCCATTTACAATGGGATTGAGACATGGATGCAAAAACAAAAGTTGTATTATTGCTTAACCTGACCTTCATAGTTATTCTTCTCTTCTGGCCCATAATAAATGCTCCTAAATTCCGAATAAGCCTAAATAAAGAAACAGTTCCTTTAGGAGGTGAATTAGAGGTGAGAACGATGTTTTCTAATGAGCCATCATCCATAAAGCTGTATGTAATTGATCTAGAGCTTAACAAAACTGTCGATGCAATAAATCTTAAGCCTGCCAAGGAGGTTTCTGCGAAGCTCAGCATAAATGAAGGGAGATATAGGATAGGTCACTATGCCATTAAGATGCAAGCTACATTGGATGGGAATTTAGTTGAGGAAGAAAGCTTCTTTAATGTATTCGGAGGCTCTCCTCTTAACTTGACTTTAAAGGTGAAAAAACCTGAGATAAATACCTTCATTAACATCACTTCAAAGAAGCAGTATGCTGAGGTAAGTGATGAAGCAAAAGTGAAGGTTATGATGAATGGTAAGCCTGTAGAGAATGCAAAGCTTCTTGCATTAACATTGGGTAGAAATGCGACTGTTACAGATGTTGCTTACACTAATTCTAGTGGGGAGGGGGTTATATATTGGAAGGCTAATGTGACGAATAATGAAACATATTCCGTCGTAGTTCAAGCAGTGAAACCTGGCCATCCCATAGCTTCTGGAGAAGTTCAGATAAAGGTAAATGTCAGGAAGGGGAGTTAAATATCTAATGGATCATTCTATGGATGACAAAATCTTTTTTCTCTCTCTTATGTCTTCAAGCTTCTTTATGAGTTCTTCTTTGCTCACTTTATGAAATAGTGGCTTTACTTTCCCTATCTTGATACTTTTAACTATACCAAATGCCTCAGAGAAATTAGCTGGCTTCTTCTGGAGCCCCATCATATTCCAGAGCTTCTCCGCAGAGAAGGGCATGAACACATGCATATAGCAGGTCATTGCTCTTAGCAAATTGTAGGAAGCTAATACCGTTGAATCAGTCCTCTTCTTGTTCTCCTTGATATCCTTCCAAGGCTCTCTGGAGTTAAAGAACCTATTGCCTATCCTAGCCATCTCAAGGAAATTTCTCAGAGAATCTCTGAGCTTAAAGTCCTCCAAGCTATCCTCAATATTTTTAGCTAATTCCTTAGCTTCCTCAAGCATTTTCTTTGATTCCCCGTCTAGACAGGTACCTGGGACTTCCCCTCCATATTTGGAGGATATAAAGGATAAGACCCTATGGATTAGGTTGCCTAGTGTGTCATTGAGTTCATCGTTTATCTTTGCCTCAAAGTCCTCCCAAGAGAAGTTAGAGTCCTTATGCTCAGGTCTTATGTAGATCATATAAAACCTCCAGTAATCAGCTGGTAGAAGGACTAGAGCCTCATCCATCCAAATTCCTCTTCTTTCGCTCTTGGAGAACTTATCTCCTTCATAAAGGAGGAATTCTGTCGATGCAACATTATAGGGAAGGATATAACCTTCATTGCTTGCTATAAGTAGAGCTGGGAAGATTATGGTATGGAAGGGAATGTTATCCTTCCCTATAAAGTAAACAGATTTTGTCTCTTTGTTCTTCCAGAATTTCTCAAATTCTTCTGGTTTTTCAATCTGATTGAAATGCTCTTTCACAGCAGATACATACCCAAGGACAGCTTCCATCCAAACGTATATAGTCTTTCCCTTAGCCCCAGAGAAGGGAGCGGGGATTCCCCACTTATTATCCCTAGTTAGAGACCTTGGTTTAAGGCCATCGTTAATCATGGCAAGGGATGTGGATCTAGCATTATCTGGAAGCTGATCATTTCCTTCGATATATTCCTTGAGCTGATCGGAGAACTTAGGGAGATCGAAGAACCAGTGCTTTGTTCTCTTTATTATAGGCGTGGCTCCGCAGATAGCGCATCTTGGATTTATTAGATCAGTTGGATTAAGGAGCCTCCCACATCTATCGCATTGGTCTCCATGAGCCTTTTCATAACCACAATATGGGCAAGTACCCACAACAAATCTATCTGGCAAAAATATCTTATCGTTTGGACAGTAAAGCTGCTCAGTTTCCTTTTCAAATATGTGTCCATTCTTATAGACTTTTAGATAGAACTCCTTGACGAATTCCACATGTGTGGGGCTTTCTGTCCTGGTGTAATTATCATAACTTATGCCAAATTTCCTAAATAACCCAGAAACATATTCATGCATCTTATCAGTTAACTCCCTCGGACTTATTCCCCTTTTAATAGCTTCTATCTCTATGGGAGTTCCGTGCTCATCGGAGCCTGAAACAAAGACTACCTCATCACCGGCTTTCCTTCTATAGCGAGCATATACATCGGATGAGAGTACCTGTATTAAGGTTCCCAGATGAGGAACAGCATTTATATAGGGCCAAGCCGAAGCTATTATCCATCTCATGTTTAACTCTCGTAAATGTGATTCTTAAGGATTTTAAGGATGTGCTCAAGTATCCCTGAATTGCAGTGACCGACCATTCTAACGAGTGCTTATTTGAAGCTGATGAGAACCTTTTAATGTATATTAGAGAATTTTTAGAAGAGAAGGATTTAAGAGAGAAGATTAAGAAACTCAGCAGAGCAGAGGGGTATCTTAGATATCTCCTTTTTGAATTAATAGGGTACAATATAAAGGATTGGAGAGGAGGAGATCTAAGATCCCTCATCTGTGGCTTGTCTTACTTAATAGTTCAAAGCGTAAAGCTTTGCTACGAAGCAACAGATGGCGATCAAGAGACCATTTGCGGAATATCAAGGGACATTTTAGATACTATGTTTATTCTAATGAAGAGATGGAACTTCAATGAGGATCTATACAAGCTTGGTTCGAAATTATGGACGAAACTTGATTATGAGAACCTAGGGGATAGAAGAGAGGTTAAAACTCTTTCGCTAGAGGTCTCTAGATCTATCCTCAGCCTTCTTAAATGAACAAAACAGCTTGATGACTCTATCTATTATGAAAGAAGAGGAGCTATCTCCAAACCTAGGAAGCCTAATTACCTCTACTTCTAAACCTCTTTTCTTCAGCTCCTCCTTCAGCCATTTTTCTCCCGCCCACTGATCATATCCCAAGACGATAATATCAGGTCTCAGCTTAACTATGGAATCTAAGGGATCCTTCTCTCCCAGAACTACCCTATCAACTGGTTTGAAGCTCTTGACTATATAAGCCCGGGATGATTCCCTTATTATAGGAGATCTTCCCTTGAACCTCTTGACATTTTCATCCCTAGCAATTATTACAATTAATTCTCCATCATCTCCAGCGATTTCCTTCGCTTTCCATAGCATCTTAATATGCCCTTCATGAATTATATCAAACGTACCCGCCACGACTACCCTGCGTCCCATCCCGTAACTGTTAATGTTAATATTTTAAATCATTATCCAACTATACTAACGAGGAGAGCATTTCTAATGTTCGAGTTCATATCTAAGAGTGAAAAACTCTCCATTGTAAGCCATGGCGAAGATCTGGATGGATTATTTTCAGCAGCTATTGTGATCTTGCTGCACCCAAGTAAATTAAAGCTCAAGTTTACGGCTCCGTATGAGATAAAAACAATAGAAGAAGGCTACGATATAGTCTTAGACCTCCCTCCGCCGCAAGGCGGAGCAAGAATCTTAGTAGATCATCATGAATCTAATATTCTCCTCACTAATCGTGTCCAAAGGGCTTATTTGAAGCCAGAGTATCCATCTACAGCTCGACTCCTCTACGATCTAGTAAAGGGGCAGGAGCCATCGATTGAGAACTATGAGGGGACAATAACCCTGGTTGATGAAACAGATACTGGGAACTTGGATCTTTCTTCTGCCCTTTTCACTTCAGCCATAAGAAAGATATTCAAAGTGAAGAGGAAGTACTTAGCTAAGGTATCTAGAGATCTCCTTCTTCATCCGCCAGCAACAAGCAGTGATTTAGTTGATTTACCCTCAATAAGAAGGGAAACTCATCTGATAGAGAAGGAATATGGAGATCTCATTGAGAAGATAACGTCTATGAGTGGAGGAGAAGCTCTCCTGGTGAAGTTAGAAAGCATTCCTGCATACCTTGTTCCCATTATTCAGCTAGCCGCTAAAAGATACCTCCTCTTTGGTACCATAACGTCTGGATCTGATGGTGCTTTTAGGATATCCATTAGGAGCCAGCCCAATTCCCCTCTATCTGCACTAAAGGTTGTAGAGGCTAGAGGAGGAGGACATAAGAATGCAGCGGGAGCCTTAATAATGCCCTCCGATATGGATAGACTTCTGAAAATGGTCAGGAAGCAGCTAAGAGTGGAGTTAATATCAGTGTGAGGAAGATTGCTGGAGTGGCGATATTGGAGGTGATCCATGAGTCATGAATAATTATCGCTTCAAGGCTGAGCCCTATCTTTATACGCTATCAATGTTACTAAGTATATGCCTGAGCCGATATTGAAGCACATTGATGAGATTCCTTTTGAACGAGTCCCACAGGCTGAATCCACTTACATCAAGTGGATTTTTTCCCCGAAAGATGGCGTTCCCAATTTCTCCATGAGGATATTCAAGGTGAAGGCTGGGGGAAAGATACCTGAGCATAGTCACCCATGGGAGCATGAGATCTTAGTGCTTAAGGGCAGAGGCAAGATTAGGATAAGAGGAAAGGAATATGAGGTTGAAGAGGGGGATGTTGTATACATACCTCCAGATGAGCCCCATGAGTACTATGCTTATGAGGAGATTTTATTCCTCTGCATGATTCCGAACAAAGGAGTTCCTCCGGAGCTGAGATGAGTGTCCAGCATAAGGAGTTTTATCGCCGTTGATGTTGAGGATGAAGAAGTAGTAAGTAAAATAGCAGGGATACAAAAGAAGATACTAAACTCCAACGTGAAGCTCAAGATAGTTGAGAGATGTAATCTTCACTTCACGCTGAAGTTCTTGGGTAATGTGGAGGAAAGTAGGTTAGATCTAATTAGATCCATAATAAGCAGTATTGCTGAAGGCTATTCTCCGTTTACTATGATGCTGCATGGCATTGGTGCATTCCCTAGAATAAGCAGACCTAACGTCGTATGGGTAGGAGTCCTTGATGGCAGAGAAAATTTTATAGAAATTGCAAGAGAGCTAGATAGGTCTCTAGTTAAGCTAGGTTTTAAGAGAGAGAATAAATCATTCGAGCCCCATCTGACTATAGCTAGGGTAAGAAGATACTCCGACAACCTGCCAGATATCTTAAGGGAGATGAGTGACATGGAAATAGGGACTATAGGAGTAGATGAGATAAGATTCAAAAAGAGCATATTAACTCTTAAGGGACCAATCTATGAGACTTTATATTCAGCTAGGTTAGAGAAGCCGCTGGCGGAGGAGGATTGAATCTTATCAGCTTCCATGCAATTATAAGCAGGATTAAAGAAATTAAAACAAGGCTAAATAGTGAAAGAGCTTTTAGAACAAGTATGAAATCATATTCGTCGAGGAGAGGGATGGAAATGGCTAACAATAATAGTGCGAGGCCTATAGCTCCAATAGCAATTCCCTTTAGCATCATGAAAGTTCTCCTCCTTCCATCATAATTAAAAATAATATGGAATAGAAGGATCCTGATGGTCTCCATATATTTTCTTACCGATTTCGGCAATAATGATTATTATGTATGTGCCATGAAAGGCGTTGTTAGGACCTTGTGTCCGAAAGCCGAGATTATCGAGATAACGAACAATGTAAGGAAGTTTAACGTGAAGCATGGATCGTTCATCTTATGGCAGGCTCTTAGATGGATAGAGAAAGAGTCTATAGTATTAGGAGTCATTGATCCAGGAGTTGGGACTGCTAGAGACCCTATAATCGTAAAATCGAGAGATTATACTTTTGTTGGGCCAGATAATGGACTTTTCTATCCTTCAATACAGGAATCAGAGTTCGATCTATACAAGATAGATCTGAAGGGGACTGAATTAATACATAGAAGGACGGGAACTTTTGATGGGAGGGATATATTTGCTCCGATTGCAGCCATGCTTGCATGTGGTAAATCACCAGATGAATTAGGATTTAGGAAAAAATCAATGGAAGTTATAGATATTTGGAAGGTAAAGTTGGGTGAGAATTTCATCGAAGGGGAGGTTATGAACATAGATAGATTCGGAAATATAATGACTAACATAAGCTGGGAGAACGTAAAATCCAATCATGCTATAGTAAATATAAGGAGGCTTTCAGCCAAAGCATTTAAATCATCCAGTTACAGTGGAAAAGGATTACTTATGATAAAGGGAAGTACAGAACTTCTTGAACTCTCCTTAGCTAAAGGAAGCGCTGCCGATTTCCTAGAAGCCGATGTAGGAGATAATATGAGGTTAGACTGGAGATGATCTTATGATAATAGGTATAGATGATCCTTTAGCCAGATTTGAGATTAATGTTGGATTTAAAGCGATGAATTTATCTAAAGTAAAAGAGGCTGAAGTGAGTATACCATTCACGATTATAATACCTAGCGAGGATATATCAGATTTTCTATTGGAGTATGGAATTAGGCATAAAGTTTTCAGATTATCTAGAGCCTTACTAGATGAGGAGGATTTAAATAAGGTTCTAGAGCTAGAAAGGGACTTAAGATCGAGTATTCTATCACTCAGCGTTCCTGAAGAGCTCGTTAGTGAGGTTTTGGACTCGATAGCTGGTAATATAGGTAAGATAGTTATAGCTAGACCATCTCCCTATGCTTCAGAGCTGAGAGATGGCGATCTGAAGGGGAGGATGTCCGTATGGTATGATGAGCCAACTAGAGAAGGGATTATGAGATCAGTGCAACAAGTAATTAGCAGAGCATTTTCCCTTAGATCAATGGCAAGGCTCTTAGATCTGGGTATATACCCGGAAGATATGAATCTAGCCATTATGCTTCAGGAGGTCATCTTTCCTAGATCATCTGGTTTAGCTATATGCTGTCCAGCTAGGAGGAAGAATGAAATACTTGTAGAATCGACTTGGGGAGCCATGGACTCTATGCCAAAGGATAAATTTCGGATAAGCATAGATCTTATGGATATAGTAGAAAGTGAACTTAGTGAGAAGAAAGTTAAGTTAGCTCCCAGCCCTCAAGGTCCAAGAGAGGTAGAAGTACCCCGTGATCTTTGGGTGGAGCCCTCATTAAGGGGAGAGGAAGCTAGGAGTATAGCTGAGATCTCATCGAATCTATCTCTTATATTAGGTACTCCAACACTCATGGAATGGATTATTCAGGAAGGAAGCAATTCATTTTTTGTGATTCAAGCCCACAGGGAGTCAGAAAGGCCACCTACCAAAGTTATAGAGAAGAGAGTAATGAAAATGCTTGAGGAGATGAGCAGCTATAGAGAATTGCCTGAGAAGTTGGAAGCACATAAGGAAATTGCCGAAAGTGCAATGGAGATACCGAAAATAAGACCAATCGCCTCTAAGATTTTTGTAAAGCTGAAGAAAATGCATGAGATTGAGAGTGTTGATGGATACCTTCTTGACATAGATAATTTAAAAGAAGAGTTAATGGAGGAAGATAAGACGTATTTGGCATTGGTTCATCCTAATTGGGAAGAAAAGATAAGCGTTTCTGGCAAGAAAGGTGAACTGAAGATTTTATTGGAAATTAACGATTTAAATAACGCAAGAGAGAATGTTCTTCAACTATACTCTCTCTTCCCTTCATTCGATCTATTAGTATACTTGAAAGATGCCAGTTCTGTATTACTATCTGAGAGTTTATCTGAGTTCTTTGATGGAGCAGTGCTTGATATAGGAAGGATTTCCGAATTTGGGGGAAGGAATGCCATTAAGGCTAGCTTATCTTTCTCATCCAACTACTTCGATTATATAATAGCCGATTTAACTAATGCTAAGATCCAAGTGGATCTGATAGAGAATTTAATTGATGGAAGAATTGATGGATTCTGCGTAGATGAGGAAAGATTGAGCGAACTGCTAGATGAAGTAAGCAAAGCTGAGATGAGATATCTATTAAGGAAAGTTAGGGATCTAGACCGTTATTTTAGGACTCTCTAGAAGGATAGTGAGGAGAAAAGGGTGATCTTCATTCTCTCTAGGTCCGTAGAAAGTTTGATTAGATCCCCAAGAGATCTTGTATTTCTACTGCTCTCTTTCATCGGCGTTTTATTTATCCTCGTTGAAGCACCTAGGGGTTTGATAATTCCTGATTCTCATAGAGTATATAATGTTGTCTTAGGAAGCGCTTTCATATACTTAGGACTCAGGCTAAAGCTGAGGGTGGATCATAAGATTTTTATACCAATCTTTCTGGCATCCCTCCTATTCCCTCCCATAGTATTCATCTCGTATATTCCTAAACCCCAGAGGATGCCAGAGAAAATCGGTAGTAAGGATAGTCTGTTGAGGAGATCCTTCTCATCTAACTTAGTAGTCTGTGATTCGATAGGGCTCGCATGTTCTATCTCCATTTCAATAGCTAAGGAGCTATCTAGGCATAGAAGAGTCGTTCTGGTAGATTGGACTGGTAAAGCATTGAGCAGAATTAAATCAGGTAATGTGAAGATCGCGAATACTGGAGATACATGGTTCGGATATGCTGGCAACTTAGGACCATCCTATCATATGACGGTATCGAACCTTCTATCTTATCTTACAAATACCAATGCATTCATAATAGATAGAGTACTAAAGACGGGCGATACTTCACTACTAGAGGACATGAGAGTACCAGAGCCATCTAGATCCATCTTGTTAATGATCTTGGGGGAGAAAGGGCCCCTGCTACATGAGGCCCTGCCAGAAACAGCAGGGACATTAATTGTAGATGTATCAGATCTCCCAGCCACCGGGAAAGATCTTGCGTCCCTGATAGCACTCTTACAGTCAATAGTATATGAGAATAGAGATTTTTTGGTTATAGTCCCTTTGCTTAGCCCTTTGACTGATCCTAAGCTACCTAAAACATTACAGGATGAAATTCGATGGATGATATCATCTCTCTCTAATGGAGGGGCATTCATAGTGAGTACAAGAGAGAGCATACTCTACTATGATGAGTTTGACAGTAAGATGGAGTGCAATGGGTGCGAAAATCCCATCAGCAAAGTGGATAATTACCGACTTTGCCTCTTACAATTTCATAAAAAGCCGCTAAGGCTCTAAGCAGTGGAAAGTACCTTCCCTTCCTAACTTCGATCACCTCTCGGACTATCTCCTCTGGTAGCATATCAATAGTCTTCCAGAGCAATCCGGTCTTTGTTAAGAAATCAGCCGCCTTTCTATGAACTAGTCCCGTTGTTACCATAGGTAGGATGATTTCATACACCTTCTTTGTGTAAGAGCCAACCGAATCACTACTTTCCATTGACTGAGCAAGCAGATAGGCCGCAATAATACTAGTGTGCATTCCTCCTCCATTTGATGGGATGGTCATCCCTGCAGCATCTCCTATGAGAAATATCCTCCCCTTCGCGATATCTTTCTTCATGCCACTAACTGGAACAAATCTACCCTTTATCCTAATTTTTAGATTCTCCCTAACATTGAGAGTTCTGAGCAGCTCTCTGAGAGATAATCTGGCATTAAATCTCTTCATCAGGTTTAATCTGACACCGACCCCTATGTTAGCTCTTTTCGGCGAGCGAGGAATGACCCAAGCGTAAGTGCCAGGAGATAGGGTTTCATCTATGAAGAGCTGCATTTCTTCAGGTCCCTCCATATCCAGACTAACTTCCTCAGAAAATGCCAGAGCAACATTATCACATTTTAATTCGTTATATAGCCCAAAGATTTTAGATACTCTGCTTTCAAAACCATCAGCGCCTACGAGATATCGAGCCTCATATTCTCCCTTTAGAGTTTTTATATAAAGGCCTTCGTCCGACTTATTGATATTAATGAAGGCTTCTCCCGTCTTAAGTTCTGCTCCTTCATCTACAGCTTCTTTCAACCTTTCTCTAATTATCGATTTTCTATCTATGGAATAACCAATGAAGTTTGAGGAGAATTCTCTACTTCCCATTTTCAGGGTTATTCTTGATATTTTATGCAAGATAAATGGCTCGAAAAAGGAGTAATATGCCGAGGCCACATCTCCACCAATATTCATTGAGCTAGGATCTGGTAAATATTCGCCGCAGATCGTCCTTAAGGCAGGAATGCGATCTCTTTCGAGAATAAGGACTTTAAATCCTTTAGCAGCTAGGAAATATGTTAGAGAGGATCCTGCAGGACCTGCACCTATTACGGCCACATCATACAATTTAGCTCACTTTTCACATCAACTACTGTCTTCTTGATCCTTTCGAATATATGAATTACCTAACTTCCTTATACTTTTCCGCTATATTTGGAGGGACAAGTAGACTTCCTACACACAGGATCGAGAGAACCCATTAATTAGATTTCTCCACTCTGAGTGCACTATCTAACTTATAATAAAACAAATCACCTCACTATTGATGCCTAGAGAAGGATTTGAACATTACGTTCAGCTATTATACCTGTCATTCTCACAGTTACTATTAGGGGAGACAACTCATGGGAAAAAATCCATTTTAAGGATCGTAGGTGAATGCAGAGCTACAGGCGCATGCGAGAAAGAACTTAGTGATGAAATACTTCGTCTCTCTGATGCGATCGAAGCATATGTTAAAGGTAATATAGACAAATCTTCTTTGGCAAATTGTCTGTATAAAGAGCTTATCTCAGGAAAAAATATCGCAGGTATCTCCATTTTAATGGTGAGAGAAATATGCGACAAAAGGTTTATGGAAATTGTTTCAAGCTGGTCAAATGATCCAGAGCCTGTTGTAAGGATAGCTTATTTGAAATGCCTGATGAAGCTCTATGATGAGGGCATCATTGGATCAGAGGAGATCTCTAAGTTTATTTTAGATCCATCTCCTAGGGTAAGGGATATGTTGGTCTCCTTCCTTGCTTTCCATATTAACAAGAAAGAAGTTATTGACATCCTCATAGAGATGCTAAGTAGAGAGAAGAAAAACAGTATAAGATCCAAAATACTTGATGTCCTCTCTGAATCTCTAGAGGGGGATAAGAAGAAAAAGAGGAGAAGGCTTGTTGGATAAGCTGCTGAGAAAAAGCCTTAGTGCCTAACGAAACCATTATCTCTTAGATGAGCCTCCCCCTTCAGGGTGATTGTTATGGTTAAGATTACTTATTTGGGGCATTCAGCGTTCCTTCTTGAGGGCAGCAAGAGAGTATTATTAGATCCTTGGATAGAGGGCAATCCCCAGTCTCCAATAACCCTAGATCAGTGTGGAGGAGCTGATGTATACATTGTAACTCATGCTCATGGGGATCATGGGCTAGAAGATGCTATTAAGCTAGCTAAGAGGCAAGGGGGTACGATAGTTAGTATATATGAGATAGCTCTTGAGGCAAGCAGTAGAGGGGCTAAGGATACAGTAGGAGCAAATATAGGGAGCTTTTTCGATGTCAACGGTGTGAAGATTGTTCTCACAATGGCAACACATAGCAGTCCGATTGGAGCACCTACCGGAGCTATTGTAGAGCTTGATGGAAAAAGGATTTATCATGCTGGGGACACAGGAGTATTTTATGATATGAAGCTAATTGGCAAGTTATATAAGCCCGATTTGGCTCTTCTTCCAATAGGAGGTCATTTCGTGATGGGGCCTTTAGAGGCAGCTAAAGCTGTGGAGCTATTAGGAGTGAAAAAAGTTATCCCAATGCACTATGGAACATTCCCAGTTCTTAAAGGAAAACCAAATGAGTTCGTAAGTTTACTAAAGGAGAAAGGTTTAGAAGTTGATGTGATAGTTCTTAAACCAGGAGAGAGCTATGAACTTTGAATTGAGGCCTAAAGAGACACAGGTTGTTGCTGAGCTATACGACATATCTGAGAGGGATTTATTGGACTCGCCTGCCCTAATGGAAGATATATTAAGAAAATTAGCTAATATAGTGGGCGAAGAGAGAATTCACATACACGTCCACGAATTCGAGCCCTATGGTGTCAGCGGATTCCTTATGATGGAGAAAGGGTATGTAGCGATCCATACATGGCCCGAGCATTCATATGCAACAGCTAATGTGATAGGCTTTTCAGACGAAACATGGGCATGGAATGTATATAAGACGCTAATTAGGTTGCTAAGACCAAAACAGCAGAATGCAGTAGAGGTCAAGAGTGGACTGAATTCTAGGTAAACTTAACTTAACTTAACTAGGTAAATCCCGAGATAATCTAGTTCTACATCTAACAGCGATTCCTGTCCGCCTTCCTTCTTTCTCTCTTAATCTCCCAATCAGGTAATTCCCTCTGAAGTCTACTATTTTTACCCTGTAGAATACCCCGGGAGTAACATTTCCAAGAGCTACTGGCTTATAGCATTGGGTTCTCCCCTGAACTCCCTTAGATGTAACCTCTGAAGCTAATACAGTTAATTTTCTACCAAGAAATCTCTCATTATTCCTCTCTTTTATTTCCTCTATGATTGCTGCGGCTTCCTTGCTTCTCCTCTTAATGACCTTAGGAGAAAGCTGCTTCATATTCGCTGCTAAAGTTTTGGGCCTAGGCCCAAACCTACTCAAGTTTACGACATCTGGTTTAGTTACCTCTAGTAGCTTCAGAGTATCTTGGAAATCACCTTCTTCCTCGCCTGGGAATCCAACTATCACATCTGTGCTTATGGTAACATCATCGAAGTGCTCTCTTATTTCATAGATAAGTCTCATGAATTGCTCTGCAGTATATTTCCTTCCCATAAGTTTGAGTATTTTATCAGATCCACTTTGAACTGGTATATGAAAGAATTTGTACATTTTTTTATCCTTAAATGAGTCTATTAAGCTGTCTACTATCTTTAAAGCAGAATCGGGCGTCATCATCCCTACCCTTACCCTAAAATCTCCATCCAAGGAAGATATCTTATTGAGAAGCATGGGCAGATTCTCTCCTTTATCCCATCCATATACTCCAGTATCTTCTGCTGTGAGCCATATCTCCACAGCTCCTTTATTCAGGAACTCTTTAGCCCTACGAATAACGCTTTTGGCGGGGAAGCTTGTCAAGCGCCCTCTAGCAAGTTTCGTTATGCAGTAGGTACATGAGCCCAAGCATCCCTCGGCTATAGGTACTATCCCGATAAATCCAGTTGGCTCTCTATTAAATTCAGCCTTGTTAGGCGTCTCCCAATTCAAGAATTCAGCTCTAGTTCCTTTTAGTGCAGAATATGCAGCCTCAACTATATGAGTTATAGCCCTTGGAGCCACCAACGCTTTTGCATAGGATCTTAGGAGTTCCGGTTGGGACTTAGCCATACAGCCAGCAGCAACTAGAGGAGCTATCCTAGAGAGAACCTTAGCTCTATGAATCATTCTTTGCTCTGTTGGCATTTTCACATTGCAGGTATTGAGTATTATTACATTTGCATCTTCTGGCCTTGAGGCTCTCTTCCAACCAGCTCTTCTGAGAAGTGAATCCATTATTTGAGAATCAGATCTATTCATAGCGCAACCATGCGTCTCTATATAGAACAACATTCGATTATTATTCCTCTGACTCGACTGTGACGCCATCGAGGCTCGCAACATTCCCTCCATAATACCTAATGACTTTCACTATCTCCTCGTAGTCTAGATCTTCCCCTTCTAATATTATCTTTAATCTCTCAATAGTAGAGTCGTAATCTTTTACCTCTATATTCACTTTCTTTATTCCCTTAAGTTCCGAGAGACCCTCAGCCATGTCTACTATATTAGGATTATGTGGTTTAACAACGTCAAGAACAAGCCTCCTCACCACGATACGTTTACCTTCTCCTTCCTCATCCTCGGAGGATGAAGATCGGAAACTCAGCAATCCTTTATATCCTCCCACTTTAGTGTGAAAAGGATATTTTTAATTCTTTTCCTCGCTCTTAAGTTTCATAAAAAGGATCGCTATTACCTTATTCACAGTCTTTTTCTTCCCTCCTTTGAGTTTAATTATTTTCATTTTTTCTTGATATTCAGGCGAGACTTCAATTTTCTTAGAGAAGGTGACGTAGACTCTTATACCTCTAGCTATGCAATAATTTAGTATCTCATCAATCTCTCTATCCTTCCCTCTAACAGCACTCCTCGGTTGCCAAACGCCACCATATCCTAGGTAATTCAGTCTTCTTTGAATAGAAAAGTAGAATTCTCTTGAGACAGTCCTATCAAAGAAAAAAAGCGTTTTATACTTCTTCTCTTTCTTTCGAATTCTCAATTTTCTCCCTCAATAACTTCTTCACCCTAATAGCCTTTATGTCAAGATCTCTCAGAGCTGACTCTATTCTCCTTCTATCCTCTCCTTTAAGGCCTTTATTATCTATTATGGCCAATTGAGGATTCTCGCCATTCTTATCGATGGCTTGCTGGATCATCACCTTATCTACCCATTCAGCATCTAGTTTCCTAGCAGTATGACCCAATGCGATATCTGTGTGCAGAGCTATATTTGTAAAGTGTTCATTTATGTGAGGCCCACCAAATGCTATAGCTGGGATGTATTTTCCAGTTTCCCAATTTTCTAATCCTCTTATAACGGAATTCGCTGCTACATTAACACCATTAGGGTCATTCCAAGAAGTTTCATCGCATCCTATTTCTAAGAATGCCATAGGAATATCAAGTGTAGGACCGTGGTGAGTCGGCTCGAAACCTACCCAATATCCGATCGAAGGAGCCTTTTTGCTTACCTCTTGTAAGTATTCCTTCATTAATGAAGGAATAGCAACACCAAGTTTGAAAGATTTTCCTCCATACTTAGCTCTTCCAAAGTTCCCAGGGACATGCGCGGTAAATATTGGATGATGTGGTGTACCGCTATGCCTCGAAAGCACTACTACAAAGTCGAATTCTTTCACTCCTAATTCCTCCTCACTCCTAGCATATAGAACTTCCCTTTCAAACGATATGAGCTCTATCTTCTTATTTTTCAATTCAAACTGCTCACCCATGCTATCTTCTATTTCTTTAGCCATATTTAACCCAGCTAGATCCATCTTCGAGTATAAAAGGACTATCTTAGTTTTCATCAGACCACTCAGGTGGAAATTCTTTTTTAAATCATCATCTACAAGGATGGATGAATCTTCATAAAGCCGTTGCTCTTCTACTCTCCCCAGTAACAATAACTCTAGTATCCTCTCTAGGTACCTACTACGTGGAGCCAGACCTCTTTAGTTTAGTAATAGCTCTAATACTGATAGCCTTTTGTCCGGTTATTAACGTCATCAGAAAATCATTGAAAGGTGAGATAGATATTCTAGTACCTGATAGATTTTCTAGGGAGCCTTTCTTTCTACAGGCCATTATTTGTTATTCTGCGGCCTCTGTGCTCCTAATATTACTTGAAGATTTTTATATGGCAGTATTGTCGCTGTCATATTTGTCAGTCAGTTTAGCAATAGCCATACTTAATGCTCGTGTCACGAAAGTCAGTGTTCACATGGCAGGACTTATTGGACCAGATACTTTCCTCCTTTACATTGGTAGCTATTGGCTGGGTATTCTCCTATTATTCCTAGCGCCGTTACTAGCTTGGTCTAGGTGGAAATCTGAGTCTCATACACTAAAGCAGGTAATCCTCGGCGCGATAGTATCCTTAATCATTACTTTGGTGGTATGCTTAACTCTTTTAAGCTTCAAATAAGGCGGATATTTTATCTCTGGAGATCTTTAAGTAATCGAGATCTGATACATGAGGCTCGAGCGTTACTGTACCCCTATAACCGATGGATCTTATCTCCTCCGCAACTTCTTTCCATGGTATTCTGCCGGCTCCTACTGGTAAATGAAGGTCCTTACTTAGATCATTATCATGAACATGTAAGTGCATTATCTTTCTCTTCAGCTTGCTCAAATAGGACTTTAATTTACTAGTACCTCCGTTCAAGAAGGCATGTCCTACATCGAGAGTCACATAAAGGTCTGGAACCTTATCTGTTAGGTATCTTATATCCGAAGGAGATTTAAAGGCACCATGATCAATATTCTCTATTAGGATCTTTACTCCCTTATCCTGAGAGTATTTTACCAGTTCCCTGAATCCCTTCATATTGAACTCTCTAGCACTCTCCTTCAAAGCCGCAAGCCAGCCAGGAGTGAATGGGTGAAATGTCGCATATGGAGATTCGAGCTTAGAAGCTATATCTATTACTCTAAATGCTTCTTTTAGGGCACCTTTCCTTACATCCTGATATGGATGCCCTATCTCTAGATACCAAGGGGAATGCACTAGATAAAATGAATTATAGGTTTCTGCTAGATCTATGAGATACCTAAAATTCTTTTTTATTGAATCTACCCAAGAAAGAGGCCATTCCACCGTTATCTCAATATAATCCATACCTAACTTTAGTATAGGTTCAATTTCGCTCTTTAGCTCCCTATGAGGATTGTTCATACCTCCATAGATGAAATTGAACATCACCTTAGTATTCACCATTAATATTTGAAACTTACTCACCTAACATAATGTTTGAATATATTGCAGGGCTCCTAGAGTGGCTCCCTATATGGCCTGAAGCCTCGGGCCATATAGCTGGGATCTCTGGGCTTATTTTAATAGGCGATGGGGTAGAGCCCTGGCCAGTTATATCCGCGCTTACTACTTCCTCATTCTTAGCGGCAATTATTAAGGGATGGCTTAATTATACCAACACAGTGATCGGGGGATTGATCGTAGCAGGACTCTCTTTCATAGGAATATTGGCTGCAATATTTCTTAGATGGGGTCTCTTAGCTGTAAATGATAATAGATCTCCTGATATAATGGATGGATTTGTATCAGGCTTTGTTCAGGGAGTAAGTCCGTTAGGATTTGGTGGCAGTGGTCTATCGCTGGCCCTCCTTACTTCTTCAGGAGTTTCCATCAGGAAGGCTTTGTTGCTCTCTTCTGTGGCATCTTTACCACCAGCCATAATTCAAGTGCTGCTCAATCCTCCTAAGATGGCATGGTTGCTTTATGTAGTAGAAGGAGTATTCATAGTGATCTTGATCTCTAAGGTGAATATAAGACCGAGTTCATTTGGAGGGATCCTTTCTTCTATATTCATGGTGAATATAGTACAGGTCAAATTCATAGAGGAAAGAATGAGACAGTACCAAGCAATTGCCGAGGAGATCTCAAAATTCGTCAAGGAGTATGGACCCATAGGCCTCTTTTCGGCCATGATTTTGCAGGCTGTAATTTCTCCCATACCTGCAGATGCTGTCTTAGTAGCTGCTGGTGCCCTTGGGATAACTCCTCTCGAGGTAGGAATATATGGCGGGATGGGAATAGCCGTTGGCTCTCTCATAAACTATTTCATAGCAAGGGCTGTAGGGAAGAAAATCTTAGAGTATTATATAAGGGGAGATCTCCTAGAGAAAGTTTATTCATGGTTTGATAGATGGGGTGGTTGGCTCGTCTTCCTTACTAGGCTCATTCCTTTCCTTCCATTGGACATAATATCCTATATAGCTGGAGCGGTTGGCATGGATCTCCTCATATTTATACTCGCCAATATGTTAGCTACGATACCTAGAGCAACTTTCTTTGGATTCATGGGAGCTAGGTTAGCGGAAGGTGATTGGGCTTTCATATCAATATCAATAATCCTGTTGCTTGTTGGAGCATATATATTCAGCAAGCAAGTAGTTAGGGGAAAGAAGGCGCAGGAGGCAAGAGAGTAAAGGGAATATTATTAAAACTATCACTTATTTAGTATGGGGGCCCGTAGCTCAGCAAGGATAGAGCGGCGGCCTTCGGAGCCGCAGGTCGAGGGTTCAAGTCCCCCCGGGTCCGTTAAAATATAGTTACTAATTGGACTTGTTTTAAAGAATAAAAGAAAAAGGATGAGAGAAGAGGCCGGCTTACTTCTTCCAGATAGCCTCTACAGCCAGCTCGATGTCTCTATCAGTTACAGTCTTTCTCTTAGCATGTCGAGCTAGATCAACGGCATATTTACCTACTTCGTAGCCAAACTTCTCGAGATAGTAGGCTAGCCTAGCCTTAGCGTCATCACTAACTCTCTCTGCGCCAGCCTCCTTTATGATCCTATACACAGGTGCCAATGGTAGATGCTTGGCAGGCTTTTGCGGCATATAGTCTCACCTCTTGATAAACCCTTATAGGGCCGTAATTTTATGATAAGGATATAAATATAAGCTTTACTATTAACTAGGCATGATCTTGTTTGATCTATACATTTATTATCGTTTCAGTTGGTATGATCAAATTAAGAGGGTACTTATAGAGCCTCTTCACTCAATAGTCTCTCATTCATTTTCGAAATAATATGTATTTTCAAGGTTATATATTAATTATTTATTTACATAATTATTATATTAATGTAATTTAATTCATAGAATTAGAATTTAATGTTAGTTTTATGGATGTGCTATATTAAAGATTCAATAATGACATATGGAGTATACATTACCTTTCTTATCAGAATAGCTACTTATATGATGTATTGTCTTATATAGCTATATAATATACTAACTATTGCCTTCATCACTTCTACATAGCAGTGATTCAATGGATTAGCTTATCTTTGAGGTTATCATCATAATTTCCATTTATTTGCCTTTATGAAAAAATTATCTCGAGCCTATCTGAGTAAATAGATTTAAAAATTGAATTTAAAAATCAAAATTATATACCCCTGAAACCTATTTGAATATGTTGAGGGATGAGCCTTGGCTAATACTATAAAAGTGCTTTGTTCAACTGAATTTCTCTGGGGAGTTGAGCTGTCAGAGGCAGTTAAGCTCCTAAATAAGCTGGGATGTGAGGGATTAGTCATATCCACGGAACCTCCTTACTATCTTCCGTCGACGATACATAGATCCTCCTTATCATCCCTTAAGTCCACATTAGAAGTATTGAGTACGATCGTTGCAGTTAGATCGCCTGAAGCGGATGTTAATCTGTTTAGCTATAATCCATATATCTCTGAAGCCTCCGCCAAAAGTATTGAGGAAGCCAGCAAACTTGCGAGGATTATTGACGCTGATTTCGTTATTATAAGACCTTCATACAGGCCTTTCAATAGTAATCCCATAATAGCGGCTAAAAAGCTCCAGATGATCTCATCTAGAGTTGGAAGAGGGCAATACATGGCTTTTGAGTTACTTGGAGATAATTCTTCAGATATAGCGGATAATCTAATGGACGATCCTAGGATGGGTGTTATTTATCTGCATGAGATGTCTTCTCCTAAACTCTTAAGCCATAGAAAACTTGTAGGACTTTCAATCTATGTAGAGGAGGAAAAGCCACCTAGGAAGGTAATACCAGGGCTTAGAAGCGAAATGCCATATATTCTAGTTTATCCTAGGAGGAGACATTTATATAACACTGATGAATTAAGGAGAATTATCATTAAGGCAAAAAATTGGAGGGATAGTCTTATTTGAGGCTATTAGGGGAGAAACTCCTGATTTTCCCATCCATCTAAAATCTTTTCGATCTCCTCCCCAATTATTTGAAGAACCCTATTAGCGAACTCTTTAGCCTGCTCTGGCGATGGAATCTTAGAGATAAACCTGTCATCGTATGCCAGTATAGAGCCAGGAAGAGGGGTGGGGGATGAACCTTTCCTCACTTTATATATTTCGCCATCTTCCATATGGCCTCTAACTAGGGCTCGATCTACCGCCATTATCATAGCAGTCTCATCCACTCCTGCATGACCGCCACTTCCTCCAAAGAATTGGGTTGTAAGCTCAGATGATAGAACCCACCAGGATATTGCTGCACTCCTGATCCCTAGCTCTCTCCATGCTTTTTTCATTGCATTTTCTATGGCATTAACTTGCCCTGATCCTCCATGGCCATTTAGTATTATGACCTTCTCAAAGCCATTATCAGATAATCCTTTGAGGGCATCATAAACTAGGGACTCCAGAGTCCCTTCACTTATGCTTAGGGATCCCCAGTAGCCAGATAGGCCAGTTACTACTCCGTATCTTATGGGAGGAGCTATTAGCGCATTTAAGTCCTCAGCCAACTGCTCCGCTATCCACTCAGGTATGATGAAGTCTGCTCCTAGAGGAAGATGTGGACCATGTGCTTCATTCACCCCTATGGACAGTATAGCTAGATCGGTATCTTCAATAGCCCCCCTGAACTCCTTCCAATTAAGCAGCCACATTCTTCTCTCTCTAGGTTCTTCGCTCATAGCCCCACCCTGCCAAGGAACTCATTAATTATCTGGTCGAGTGTGAGAGAACCTATTTCCTGAATCTCATATTTAACATGAGCCGCTGGCTTGTTTATCTTTAGATACCTACTGAGATCTGTTGGGGTCCCTAGGATAACAGCATCCACTGGAGCCGCATTTATTGTCTCTTCAAGCTCTCTCATCTGCCTATTGCTGTAGCCTATGGCGGGTAGGACCGATTCTAGGTGAGCATACTTCTTATAGGTCTCCTTTATAGACCCTACAGCATATGGTCTAGGATCTATTATCTCGGCGTTAAGTTTCTTTGCTATCAGGAATCCAGCTCCATATCCCATCTCACCATGAGTAACCGTAGGACCATCTTCGACCACGAGCACCTTTTTACCAGCAATTAGCTCAGGCTTATCTACTGTGTATGGCATTGCAGCCATCACTATCTTGGCCTTGGGGTTGACCCTCTCAACATTGCTTAGAACCTCGTATATATCAGAATAGCAGGCTGTATCAATCTTATTTATTATAATTACGTCTGCTATTCTGATATTTACACTTCCTGGCCAGTAGGTTAATTCATGACCAGCTCTAAGGGGATCTGCTACAGTTATCATAAGGTTGGGCTTGTAGAATGAAAAGTCATTGTTACCTCCATCCCATAGGATTATATCTGCCTCTTTTTCGGCTTCTCTCAGTATTTTCTCATAATCTACACCGGCGAATACAACATTCCCTAGAATCAGATGAGGCTCATAATCCTCTCTCTCCTCTACAGTTGTATTATATTTATCTAGATCCTCCAATGTCATGAACTTCTGTATTATCTGCTTTCTCAGATCACCGTACGGCATGGGATGCCTCACTACAGCTACCTTTAGGCCCTTCTCCTTGAGAATCTCGGATACCCTCCGACTTGTAGGACTCTTACCAGAACCCGTCCGGACAGCTGTAACAGCTATAACTGGCTTTTTAGATTCCAGCATCGTGCTCTTGGGACCTAATAGCATGAAATCGGCTCCATTTGCCTGAGCTATAGCTGCCCTTTCCATCAGGTACTGATAGGAAACATCGCTATAAGAGAAGACAACTAGGTCAACATTATTCTCTCTTATCAATTCTGGAAGCTTCTCCTCAGGCAAGATAGGTATTCCATTTGGATATAGTCGTCCGGCTAGCTCTGGTGGATAAGTCCGGCCTGCTATATCTGGAAGCTGGGCCGCCGTAAAGGCTACGACTCTATATTCCTCATTACCCCTGAAAAAGACGTTAAAATTGTGGAAATCTCGTCCAGCAGCCCCCATGATAATGACTTTCCTAACCACGGAATCACCAATACTCCTGCTGGGAAAAGGATTTAACATTTAGTTCACAAGTTCGTAGCGTGAGACCTGAGAGGGAACTCATTGATCTAATAAGGAAATTGCTTGTTAAGGATCCTGATGAAATGCTAGAGTTAGGAAGAGATGATGCTTCTGCTAGGAGGCTTTCCGATGATATTTATGTCTTTAATACTGATATGATGGAATCATCCACGGACTTGCTTCCTGGGATAGGTTTAGAAAATTTTGCCAGAAAATGCGTAGTTTCCAATTTCTCGGACCTAGCTGCGAAAGGGGCCAGTCCCTTATTTTTCATGGCTTCTATTGGGCTGCCTATTAGTATGAGAGATAGCGATTTCATCTCCATTATAAGAGGATTAGAGAGAGGATCTAGTGAATATAAGGCATATTTCACTGGAGGAGACCTAGGAGAGTCAGAGGAGTTGGTGATAGCTGGATTCTCCGTTGGGAGAGTGGTTAACAGGTTAGTTAGCAGAAAGGGATCTAGGCCTGGGGATTTGATAATGACTACGGGGACTTTTGGCATAACTTGGCTGGGATTTCAGCATCTTCTCAGAGGAATGAGCCTTCCTGAAGATCTGAGGAACCTAGCAATTAAAGCTGTTTATGAGCCTGAAGCTAAGGTAAATGAGGGAATTTTAATATCACGTTATGCAACCTCGTCCATAGATAGCAGTGATGGGCTTTACTGGTCGCTGAAGGAACTGTCAAGAGCTAGTGGAAATGGTTTTCTAGTAAATAAGCTCCCATTAGATCCTAAAATATCCAAATTCCTTGAGGATAAGAGACTAGGCAAGATAGATGCTATATTTCATGGAGGAGAAGAGTATCACATAGTTTTTACGGTTCCTGAGGAGGACCTACCTCATCTCGAGAGAGAATTCTCTAGAGGAGGATATAGCTTGCTTGAGATAGGAGTCGTCATTGATAAGCCAGGAGTTTTCATCAGTAGAGGAAATGAGGTAATTGAAGGCGGATGGGAACATTTCAAATCTCAATATTAGTAAATTTACCTTTTTCTGGCTTTACTACCTCAACATCAAAGCCTGCTCTCCTTATCTTGTGTTCAACATCTGACAGTTCCTCATCAGTGCCATGAATGGGAACAGCTACTTTAGGTGCAAGTACCTTAATGATCCTTACTGCTTCATTAGGGCTTGCATTGGGGGATGGATTTCCAGCTGGTACAAAAGCTAAATCCACCGGTGAGAATGCTTCGAATATCTGAGAGAATCCCGTGCCGTCTCCATGAAAGATAGCCTTACCACCATGTTCTATGAGGAATACCAGTGGATGCACCCCGGGATGGACTGCTCTTAAAGCATGTATTGTAGTCTCTAGTATGGTAACCATCTCTCCCCCTTTGAGTTTCATGACTTTATCTCTATTAATCCATCTTCTTATGAGCCTAAAGACTCCCTTATTAGCTATTATATAGGGATCATATTTGCTAACGATTTCCTTCAGTAAGATAGGATTGAAGTGTCCGCTATGCTCATGAGTGTACATTACGATATTCAAGTTTCCATCACTAAGGAAGCTTTCTAGCTCCTCCAATGAGAGAATATTGCCAGGATCAATGAGTATATTTAAGTTATCTAACTTAAGAGAGATCGCAGAGCAGCCTTTCCATAGAAATGATATCATATCCTTTCTAACCTTACCATATGCCCTGTTCTTAATTTTATTAGCTCATCTAGACCATCCACGACTTTACCAAGGGAATTGATGCTCTCATTCAGTCTAATATCATCCAAAGCTATTAATATCATCTTTTTAGCTGGAGAATATGCTACAAACCCCTTCTTAAGCCAAGTCCTAGGTTTTTCAAGCCTCGTATCTATGGGAGCTGATATGTAGAGCAAATTACTGTCCCTTACCACCATGCTTATCATGGGAAGATGGCGATAAAGTCTCTCTATTGTTATAGGTGAGAGATGCCTTATCAATTCTATTGAAATTTCTTTTAGTAATAAGTCTGATTTTATGTATATTAGGTACTTCTCTATGCCTTCTGATCTATTCCTCAAATAATGTTTCACCCCCAAGGAGGAAATTTATAATTTGTATAACGAGAACTTTAACCCTCCTTCGGAGTTTTTGACCTAGCTCTCCTATAAATCCTTACCCTCGAGTTGCCATTGATGTATATCACTAGACCTTCCTTCTCAAATTGTCTGAGTAATCGTTTAGCTATGCTCACTCTGATATTATACTTTAGAGCTAAGGATTGGGGAGTAACCACCTTCGATCTTTGAACTTCCTTCTTTATCTGCTCAAATATAGAGGGTTTTATCTCAATATCTCTTACTATCTTTTCTGCCTTTTCTGCATTCATATTAGATACCCTAATTTAGGTGGATGTCCTATTTTTAACTTAACTGTCTTCAGCAGAATTACCTTCATCTCTTACCTTAGATATAGATCTCCTCAATCTCTCCTCTTCAGCCCTAAGAAGATCCACTCTGTCTCTTTTATACTCTATTTCACTATCCAAGCTATCTAGTATTTTTTGCTTGGACTCTAAATCATTTAAGAAGGAATTTAGCTCCCCCAGCGATTTAGATATTATACCTAACTTCTCATTATTAGCCATTAAGAGGTCCATGAGTTTAGATAGATTGCTGGATAGAGGCAGTACCTTCTCAACAATTAGGGAAGATGTTTCCTTCATCTGACTGGACATCCTGTGTATGTCATCGCTTAGGTCTTTCCTTATTCTTCTCAACTCCTCTATTTCTCCTACAAGAATAGCTTTTTGCGACTCTAATTTGTTTTTTTGGGTAGCCAGCTCATTAACATGTTGCTTAAGAGACTCCTCCTGCTCCTTTATCGCCGATCTCTTTGATTGGAGGGAAGAAACTTCAGCATTGATTACAGATTTACTTGATTCTAGAGAATTTAGTTCAGCCTTTATTCTCTCTTTGCCTTCCTTCAGAGAATCTAAGTCCCCCTCTAGCTCATCTATTTGCGTCCTTAGACTTCCTAATTTCACCTCATTTTTTGATATTTCCTCCTCAAGCTTGAGCTTCTTCTGTTGAAGCTCTTTCACTTCCTTAATGAGGGTTTCATGCTTATTATTCAGGGATTCAACTTCTTGCCTAAGCTTGTTCACTAAGTTCCTCAACTCATGAATTCTCTCATCAAGCTCTTCCTTCTCTGCTATTTTTTCATCGTAATCTTCGTGATTCATTCTAGAAAAATGGTAAAAGTTAGATTTTAATTTATTGGGTGATAAGAAGGAAGAGAAAAAGTATAAGGATATATGCCGTAAATCCCTTCCTCTTCTTAGATACTAGATATCTTATTATATCATCTAAAGATATTGATTTGAATTACAAGAATATTGCTAGGAGCATCACAGCGTCCCCAAGATCAGCGTTTAATCTCATGAGTTATACTTTACTTAGAACTTCCATGAATTTCTCTCTAAAATCTTTAGATAATATATCTGATAAGATGAATTTTATGGAGCCTAGCCTGAATAGTAGATTAGCATTTATAACTCCAAGGCTCTCAGATACTTTCTCTATCGACGATGGTATTTTCGACATAAGTATATACCACTTGTTTAAAAATATACCTTTTTTAAGATCTATTGTGATTCTACAGGAATATAGAATTAGGCCTTTTGGACCTGAGGACCTTGATGAAGTTGAGAGGATAAATAGGATATTCCTTCCTGAGAACTACCCTAGTTACTTCTTTATAGAGAATTACAGAAGATTTCCTAGCAGCTTCCTTGTTGCCGAAAATGATGAAGGAAAAGTGATCGGTTACGTAATGTGTAGAGTTGAGAATTATTATACAAAGAAAATGACCCTTCTATTTGGCCATGTCCTCTCTATAGCAGTTAGCAAGAAGCATAGAAGAAGGGGAGTAGGTAGAGCCTTGATGATTAGGGCCGAAGGGGGTTTGAAGAGCTATGGAGCAGATGCTATTTATTTGGAGGTGAGGGTATCCAACGATCCTGCTATATTGTTATATGGGGGGCTTGGATACAGGAAACTTGGAGCAATACATTCCTATTATGCCGATGGAGAAGATGCTTACCTTATGTATAAGATAGTTGGAGAATCCATAGGTGATGAAGCCATTTGGGAGGCACTAGGTAAGAGGGTAATGAGCCCATGAGGACCATGGACCTTAGAGGTAAGAGAAGTCCGTATCCAATAATACAGATAGCTAAGACCATTAAGAAAGCAGATTCTGGAGAAACTCTGAATTTCCTCGTTAATGACAGGAATTCAATAGATGACGTGTATGAGTGGGTTAAGAGGACGGGTCACATCCTTAAAGGGGTAGTTAGGAAGGGAGATTATTGGAGCATTCAGATAACTAAAAGGAAGTGATTTTATTTCCCAAAAGATTAGAACATCGATGCGTTATGCCGAGAGTAAAGGACCATAAGTTGGCTGAGAAGGGAGGATTGAAGATTGAGTGGGCTAAGGCTCATATGCCAGTTCTTTCTAGCATAGCTGAGAGGTTTTCCAGCGAAAAGCCATTAAAGGATGTGAGGGTCTCCGCATGTCTGCATGTCACCAAGGAGACGGCAGTACTAGCCCTAACTTTGAAGGAGGGGGGGGCCGAAGTTTGCCTTTCTGCCTCGAATCCGCTTTCTACCCAAGATGATGTGGCCGCTGCCCTTGTTGATGAGGGTATAGATGTGTATGCTTGGAGAGGAATGTCTAAGAATGATTATTATAGGGCTATAGAGAGCAATTTATCATGTAATCCCCAGATAACTATGGATGATGGAGGAGATATAACCGTAATGGCCCATGAAAAGAGATATGCTTCCAATATTTTAGGAGGGACTGAGGAAACCACTACGGGAGTAATAAGGATAAGATCATTGGCCGATGAAGGGGCCTTGAGATATCCCCTCATAGCAGTAAATAATGCTGAGACAAAGTGGAACTTTGATAATGTTTACGGAACCGGTCAGAGTACCATAGATGGCATACTAAGAGCCACGAATATCATGATAGCTGGGAAGTGGTTTGTAGTTGCTGGCTATGGACATGTAGGAAGAGGTATTGCAATGAGAGCTCGTGGGATGGGAGCCAAGGTGATAGTAACAGAAGTTGATCCGATAAAAGCTCTCCTCGCAGCAATGGATGGCTATATAGTTATGCCCATGAAGAAAGCGGCTGAGATTGGTGATATCTTCGTGACAGCAACTGGTGATAAGGATATCATAAAAGCAGAACATATAAGTCTTATGAAGGAGGGAACTATCCTTGCCAATGCCGGTCATTTTGATGTAGAAGTCTCTGTAAATGATCTTGAGCTTATGGCGCTATCCAGCAGACAGATAAGAGAGAACGTTAAGGAGTACCTATTGCCTAATGGTAGAAGGGTATATCTGCTAGGAGAAGGAAGGTTAGTTAATTTGGTAGCTGCCGAGGGACATCCAAGTGAAGTCATGGACATGAGCTTCTCCAATCAAGCTTTAGCTGTCGAATATCTAGTGAAGGAAGGAAAGAACCTACCTCCTAAAGTTCTTCCAGTTCCCAGGGACATAGACGAGAAAGTAGCTAGGCTTAAGCTAAAATCAATGGGTATAGAGATTGACAATTTGGCTCCAGAGCAGGAAAGATATCTCTCCAGTTGGCGTGGATAGGTATGGAAGAGCTTCCTTTAGGAGCACTTAGGGTTAGGGGATGGAGCAGAGGATGCGATCTTTGCTGGAGAGGAGCTAAATTAGTCCTTTTCGTCACTGGAAAGTGTCCTCTATATGAGAGATGCCCTTATTGCACCATATCGAATTGGAGGAGAAACAAGAATCTAGTTATGGTGGATGAGAATCCAGTTAGAAAGGAAGAGGATATAATAAGAGAAGCAGAATTAATTTCCGCCCTAGGTGCTGGAATAACAGGAGGAGAGCCCTCTCTTGTACTGCATAAGGTAGCTCATTATATTGAACTGTTAAAGGACCGATTCGGCAAGGGTTTTCATATTCATATGTATACTAATGCTTGGAAAATAAACGAGAGTAGCTTAAAAATGCTTATTAAAGCTGGATTAGATGAGATAAGATTCCATGTATGGGATAAAAGGCTATGGAAGAAAGTTAAGATGGCTTTGGATATGGGATTCTACGTGGGAGCTGAGATGCCTTCTATACCAGGGAAAAAGTGGATAAGATCCCTTAAGGAACTTGCTTCTTACCTAGATAAAATAGATGCAAGTTTCATGAATTTAAATGAGCTTGAATTCACCCCATCTAATAGAAAAAGACTTTTATCTATGGGATTTAGGCCAAAACCTGACAGCGAGGTCGCAGTTTTGGAGAGCAGAGAAGCTGCAATAGACGTCCTCAGGTTCATAGAAAAGGAAACTTCAATAATGGGATACTTTTGTCCTGCTCTCCAGAAGGAATACCAAGTTAGAATGAGATGGACAAGAAGATCAGGTAATGTCGCACGTGAGTATGAAATTCCCACTGATGAGGGTACACTTATTTATGGCGAGGTCCAAGGACCTAAAGAGACTCTTATGTACCTCTACACAGAGTATGGGGGAATTCTTAGGGAGGAAAAACTTCTCATAGATGCGTATAAGTTCCAAGAGATAGCAGAAGAAATAAAGGACCTTGGTCTCATTGGAAGGCTCGTTGAAGTTATACCCACAGATAATAGGAAAGTATTGCAAGTATTTCCCTTAGACTTTGTACTGAGGGAAAAAACCGATGAATGATGTTGAAAGGAGAGTTTGGGAGGCACTCAAGAAGATAAGGGATTCTGAGCTGAGGGAGGATGTTGTGGAGGCTGGTTTAGTAAGGAATGTTAGAGAAGAGAATGAGGTAGTTTGGATAGATTTTGTTTTAAATGCCCTTTTCTCAACTTTCTAGTCTTAGCAATAAAAAGGGCAGCGGAAAAAGTCGATGGAGTAAAGGAGGCCAAAGTGAAAGTTATTATCCCAAAGTTAGATTATTAGAATATTGCTTCCTCTTCTATCTCTGGAGAGAAGGCAGATACACCCATCTTTTCCTCTAGCTCATTTGCAAACATGTCTGAATTCTCTCCATGAACCACCATAACACTTTCAGGCCTGAGCTCCTTTATCAGACTCAATATTCCAGATCTGCCCGTATGAGCCGAGAAGTTAAGCTGATTTACTTTCATCATTATCCAAGTTTCTTCTCCTTCTATTTCCATTTTTCCTTCCTCTAAAAGCCTCCTCCCTTCCGTGCCTTCCACCTGATAACCTGTCAGGGTTACTGTGCTATTCTCATCCTCCTTCTTCTCCTTTAGGTAGTAGTGGACGGGTCCTCCCTCCAACATTCCAGATGTAGTTAAGATAACGTCTGATTTCTTTGCTATTTTCTTCCTCACATACCAATTTCTCACAGATGTTATGCTCCTAATAGCCAACCTCAGATCATCCGAATCTCTCACCCTGTTAGAGAAGTATTCCGTTATTTCTGTGCTCTTTCTAGCCATTCCATCCAAGAAGAGTCTTCCTCTGAATCCTCTAGATCTAAGGGCCATGGCAACCTCAAGCAGCCTCCCGATTGCAAACCCCGCTACTATCGCTGTACCACCAGATTTCAAGGTTTCTACCACTATCTCCTTCAGAAGAGCTTCTTGCTTTGATCTAGGTGGATGTTCTTTCATTGCATAAGTTGATTCTGTAATTAGGATATCTGTGGGAGGTATGTCCTCAATGCTAGCTGGAGGCATGAGTCTAGACAGTATCATATTAAAATCTCCTGTGTATAGGACGGATCTACCATCGTACTTGAGGTAGAACATAGCGCTGCCCGGTATATGACCAGCGTTTATAGCCATTACTTCCAAGTTACCTATTTTAAATGGAACGTTGAACTCCACTGGCCTAAAGTTATTCAACATCTTTCTGACATCCTTTGGACCGTAACCTATGTTATGCTTCCTCATCTTAGCTACTTTTATAGTGTCGTAAAGTAGCAGCTCGGTGTACTCCCTAGTGACATCTATACCATATACCGGAACATTCTTACCATGGCTAACTAGTCTAGGTAAGGAGCCAGAGTGATCTAAGTGCGCGTGAGTCAGAAGAACTGCATCTACCCTTTCAGGTATTGGTGGAAACTCGGGATGTTCTTTAGGTATTAGTTTCATGCCGTAATCTAGCAATACTCTAGTTTCACCAGCCTCCAGTAATACAGCACTCTTACCCACTTCACGTGTGCCACCTAACGCGGCTATCGATATCTTTCCCATCTTTACATTTCACCTCTAATTTTAGACCGCTCGAAGCGGTCCTTTACAGGAGTACTTTGCATATTACTGATTTAAAAATAGTACACTTACTATGAGACGGGTGGCATCTATGAGCTATATTTCGTTTTCCGATTTTAAGAAGCTCTGTTTGAGGGTTGGAGAGATAGTCGAGGCTGAGAGGGTGGAGGGGAGTAGGAAGCTCGTAAGGTTGACTGTTGATTTAGGCAACGAACGTAGGCAATTAGTAGCTGGAGTGGCTGAGTACTATGACCCTAGAGATCTAGTTGGGAAGCAAATAGTTATAATTGCTAACCTCCAACCTAGAAAGTTCATGGGAATAGAATCTCAGGGAATGTTGCTTGCAGCAGTTGTTAATGGAAGGCCTGTACTCCTCTCACCAGAGGAGAAGGTTCCTCCAGGAACGCCCGTATCCTAGTCTAGCTTTTAGCACCTAGTATCCTATATACTTCGACTCCTTCATCTCCAATTCTTTTGAAATCAAGAAAGGCTATTCCTTTCCTTTCAAGACTATGTAGTACCTCCTCTGCTATATCTACTGGTACATTGAGGCCAGCAGATACATCAGCAACTGTTACATATCCTTCCTTCCTTCTGGCGAGATTTATCACCTTAGATTCAAGCATCTCCTTGGATAATTCGGCCTTTTTCAATTTCATGTTAGTATATATAACGCCTAATCCCAGAATTAGCATCGTAAGCCCAGGAATAACTCTAAAGGGCTCTATACTACTTGCTATGAGAAAAATTAGCCCAAAAAATATCAGAATAGCGCTGGCACCATAAGATAAAAAATCCCTGATGGAAGGCAAGAGAAGATCAGCTCCTCACTTCTTCCTTAAGTTTCTTCATTTCTTCCTCTAGCTGACTATTCAGCTCTATTTTATCTAATTTCTTCTCTATTTCATCCTTTTCTTCAGGTTCGAGAACATCCAGAGCTCCTCCAGTTGCCACAAGTTCATCCAGCGCAGCAGCTCTAGCCTTCATATCATTGACCTTGCTTTCTGCCCTGTCTACTATCTCAGCTGCTGATGCAAAGTCATTAGAGAGACCTGTGACCATCCCCTGAACCTCAACTTGGGCCTTGGAGGCTTCATATTCTGCCTTAAGTTGCTCCTTCTTTGCCTTAAATAAGTCTATCTTTGTCTTCAACTTATCTCTTACTTCCATAAGATTTTCCTCATCTTCTTTCATCTCTTTTATTTTCTCTTCAAGAGTCTTCTTTTGCGATATTAAAACTAGCTTTCTCTCCAGCGCTTTTCTAGCTAGGCCCTCTCTACCAAGCCTCATAGCTCTCTTAGCCTTTCCATCTAAATCACTTATCCTCTCGTTCATGCTTTCGAGCTCAAATTCAAGCTTCTTTCTTGCAGTTATAGCCCTAGATAGAGCCATTTCTACATCATGAAGCTGTTGCACTAATTTATTATATGCATAGTCTAGCTGCTCTCTTGGATCCTCGAAATTATCGAGAAGTTTATTCAATTTAGCCTCAATATTAGTCTTAAGTCTATCCCAGAAGCTAGACAGGCTTACCACCTTTGAATTAAGATATCTTCTTTTAAAAATGTTCTATTGGAGATGTATCCCTCATTTTACCATACTGTCTAAGACCGTAGAGAGAAGATGCTGCCCTCTCTGGGGTTGGATATATTGGCAGGCCCTTCTTCTCCATTTTATGTAAGACCTCCTCCACGTTAGGTGTAGTAGGAACTGCTGTAGCAACTATTGGTATATTTGAACTCTTAACCAGTTGTATGAGCATGCTCTCCGTTTTCTCTGGCACCATACCAGGGACTCCTAATAGAGGTATTAAGAACAGCGCGTCGTATTCACAACTCTCGACTATTGCTAATCCAGCATCTAAGAATTGCTCGGGAGTAGAATCTCCAGTTAGATCTGTAGGATTACTTACAGGATAGTATAGGGGAAGTATTTCCTTCAACTTTCTCATTAGCTCTGATGAAGGAGGAGTCACTTTAAAGCCCCTCATTTCGAGGGCATCCACAGCAAGTATACCGAAACCTCCTCCGTTAGTTAGAACAGCTACCTTATCTCCATACATAGGTGGCTGTGTAGAAAGAGCAGCCGGCACATCCATGAACTCATCGAGAGTGCCGACTATTATACCCCTGCTCTGCTTGACAGCCGCCTCAAATATATCACTTCTACCAGCAAGGGATCCGGTATGACTTTTAACAGCTCTATCTCCTGAAGCAGTTCTTCCACCTTTAAGAACAACTACGGGTTTCTTGGCTGAGGCAGATCTTATGGTGTCCATGAATTTTCGGCCATCTATGACCCCTTCTATATAAGCAGCTATGACCTTCGTGTCATTATCCTCCGACAGATAGCTTACCAAGTCTCCTTCATCAACATCGATCCTGTTACCATAGCTTATGAATTTGCTCAGTCCTCTGCCCTCTTTTCTTATCATCGTTAGGAGAGTACTGCCTAAACTGCCACTTTGCGTTATTATGGATACCTCTCCGGCTCTAGGTCTTGGTATAACCTCCTTAGGCAAGAAGAGAGTATCTATCTTATTCTTAGGATCGAAAACACCTAAGCAGTTAGGTCCAATGATTCTAATCCCATACTTTTTAGCAATCGACAGCAGTTGAGCCTCTAGTCCATAGTTTCCTATCTCGGAGAAACCTCCCGATATAACTATTGCACCTTTAGCGCCTTTCTTAGCCGATTCCTCTAATGCTGAAGGCGTTAGATCTGCTCTCAATGCGATTACAGCGAGATATATCTCATCCGGTATTTCCTCAACGCTAGAATAACATTTAATCCCTAATATCTTCTCTGCTTTTGGATTAACGGGATATAACTTGCCAGGATATTCTATTTCTATCATTCTCTTTAAGATAATGTGCCCCACTCTTTCTGGATTTCTAGAAGCTCCTATTACAGCTACAGATTTAGGCTTGAAGAATATATCTAAGTCTGTCAAGTTATCCCCAATTATCAACAGGAACACGTTAAAATCTAGTACACACCATTATAAATGAATGCACCTGATGCCTGAATTACCATTTGAATCCATTGAGGAAGCTGTTGTGAGGGCTAAAAGCTATGTAGCTTCTTTTCTAGCTACAGATGATGACATTAAAGAAAGAGTCTCCATATCCATGTTACGGAGGAACTGGATATCCGAGTTACCTGAGCCGGAATACTCTAAGATAGCGGCGGTAGATGGAAGCAATAACAGCGATTATCTTACACTAGGGCAGGTACTGTTCATAACATCAGCATCCCTCTTCTTTAAAGATGAGGAAGCTGTGAGGGCCAGAAAGTACCAGATAGGAGTACTTGAAGACTATTATCTCAAGGAGAGAATTTCGTTTTGCAGAGAAACGATGGAAGTTAAAATGGGCCTGAAGTCCCTAGATCTAGGTTCTGAGATCCTTCTCATGGATGGTTCTTTCATAGCCTCTATTAATAGAGGATTATCAACTCCCTATGGTCAGAGGGTTCCTTATCACATGAGAAGGATTCTAGAAGAGGTGATGAATCAATTGAAGTACGACCTTACCGATGGCCTATCTTCCATCACCCACCAAGCTGAGGTATCGGACCTTATAGGATCAATCGTAGGATCCATACTTGAGGAAGAGCTAAGGAGAAGCCCTAAGAAGGATGAGATCATGCGAGCCAAGGCCTTTATAGAAGGATATGAGAAACTACTGAGTTTGAACAAATTACTTAAGGGAGGAAGAACAATCATAATAGCTATAGCTAAGAGATCAAGCAGTAGTTCCTATTTCGACGATAGGACGCCGGATTTAGAGATCATTAGAAGATACTCTAATCAAAGAGGCTTTTTATTACCAAAGGTGACTCAATTAACCTTCCCGGAGTTTTCTGGCATAGGAGATAGCTATCCAATAACACTCACTTATGTGAGGTTAGAGAAGAACGCTAACCCACTCAGGGTAGAGATTGTAGGGAGCTTAAATTATGAGGAGGTAGCTATGTTACTCAGCTCCCTTGCTAGATACTCTGTGAGGGGGTATCCCTACCACTTAAGGGTGGTTCATGAAATGACGAAGATAAGTAAGGAGATGATGCTTCATTTAGCAAGAAATCTTAAGATAGTGGAGATAAGTGGGAGGGAGATCCTTGGAGAATGATGTTTTGGGGAGAATAGCACCTAATTCTACTCCTGTTCAAGCTGATATGATCTCTTATCAGGGAGTCGTTCCTAAAGTGGGAGATTATGTTGTAGTAGAAGGAGATGAAACTGATCTCTTAGGGATGATTAGTAACGTGGTAAGAGGAGCCCTTGAATTAGCTAGAAGTGATCTCCTTCAAGCTAATTACTATGACACAATTCTCGAGGTAGTTGGCTCTCCATCTGATTGGTTAAAAGCCACGATAAGGATGATAGGTAAGCTTAAGAGTAAAAAGCTTGCTGGATTGCCTAGAGCACCACCGCCTACGGGCGCTCTAGTAAAAAGAGCCCCGGCAGAGCTGCTTCGGCAGATATTCGCTCCCCCTCCTGATAAAGAGGGAATAAAATTGGGGAACCTCCTAACTAGAGAAGACGTTACTATCCATCTAGATCCAAATGAACTCATTTCTAGGCATCTCGCCATACTTGCGGTTACAGGTGGAGGAAAATCCAACTCCGTAGCTGTAATTCTATATGAGATTATTAGAATGGGAGGTGTCGCCATTCTATTTGATGTTCACTCTGAATATGCCGGCATGACTTTAGACTGCCCCCACTGTGAAATAGAGACTATAGATCCTATTCTGGATCCTAACACCCTGTCAGTAGAGGAATTAGGAAAGCTCATGAAGATAACATATGATAATGCTCCAAAGCAATTTATTTACCTAAAAGCTGCATTTAGAACCGCTAAGGAACTCCTCATTAGGGAGAAGCTCGGAGAATATTTGGATAAAGCTGAGCTAAGAGCAGATAGAGATGATCTGCTCGCCGGAATACATGCATTAGTTAAGCTTTCCCTTATGAAAGAGAAGAATAATGAGGATGATCCGTATCTCCTTAAATTTTCATCTAATGATAGGGGAAGCATAGAAAGCCTTCTAGCCAAAGTTGACTTCATTAGGACAAAGTATGATAGAGTGCTAAAACCGGCCGCCGGTGAGCCAGTAGATCATCTTAATTATGGAAAATTACTGATAGTAGATTTAGGCCAATTAGATTCGGATCTTACAGATGTGGTAGTGGGAAAAACTCTTTATACCATTCTCTACAGAGCAAAAGCTAAAATAATTGGTAGAGGTTACCTTGATTTTCCCACACCGGTATTGGCTGTGCTGGAGGAGGCTCATACACTCATCCCTTCAGTAGAGTATACTTACACGTCCCAAGCAGCAAGCTCTATAGCAAAAGAAGGAAGGAAATTTGGAGTAGGACTTTGCTTGGTTAGCCAGAGACCTAAGCGTCTTAACTCAGATGTACTCTCACAAATGGTAAATAAGATAATCCTCCGTGTGGTTGAACCTGATGACCAGGCTTACATAAGAAGAGCAACGGAGTTTCTAAGCGAAGAAATGATCTCTTATCTTCCCTCTCTCAACGTTGGTGAGGCTATCGTTGTAGGACCCATGGTGAAGATCCCTGCCTTAGTAAAAGTTCGCTTCTTTAAAGGAAAAAGAGGAGGAGAAAGCTTGAAAGCATATGAGATGTGGAGAGAGGGATTGAGAAAGAGGCTTAGTGCCACTCCAGATGAGTATTATAGCTCTATAGGCGACTAAAATGAAGATCATACATATATCAGATAATCATTTGGGAAAGGCTCAGTTTCATCTAGCTGAAAGGGAGGAAGATCTGTATAGAGCATTTAATCAAGCAATAGATCTAGCTTTAAGCGAGAAGCCTGACTTAATAGTGCACACAGGTGACCTATTCGATAGCTATAGACCTCATCCAAGGGCTTTCGTTAGGGCTTTCGAAGGATTCCTGAAGGTCTTGGAGGAAGGAGTACCCATAGCTATAATAGAGGGGAATCACGAGCTAGGAGCAGATACTGTTAGGAAGAGGATTACTTCTCCTCTCATTAACTTAGAGAAAATCTTTAACAGGATAGGGTATGGAGATCTCTTTGTTAGACTGAGTCCTAGATTGAAGAGATTTGGGGATTTAGTTGTAGCCGGTATTCCTTACGCGAGTAGAGGAGTAAGGGTCGCTGATGCCGTAGAAAACCTAAATAAAAAAGCTAAGAATCTATGCAGCTGTCCTTCTGTTCTCATGATACACCAAGGAGTTAAAGGTATGATTAAGGCTATTTATCCAGAGGTAGACTTTTCTGATATAGCTAGGAGCTCCTTCGATTACACGGCCATGGGCCACTATCACAACAAGGTTGTGAGGAGGAGTGGGAGGAGAGTATTTGCATATTCCGGATCCACGGAAGTTATAGAGACTAGAGAAGTATCTACATACGTTAGAGAGGGAAAGTATATACTATCAGTTGACATAGATCGAGATGGAATTAGTATAAGAGAAATCAAGTTAAAGACAAGGCCTTTCATTTCCTTTTCGGAGAAAATAGGAGACACAAAGGATCTTTACGGATTGATAGAGAGACTTTCAAAAAATGCATCCGGCTACAAAGAGAAGCCTGTTATTATAGGTAAGGTGCAAGTAACTGGCGATTTGAGGGCAGGCCTTCCTACAATAGAGATTAGGAGAGCTTTATTGGAGAAGTCCCTCCATGTGAATGTTAGAGAGTTCAGAGAATCTGCCGATGTGGAGGAGAAGGATATTATTGCGGGGATTAGTGTGGAGGAGCTAGTTCGAAATGCCATAGGATCCATGAAGTTGGATGAAGATGAGAAAAGACTCTCCTTGCGGATTTTCGATTTATGGTATAGGGAAGGAAAGAGAAGAGATACCTTCGTTAAGGAAGTGCTTAAACTATCCGAGGAGGAATGAGAATTGAGGATAAGGAGGATTTCCCTTCACAATTTTGGTTCTCATGCTGGAACGGAACTTACATTTTCTGATGGAATAAACGCAATAATAGGGGAAAATGGAGCTGGTAAAACGACCATACTAGAAGCGATCTCTTATGCATTATACCCAAGGAGCGTCAGGAATCAAGAAAGCATTATAAGAACAGGATCTCCTGGACTGAAGGTCGAGCTAGAGTTCGAGCTAAATGGCCATCACTACCTAATTGTAAGGGAAAAGGAAAGAGAAGGCAGATCATCAGCTCTCCTCTATGAGTTATTGGGGAACCAAAGAAAACTGCTTCAGAGGGATCAGAGTAAAGTATCGAAGCAAGTAGAGGCCCTCTTAGGGGTCGGAAGGGAGACATTCCTTCAGGCTATATATGTGAGGCAAGGAGAGATAGCTGATCTATTAGAGCAAGCGCCAGCCAAGAGGAAGGAGCTTATAGGCAGGTTACTGGGAATGGAAGCATTAGAAGGTATATGGGAGGAGCTAAAGAACGCAATCAGTAGGTTAGACTCCAAGCTATATTCAATTGAAAGCGAAATGAAAGGAATTGGCGATGTATTCAAGGAGGAAGCCTCCTTACTAGAAGAACTGGAGAGGCTAAAGGAGAAGAAAGGAATCCTAGAGAAACAGGAGAAGGAGCTGAATTCTAAGATATATTCACTTAAGAGTGAAATTTCTAGTCTGGATAAGTTAGATAAAAGATATATGAGCTTGAAAGCTAAGGAAGAAAATCTTTCAGTAAGTGCAAGTCAATTAGCTAAGGAGATTGAGAGTAAGAGGAAGGAGCTTATTAGAATTGAAGAGGTGCTCGTCAAGCTACCTGATTTGGAAGCTATAGCTTCCAAATATGAGATAATCTCTGGAGTTAAAGAGAAGATAACTAGGATCATGAGGCTCAGAGATAGACTGAACTACTTGAAGAAGAGAAAAGATGAGTTGAACTCATATGAGAAGAGAATATCATCTCTTAGCAGCCTGAAAAAAGAGAGAGAAGCTTTAGAGATCAAGTTCAGGGAGCTTAGCTCTCTAAAGGATGAGCTAATAAGATTAGAGGAGCAGCTAAAGATATTGGAGGAGAAAGCGTCTCGGATCAGAGAACACATCATAGAGGAGAGAAATATGTTCAGAAGCTCGCTAGCTGAATTGTCTGGCTTGATAGGTCTTGAGCTGGATGAATCCAAGGATATAGATCGCATCATAACCGGAGAGATCAGATCTTTAGAAACTAGTATTAATGGATTGGAGTTCTCCTTATCCTCTCTCAAAGATGAGAAATCCAAGTTATATGAGAGAATAGAGCATAATAGGAGATATTTGGAAGATCTAAATGGTGATATAAATAAATGTCCCCTCTGTGGTTCCAAGCTGGACAAAAAGTCCATTGAAAGATTAAGGAGAAGATTACTAAATGAAGTAGAGTCCCTGAAAGGGAAATATGACAGCACAAAGGAAGATATTGAAGTTTTAGCTAGTAGAATATCTGAGATGAAGAGTAGACTGAGCAAGTTGAAAGACTTCAACCTCTCTGAAGCTCATAGGTCAAAGGAGGAACTGGAGAGCAGCGCCAAGGAGTTGGAGAAGGTTGAGAAAGAGGTGAATAGAATAAGCTCCCTTACCAAGCCACTAAAAGATAAGTTAGCCTGTCTAGATGAATTAATACAACGGGTAAATGAGATAAGGAGCAAAATTTCCAAGAAAGAGGGTCTTTTACCTATCATAGAGGAAATTAAAAAGGAGTTAAGCGAGGAGAATATTGATTCCCTTAGAGAGAGCTTGAAGAATATGGAGAAAAAGATCAGGAAAGATCTATTGGCTATTGGTTTAAGTGAGGGATCTATAGATGAAGAGTATAACAAATCCCTCACTGCTTTTAAAGAGGTGCAAAAGCTGAGAGGCTTGCTATCTACAAGAGATTCAATAAAAGGAGATCTAGAGAAGATGAAAGCGAACTTTAATGGCATAGATAAGGAAATTAGATCCATAAAAGATGAGATTTCCTCCCTCAATTATGATCCCAGTAGGCTGTATAACCTGAGAAAAGAGTTAGAGAGACTAGAAGAGAGATTTAACAATATTTTAGCCGAAAAAAGCAAGATACTTGGTAAGATTGAGGAGCTGGAATCCAGAGCTAATCAGCTGAGAGGTAAGAAAGAACAGCTTAAGGAGCTGAGAGCTAAGAGAGAAAATCTGAGTAACTTTAGATCCAAACTTGCTAAGATTAGAGAAGTTTTTAGTAGAGATAGAGGGATACAGACGCTAATAAGGGAGAAAGCTAGACCCTCAATAGAGAGGGAATTGAACAGTATATTCAGCTCCTTCAATTTTGATTATGATTCTATAACTCTTGATGATGATTTTACCCCTCATTTGAGGAGAGGAAAACCTACTTTTTCTTTTGATAGATTGAGTGGTGGGGAGAGGATATCGTTAACCCTCGCTCTACGACTTGCAATTGCTCGCTACCTTATGGCCAGTGTGGAAACATTTGTTTTAGATGAACCAACCATTTACCTAGACGAGGAGAGGATAAATGCTCTAATAGAGGCTATATCTTCCCTTGATATCCCTCAGATGATAATTGTAACTCATTCAGCTAGATTTAGGGATATTGCTACCCATTCAATACTAGTTAGTAAATCTGGAGATGTTTCGAGGACCGAGATATTAGATGAGGAAGAGCATGTTAGTGATTAAATAGTCCTTTCTACATAGTAAGAGGGGGATCCCTTGGACGAGGACAAGAAAAGAAAGCCTTATGATGATCCTTTTGATCACTTTGTAAGGGATATGATTGATTTGCTTAAGAAGATGGATGATGACCTCTCAAAATTCATAAATGGCGATGTCACTACTTGGGATGATGATACTCCTCCAAAGGATGAACCCGGCATAGGAGCAGGTTATCCCTTAAATAATGGTGATGAATTTGGAGTTGGGATGGGAGGTGCTCCTTTGGAGCTAGAGGAGCAGGGGATAGATGTTATTGAGCTGAATGAGGAAATAATAATAGTGGTGGACGCTCCAGGCGTGAGAAGAGATGACATCTCCGTTAGAGTAAAGGGGAAAGATATAACGATAAAGGCTGGTGAGTTTATGAAGAGATTACATCTCTCTATTGATATAGATCCTAAAAGAACGAAGGCCACTTACAGGAACGGCATTCTAGAGGTGAGAATACCTAGAAGGTAGAGCCCTTGGTCCGAGTGTCCACTTCTACTTTACTGGAGATATTAGGCTATGAGTATTACCATTATTTAGAGGAAGGAGCAAGGCCTGATAGGATAAACCTAACTTTTAGAAAGCTATCTCCATTCATCTCCTCTCGTCCAGGGAAGGCTGCAGAGATCTCTCGCATGAAGCTTTACTCTCATCAAGCCGAGGCATTGAAATCCCTTGAAGAGGGTAAGAATCTAGTCCTTATATCTGGCACAGGGAGCGGGAAGACAGAGGCTTGGTTCTTTTACGCCTCCAGGGGAAAGAAGATATTAGTCATATATCCTACCTTAGCTTTAGCTAGTGATCAGATAAAGAGATTAGAAGAATATTCTAAGGCGCTAGATCTAAAATCTAGGGTAATCGATGCAAGAAGGAGAACCCAGTTCATAAAGGAGCTAGGTAGGTCTCGTCTCAAGGAAAAAATTTCTGAATTAGACCTATTAGTGACGAATCCAGCCTTCTTAATGACAGATTTGAAGAGAATAGCCACTAAAGGATCCTACTTATTTGACTTCCTTGCGGAGGTAGATCTCTTAGTTATCGATGAATTCGACTTTTATGGACCAAGAGAGTTAGCGCTGCTTCTATCCATGATAAGGATAATTCCCTTATTAATGGATAAATCTCCTCAGTTTGTTATACTCACAGCTACCTTAGGCAACCCTGAAGACCTAGCAAGTAGCTTAACCTCTATAAATAGTAGGGAAACGGCGATAATAAGAGGAAGGCAGTTCAGAGTTCGTAACGATGTATATCTGATACTAGGGAAGAACATCAGGAAGATATGGGACATAGTCCAGCAGCATAAGGAAGAGCTCCTTAGCCTTCCCATTGGAGAAGATTTAAGAGATGCTATTAAGAATTATAAGAAGTTTGAGAGCCATATATATGGGATAGTTGAAATTCTTCGATCTGCAGGGATTAATATACCCCAACCTGAGCTAGATCCGGCTGAGATAATAAGTCACTATTCTGAAGATGATGGAGTTACCTTAGTCTTCACTAGAGGAATAAGATCAGCAGAGAGCCTTAAAAGACGATTAAAGACTGAATTCGGATTAGAAAATGTTGCATCACATCACCACCTAGTTTCAAAGGAAGAAAGGGAGGAGATAGAGGAAGCTGCCAGAAAAGGAGGTATAAAGATATTGATAAGCCCAAGGACTCTCTCCCAAGGTTTAGATATAGGAACTGTAGTTAGGGTAGTTCACCTAGGATTGCCTGAAAGCATTAGGGAGTTTAGGCAGAGAGAGGGGAGAAAAGGAAGGAAGGAGGAACTGGGCTGGACTGAGACAGTAGTGTTTCCTCTTTATAGGTGGGATAGGGAGCTTCTTCTTAGGGGAACCAGTACTATAAAGAGATGGTTGAGCTTTCCACCGGAGATAGCTCTCGCTAATCCTAAAAATAGATATTCAGTACTTTTCGAGGGACTTTACAAGTTTATTCACCCTAAATTGAGGGATCAGCTTACTGAGGAGGAGATTAACTTACTTAAGGAGCTTGGTCTTATTTCTCATGGATCATTAACGAGGAGAGGAAAGAGGGTATGGGATAGTCTCAACTTTTACGAATTCGGTCCTCCATATGGATTCAAGAGGGCCCTTAAGGAGAAGAAGAACCTCCGCTATCTAGAGGATATAGGGCACTGTGATCTAGTTGAGAGATTTCAGCCGGGATCCATTGACTATAGTAATGATTCAATAATAACCGATTTCCTTAGAAGAGGAAGAATTATAACGGGAATATTGGAAGAGCCCTTTTCCTACTCTACTATATATTCGTTTGATCCATTAGCATTTGTTTTAGAAGAATATGAAAAAACTAAGACCGACTGGGGAGAAAGAGCCGATCTTGTGGATGATTATTATAGAGGAAGGCTAGAAAGTAAGGTATTATGTGTTGTTGATCCACCGGCAGATGGATTTGGCTTAAGAACGAAGACTCCGAATAGGGTTTACTGGAGGATAACCTCCGGTAAGATAAGACCAATTGCAATAAAAGGTAAGACTTTTTTCATTAGAGCAAGTAAATCGCTCTCGGTAATTGGTCCTACTGGTGGGATATATAGAGATTATACCTATGGGCTCTCTGTTGAGTTAAAGCCTAATGAAGATCTGGCATGGCTTAGAATAGGCCTAGCCACCTTATTGCTAGTGCTCAAAGTAGCCATGAACATTCCAATAGATGCTCTAGCCTATGATGTCGCCAATATAGGAGATAAGAAGATCATGATGATTCATGAGCCGAAGGCAGCGGGACTCATCAAAGAACTAGATTGGGTAGAGGTAGCTAGAGAGATCGACTCTTTCAAGCCTGATGATCTTTCAGAGATATTAATGATGCTAATAGATAGCCAAGCCCATTATAAGCTAGTAACTTCGGACCTCAGATGGGATTTAGCGAAAAAATTTGCTAGAAGGTCTGTAGAATATATACTGATGAGGCAGAGAATCCCTATGATACTGAAGAGAAAGGGGTTCTTAGTTCCTAAGCCATCTAAGGATCATAAAATTCTATCCGTAGATATTGCTGATGTTCCTCTCTCTAATTCCATTGTATTAGGATTAATTTCTCTTTATGATGGAGAAAATGTGATAACAAAGACTATTTCAAAGGAGTTTCATGAAGCTGAGGGCTTCGATCTAAAGATCATAGAAAATGCTGTTAATTCTGGATTTACCTTGGTTTGCTGGGATTTTGAATCTTTACTAAGAGACCTCAGTCTATTGGGTCAGAAAGCTCTCATTTACGTCATTCAAGGTCTGAAATCCGAAGGAAAAATGGTCGAACTGATGCCAATTGTGGAGAGTTTTTTGGGGATATCTCCAATTTCCTTAGAGGAGATCTCTCGAAGTATGTGGGAAATGAATAGACCATTGAAGGAAGCTATTGTAAGGGCTAAGAGGTCTATGATTCGAGTAGAGGAGGAAAAAGGCTGGAATTGGCAGAGATCTACGAGATATCTCAGAGAAAAAGTTGAAGATATATTGGAGGAGAGGGTCAGATCTATCTATCTCACATTCCTCGCCCTTAAGGATCAGTAAACCTTTACCATGCCATCTATCAACCTACTAACAAAATCCCTCATATTCTCCAGTTCTGCTCCTATTATCTCTTCTACCTGTTTCTTTATTTCAGAGAAATCAGCTCTTGTGTAAACCTCTGCTGCCGCTAAAGCTGGCTTATCTATGGGCCATCCTATCTTGCTTAGAAGCCACACATAGACTTCTTGGACTTCACCTACCTCGTCTACTATCCTCTTTGCTATCTCATGGGTATATGCATTGTATATTTTACCTACATGACTTACCGGATTCTTACCCGCTGCCGCTTCTGAACTACGTGGCCTCATCAATGGGATTACTCCATTCACCCCATTTCCTCTTCCCACCTGACCCGAGTCCCCACCTTCAGCTGAGGTGCCTAATACGGTCAGATAGACTCCTTGGACTCCCCTACCTCTAGCATCAAGAGTATTCACGTGTACATCAATTTTCTCAAAATCATTCGAAAATTTATCATTCAAAAAGGAAGTTAATCTCTCAAGAACCTCCTGTTTACTTCTAAAGTATTCAGATTCATTCGAAATAAAGCGATCTACAAAAGCTAGGGCTATGGTTAGGTCTAAGTGATTATTACTTCTGCTTCCCATAACCTTGATATCTTCTCCTGTCTCTTTAAAATCTTTCTTGAGTCCATGGGAATTCAGGAATTTCTCTGTCTCTAGAACAATTCTTTCGGTTCTTGATAGAGGCGCATATCCTACAGCCGCGGATGTATCATTAGCTCCCATAAGGCCTTTCTCTCTTCTGAAAATGTCGGTTAATTCAGCACTTCCATGCTTGAGCTCTATTTGATATTTTACATGTTCATCTGGGTTTACAAACCTCAGATTATCTCTTATCCATCCTTTTGCAGCATTTACTACAATGTTCTCGAGATTTATGGTTTCACCAGCGAAGGAGGTTGTTGCTCTATCGCCAAACACTATAAGCATTGGTTCCAATACCTTACCACCTCCAAATTGAGGCTTAGTAGCACCAGCTGCAAGGAGTGATTTATCAGCATTGTAATGAAGTATCCCACCGAATTTCCTAAGATACTCTTTATTGAGTTCTAAGGCTACTCTTTCCATTATACCATCTGTGATGGTGTCTGGATGCCCTCTCCCTTTTCTCTCCACTATTTCAATTGGCTGTAGATCCATTGGAAGCTTATTATATTTAGAAACTTTGAGGTAACTCATGAGATCACCTGGGAGAGATCATCAAGAAAATTGATAAATCATTCCATAGGATCTAGAAGAAGCTAATTGAGGAGAGGTAAGATTACCTCAAGAGGAGACTAAGGTCTGATCCCCCCCCCAAGGACCATGTTCTCACTCTTTTACCTCTTCATGTATATATTTTTCAAAAAGCCATATTTAAATGTTACTACAGAATAATTTCATATAGTTAATTATCCTTCTATATTAAATTAATATTTATATTTTATTTCGATAAAAGATTCCTTTAAGTAAGATTATATTGAAGTTTGTATAAAGCAAAGCTTTTTATAAAAAGAGAAGATTTATAGTTCACTTTTACTCAGAAATTATTTTAATGAAGCTTTAGTGGGAAAAATGGTTGCAAGATGACTCTCGTAATAGTAACAACTACAGGCCTCTGCAATCTCAATTGTTCATATTGTGGTGGAAGTTTTCCCTCAGCAATAGTACCTGCAAGGGAAACTTACGATCTAGATATGCTCATCAATTTCATTAGGAAGTTAAGAGCAGATGTTGCCTTTTATGGAGGAGAGCCCCTACTTAATCCAGGTTTAATAATGAAAATCATGGATAAACTTGGTGATAATAGACGTTATATAATACAGACAAATGGAACTCTCTTTAGAAATCTTCCTCTGGATTATTGGTCAAGATTTGATTCTATATTACTATCAATAGATGGGAGGGAGAATGTAAATGATCATTATAGAGGAGGAGGGGTATACAAGACGGTATTAAAAACAGCAAAAATGCTTAGATCTGCAGAATATAAGGGTGATCTTATTGCGAGAATGACCCTTTGGTATCTGAGCGATGTTTATCAAGATGTCACGCATTTACTGAATTTAGGGCTATTTGACCATGTACATTGGCAGCTTAATGTGATATGGACAGAACATTGGAATTTCATGAGATGGGCAAGAGATTCATATTTACCTGGTATAGAGAAACTTGTTTCTCTATGGGCGAAAGAGATGGAAAAAGGCTGTGTTCTGGGTATTGTGCCTTTCTTGGGTATAATGAAGGTAGCACTCTTTGGGGAATGGAGAAGTCCCCCATGCGGAGCAGGAAAGGATACCTTTACGGTTCTTCCCAATGGTAAGATTATAGCTTGTCCTATAGCAGTTGACAGTCCATGGGCCTATGTAGGTAACTTGGCAGATCAATCATTACGGCATGTTGAGATAGGAGAGCCTTGTACGAGTTGTAAGTACTTCAAATACTGTGGTGGAAGATGTCTCTATGCATACAAGGAGAGACTTTGGGGAGAAGAAGGATTTCAAGAGGTCTGTTATGTAACAAAAGAGACTATAAGGTATATCCTGAAGGCAGAAGAGAAGGTTAAGAAACTCATAGAGAAGGGTATAATCAATAAGAAGGAACTCTACTATCCCCCCTATGACAATACCACTGAGATCATACCTTAGGTGATTCTACTGAATTGGGAAGATTTTCTAGTTGAAGCATTCTCTAGTAAAGCTAGATTGAGGATAATCAAGCTTCTTTGGAAATCAAAGAGCATAAATATAAGTAGAATAGCGCGTAATCTTAATCTTTCTTACAGTTCAGCTGAAAATAATTTAGAGGCCCTTAGAAGGGCTGGTATAATTGAAGAAATTAAGTTAGGGAGGGTTAGAATCTATAGGTTATCTGATAAGGATGAGGTTAGAGATTTACTGAGGTGCTTGCTACACCATGAGTTGGAAGATTTTTGAAGGAATGGCAGAGGAGTATGACAGCTGGTATGATAGAAATTCAAAGATATATCAGATGGAACTTTCTTGTATAAGCTCGCTAATAGGAGGAAATAAAGAATCTCCTTGTTTGGAAGTGGGGGTAGGTACTGGAAGATTTGCTGGCCCACTTAATATAGAAATAGGGTTAGATGCAGCTTTTTCTCCCCTCTTAATTGCTCGAAGAAGGGGTATAGAGGTTGTTCGAGGCATGGCTGAGGAACTGCCCTTTATAGATTCATCGTTTAAGTGTCTACTGATAGTAGTAACTTTATGCTTTGTTAATAATCCTCTTAAGGCTTTAAAGGAGGTAAAGAGAGTTCTTCGTAGGAGAGGTAGGCTGTATCTTTGTTTCATTCCACGTGGATCACCGTTAGGCAGCGAATATACACGTAGAGGGGTTAGAGGCGATCCTATTTATTCAAAAGCTAATTTCCTTATGAGAGAGGATGTACTAAAGCTTCTCACCTCTCTTAATATGCTTCCAATGAGGGAATGTCATACATTAATAGATAAAGTCTCTCCGAATTTCATATGCATAGAAGCAATATTACCATGAAGATAGATCCTTCTAATGCTGTTTTATTAGTGATCGATATGCAGGAGAACTTCAGAAACGCTATACATGAATTCGATAAGGTTGCTCAATCCATAATATTCCTTGAAAAATCTTTAAAGGAGTTAGGAGTACCGATAATCGGAACAGAGCAGGTACCTAGGAATCTAGGAGGGACATTAAAGGAGATAGAAGTATATTATGACATTAAGTTTCCTAAGAGATCCTTTGATGCGTTAAGAGAAGGTAAGGTAGAGGAATACTTATTAGGCCTAGGCAGGAAACAAGTTCTCCTAAGCGGGATAGAGACACATATATGCGTGATGCAAACAGCTCTGAGCGCACTCTCTTATGGTTTCAATGTCTACTTGATATATGATGCAACAGAATCCGCTTTTATGGAAGATAAGGAAGTAGCTCTTAATAGCCTTTCGAAGGAAGAAGTAAAGATAGTGACATCAGAGTTTGCGATATATAGTATGATCGGCAGTTCTGATCATCCCTCTTTTAGGAAGATAGTACAGTTAGTAAAGGAGTATAGGAAGAAAAGATGAGAATAAAAGATTTATATTGAGTTAGGGCCACGGCCTTTTCTTTCTCTCTTTCCTCATGTTATTTAACTTACTTCTGCTGCTCTTTTCGTATTTAGGCCTTTTAACTACAAATCTCTTCCTTCTTTTAGATCTCTCTATGAACGCGTTGCCTTTAGACTCTCTGTATGCCATGTATCCAGCAGCTAAGACTATAGACATTCCAATACCAATAGCTATACCAATATCGCTGTAATTTAACCCACCCAAATTAGCAGAATTGACTTTTTCTGGTACCAGAACTCTAACCTCTTTAGAAACCCAAGAAGACCATGCGCCCTTATCATCCTTTACCTTAAACTTGACAGTATAGTTTCCGCTCTTTGTATAGGTATGATTCAGAGGATTATGAGGGATGGAATTACCCTTGAGTGATCCACTTATCTCTTTTCCATCACCAAAGTCCCAATAGTAAGCTACTACTTGACCATCTGGATCTACCCCCATTCCTTGGAAGATAAATGTCTTATTATCTAGTGTCCTTACTTCGATTATGGATGCTTGAGGACTCTTGTTTCCCTTAACTGCTATACTTAGGGTATAATATGGAGGAGAAGTTCCTTTAGAATCTATTGCTCTGATCTTCACTGTAAAAGCACCTTCTTTTTTATAGATATGAGATACTTGAGCACCTCCTTCCTGGATAGTACCATCACCGAAATTCCACTCAAATGATATCCTGTCTCCTTCTGGATCCATAGCTGTAGCTCTGAAATATACTGTGCTACCCACGCTGGGCTCTTTTGGAGTGTACTTAACCGAATAAATCACTGGAGGCTTATTCTTGGGCTTAGGCTTACTCTCCAGACTAACAAATATATCTTCTGTTGCATAATCCGAGAAAGCTCCCTTGTTATCCTGCACTCTCACTTTAACTGCGTATGTTCCTTCTTTGGAATATATGTGAGTGATTCTTGTTAGGTT
>WALU01000015.1 GCA_015522685.1 Thermoproteota archaeon | reverse complement strand
CTTGTGGGCAGTGCGCCATACAGCCTCAACTAGAGCTGCAGCGTTACCAAATCTGAGGTCCAGTCCTTCCAAGTCCTCTTTCGGTATGTAACCCTTCTCATTCAGCTCCATAGCAGCAGCTATCGTAGATCCCATTGATATGGTATCCAAGCCGAATTCATCACAATAATGATTGGCCTTTATTATGGCTTCCAAGTTATTTACAGCAGTGGAACTTCCTAGAGCCCATATAGACTCATATTCTGGGCCCTCACTGTATAGGACCTGATATGGCCCTGATTCAACTTTCGTCACCCTTCCACATGCCGAAGTGCATCCCCAACATGCCCTATTCCTTATGAGATAATTGGCTTCTAGGTATTCACCACTTATCTTATCTGCATTGGGGTTAACGCCAGTCTGCCAATTCTTGTAGGGGAGCATCCCAGCCTGATTTATTATATTTACTAAGATGGCTGTTCCATATTTAGATAAGCCCTCCCCAGTCACAGAGTTCTTCTTCATCATATCCAAAGCTTTCTTAGAAGCTTCTTGATACTTCTCCCTGTTCGCTATTGGTAATCTCTGAGTACCAGATACCACAATACCCTTGAGCTTCTTGGATCCCATGACTGCTCCTAGCCCACCTCTACCAGCGGATCTGTGCTCATCATTTATAATACTGGCAAAATAAGTTAGATTCTCTCCCGCTGGCCCTATACAGAGAACACTAGCGTTCCTCCTTCCTATTCTTCTCTTAAGCACTTTATCCGTAATAAAAGTATTCCCGCCCCATAGATCCTTCGCTCCCTTGAGTTCAGCTTCTCCATCTACTATGGAGAGATAAACAGGCTCTTCAGATGCACCTTCTAGTATGATAGCATCATAGCCAGCCATCTTGAGGTAGGTCCCCCACTCTCCTCCAGAATTACCGCTCCCTATTGACCCTGTTAGAGGGGCTCTCAGGGCCATGGCATGGTACCTGCCTGGGGATGGAAAGCCTGGAATGCCAGTACCAGGACCTGTTGCCAGTACCAGAACATTCTCTGGTCCTAACGGATTTATATCCCTGGGAGCAATCCCTTTTGATATATACTCCTTGAGGTATTGGTAAAGAAGATAGACTGCGTATCCCTTTCCTCCTATATATCTCTTGGCGATCTCCTCGGATGTTGGCTCGACCTTGATTGATCCAGTGGATAGATCTGTCCTTAAAATCTTACCTATATATCCCCCTGCATTCATAACAAATCATCTTATGATGTAATTCATACCGATAACTTAAAAGCATTATCGCAGGATGTGACTGCTATTTTTCCTTCATTGAAATTTTCTTAGTTTAAGAGCCTCAACTCTACATTTTTGTTAATATTGTTATAGAAAATGAATCCATTGATGACATATAGTAAATTAAAAACAAAAAGGTATAAGAATTGCTGCCTAGCATAGTCCCTTCTGGCAGCTTCCGCCAAGAGTGGATCAGCTATCTCATATAATACGTCTTTTTAGTAATAGATCTATATTCTAGCACTTCATCTAGATAATTAGGAACTTCTTTATTACTTATATTTATTTCTAAGGATATGTTAATTCCTCTCTTGACTTCTAAGCACCTTGAAGGCTTGCTCAATATCTCGAGAATTTCCCTATATCCCTCTACTACCTACCTGATAGATAGGAAGTTATCTACTGACTAAAAAGTTCCTCATAGCCAACCTTATGACCCCTATCTCTTTATTCTCATCCAAGAGATTGTCTCACCAAATTCTCTGGGTAGATCCGCCAGCGTTGATAATTAGTAGTTTTTCAGCTTTTTCTGATATAAAACCTTATTAATCGGTATATCCAATCAGGCAGATATATTAAATATGCTCTCTGAGTGTCGGGAAATGAGAGACAGATTTTTGGGCAAGGTATACATAACGACCGCAGCTTCTCTATGGGGAACATTAGGCTTAGTTGCCAGCCTTGCTATGCTGGATAGAATGACCCCCGGATCCATAGCATTTTTCAGGGCTTTAATAGGTTTCATGATAGGTCTACCTCTAATCAAATCTAGTTTTTTGGACTTGAGGATGGCCAAGATGGGTTTGCTCTTGGTCGGTCCCCTCTACTTCAGCTACATCTACAGCATCAAATATTCAGGTATAGGAATAGCTGCGGCTCTGCTCTATCTAGCACCAACAATAGTAACCCTACTATCTCCTCTACTGCTGAGGGAGAGAATTACGATTAAAAAACTGATAGCAGCTATCTTAGCGACTTTTGGGGTCATCTTAACCCAGTTCAAGGAAGGGCTGTTTAGCCCTAACCCACTAGGTATACTCCTAGGCCTCATGTCAGCCTTTTTCTATGCAGGCATGATAATCTATGTAAGGAAGCTCATGCTATACGGTTATGATCCCGTAAAAGTGGGTGCCTCCCCCTTAATATGGACATCTCTAGAGCTTCTGCCTTTCTTCTCCCTAAGAGTTACTCTAGTCTCTCTAGCCTCTATAGTATATCTAGGTATTTTCACAGCAGTTATACCTTATATTTTGCAAGCTAAAGGTCTTAAGGTAATAGAAGCGAGTACAGCAAGTGTTATATCAACACTAGAGCCCTTCGTAGCTCTGATGATAGGCCTGCTCATGGGAGAGCCTTTAGGCTTGACAGGAAGCTTAGGTGCCTTAATGATAATCACTGCATCAATGATCATCTAGTTTGAACTTACTAGCCTCCTTAATTATCAACTCATCAATCTTGAGTTAGCTGAGGAAAGGAGAAGGAAGTTATCTATTGGTCCAGAACTAGCTTTAATTCCACCCCTCCTCTCGATGATATCTCTTTGGCTAGGTTAATTGCTCCCTTTAGAGGAACACTAAACTGGTCAGCTACTATCTTTAGATAATCATATTTAGACTTCATTTTATTATAATGAGCTCATAGATTAGCTAAGAAATGTTTTATCCATGAATGCCTTTCATCTGAAATAAAAGGAGGTATTAGAAGCTGGATAAAATTATATAACAAACATGCATGTGATAAGCTGGGAAAGGTGATATCACAATTGAAGGGGGCAGGCTATATATTCGATGCCATAGTAGTCGGAGCTGGGCCTGCTGGATCTTCAGCCGCTTATACGTTAGCGAGGAAGGGATTCAAGGTATTAGTTGTCGAGAGAGGTAGAACGCCTGGTTCCAAAAACATGTTTGGGGGACGAGTCTACGCGGATCCTATTAGAGAGGTGTTCCCTAATCTCAATAAATCTGCCCCAATACATAGGTGGGTCACTAAGGAGAGAATCTCCATGGTGAGCGGCGAAAAGATGACTTCCTTAGAGTTCGAGGGGAAAAAGAATGTTAGCTTTACTACCTATCTCACAGAGCTTAGTAATTGGATGGCCAAGCAGGTGGAGGAAGCTGGAGGGATAGTTCTCACAGAGATAACGGTTGATAACTTTATTGTGAAGGATGGAAGAGTTAAGGGAATCAGGGTTGGTAATGAGGAAGTATTCTCTGATGTGGTGATCGATGCGGAAGGAATAAATAGACTTCTATTGGAAAGAGCAGGCCTGATTCCCAGAATAACCCCAAACTATGCTGGTTTGGGAGTAAAGGAAGTAATAAAACTCTCGAAGGAGGATATAGAGAAGAACTTCGGCCTGGGAAGTGGGGAGGGAATAGCATGGCTCCTTATAGGAGATATAATGGAGGGGCTACCTGGAGGGGCCTTTCTCTACACAAATAAGGATTCGATAAGCTTGGGAATAGTGGTGATGCTGGGCAGCGCCATGGAGAGAATGAAGGAGCATATATCTCGGTATGTGGAGAGGCTCAGACTCCATCCTCTCTTGGAGAAGTACTTCAGGGAAGGTAGGATAATGGAGTATTCTGCCCATCTAGTACCTGAATATGTTTGGCCAGCGATACCGCACAGGCTTTACGGGGATGGCTTCTTGGTGGCCGGAGATGCAGCTGGCTTGCTCCTCAACCTAGGCTACAATTTTAGGGGAGTTGATTTTGCATCATATTCGGGTTATTTGGCAGCTCAAGCAGTAGAGAAGGCTCACTCCTTGGGAGGTATGTCCGCTGAGAATCTGTCAATTTACCAAGAACTGTTAGAGAAGAGTTTTATCCTAAGGGAGCTTAGGAAATTCAAGAACGCTCCTAAAATGAGGAAGAATGAAAGATTATATGACTTCTACCCTTATCTGATAAACGCCATAGCAGATAAGATATTTCATGCCAAGTATGAGACTCCCAAGATCATGGATGCATTTAAAGAGGCAAATAAAGGAAGAATTGGATGGTTTACCCTTATTAGAGATCTTTACGAGGTGAGTAGGAGTATATGAGTGTTGCAAAGGATGAGAGAGTTAAGAAGGAGAAACCAATGAAAGTCGATGATATATTGAATAATGATATATGGGATGTCGATTATGAGCCGCACATAAGGGTGGACAGTGAGAAGTGTAGGAAATGCAAGAATAAGCCCTGTCTCTATCTATGCCCTGCCCAGTGCTATACTCTCGTCGGGAATGAAGTCTTATTCAGCTATGAAGGATGCCTCGAATGCGGCACTTGCAGGGTAATATGCCCGGAAAATGCGATCACATGGAATTATCCAGTTAGTGGGAGAGGAATCCATTACAGGTTCAGCTGAGGTGATTTTATGCTCAACATAGTGGTTGGTATAAAGTGGGTTCCAAATACAACATTAGTGAACATAGATCCGAGGACAGGAACTCTCATAAGAGAAGGAATATCAAGCATCGTAAATCCGCATGATCTTGTGGCCGTTGAGATGGCTCTGAGATTGAAGAATGAATATGGAGGAACTGTCACGGTGATAACGATGTCTCCCCCATCAGCGATTGCTGGCCTGGAGCATGTAATAGGGATGGGCGCCGATCGTGGAATACTTGTCTCCGATAGAGCATTTGCCGGCGCTGATACATTAGCTACATCCTATGCCCTAGCGAAGACTATGGAGAGGTTAGATTACAACCTTATAGTGTTCGGTCAAGAGACGATAGACTCCTCAACCGCACACATAGGCGCCCAAGTTGCCTCGTGGCTCAAGATACCTTATATCTATTATGTCACGGAGGCGAGATATATAGAGGATAGGAATATAATCAGAGTAAAGAGAGCATTGGAGAATGCCTATGAGACATATGAACTAGAGCTTCCAGCTCTAATATCGGTAGCCATGCACTCCCTTAACCCGAGGAGGGTAAGTATATATAACAAGTTAAGAGTGAAACTTGAAAGCCCAATAGAGACATGGAGCAATGAGATTCTCGGATTAGAGAAGAACTGCATAGGCCTTAAGGGATCTCCAACAGCTCTAGCAAAGATAGAGATGATCCCAAAGGTTCTTAGGAAGAATGAGGTATTTAAGGGAAATGATGTGAAGAAAGCAGCTAGATGGCTCGTGAAGAAGCTACTGGAGGAGGGCCTGATAGAGATCTGATGATTCTGATTGGATTAGAGGTGATCCTAATGATATGCAGCGAATGGCCCGAGATAAAGCTTGACGAATATAAGGGGGTATGGGTTGGCGCTCTAGTTGAAGAAGGAGAGATAAATGAAGCATCTCTGCAGCTGATTGGAGCAGCCAAGGAACTAGCAGATAAGCTGGGAACATATATAGGTGTAGCATTAGTTGGGTATAAAATAAAAGAGCTAGCTGAGGAGCTCATCTACTATGGAGCTGATAAAGTATTCGTCGTGGATGATGAGAAGCTCGCTATTTATTACCCTTCAACTTATGGGATGGCTATCCGCAAGCTAGCGGAGAAATATAAACCGGAGGTTTTGCTGATCCCAGCAACCCTAAAGGGAAGGGAAATGGCTCCATATATAGCTAACATGTTCAGGACTGGTATAACCGCTGACCTAACTTCGATGGATATAGATCCAAAAAGCAAAGAGGTCGTCCTCATAAGACCTCCTTTCGGCGGCTACATGCTCGCTCACATAGTTACCAAGACTAGAAGACCTGTTATGGGGTCTGTCAGGCCTAACATCTTCTCAACCCCACAGAGAGATGAGAAAAGGAAGGGTGAGATAGTAAAAGAGGAGGTAGATGTTCCCGAACCGAAAGGAATCAGGCTTGTTGGACGCATCCCAATAAAGAAAAAGGAAGAGATCCCGATAGAAAAGGCTGAGATAATAGTTTCTGGAGGAAAAGGTCTTGGATCTGAGGACGGATTTAAGCTTCTTAAGGAATTAGCAGATCTCTTAGGAGGAGTGATAGCTGGCTCAAGGAAGGTCGTAGATGCTGGATGGATAGATCATAACCATCAGGTTGGACAGACAGGAAAAGCTGTCAAGCCGAATGTATACTTCGCTGTGGCAATAAGTGGAGCTGCTCAGCACGTATTCGGCATAAGAGAGGCCAGGAGGGTCATAGCCATAAATATAGATCCTAATGCCCCAATATTTGAGAGTGCTGACTATGGAATAGTAGGCAATTATAAGGAAGTAATCCCGGCGATAATAGAAGTCATAAAGGAAATGAAGCAGAAGAGGAAGACTGGAAGCTAATTAACTAACTACTGTTTATCCTTAGCTATCTTTATTTTTCAGCTTCTTATCCTTCTAAGCAGGTATCTAACGGTTACTAGTGATCTTCTCAGGGCTCCTAGTCTCTTTGTGGAAATCGGCTTGAGCACCAGATTGAAGAGTATTCCTTGATGCGTAGTGTAGCTATCAGGACAGCAGATAGTGTTCTAAGGGCTTCCTCTTGTTCGTAGCTTTCTATAGCACCCGGTCTCATCCCCTTATCTTCTCCATCACAGCTCTGGTAGACATCCTTCTCAAGAATATCAGATAAGCGGCAGCTAAGGTGCCAGCTCCTCCTAAAATCATTTCGTTTAGCACTCCTACCCCCTCCCCTAAGACCTTAATTCACAATAACTCCTTTCTTTACCCATTAATCAGATCGCATGCCTTAGGCCGATTATAGAGAATTATAACTTTTTACGTATAACTTAGTTTATGGTAATATAATCTTAAGTAAACTGCGCGCGCGATCGCGAGCAGCGCGAGGCAACCAAGGGAGTGTGAACTCCAATGAAGAAGCTGATAAGCGGTTTATTCTCACGCTTGAGGGGAGCGTTCCACAGCACTAGGCCCTTCCAATGATACCGAGAGAGAACAAATGATTCCAGTACAGTTACCGGCTCATAATCGAATGGCTTGTAGAGATCCAGATCCCAGTAAAAGTAGTGAATCTCCAGCTCTCTCCTTCGCTCAACGAGGACCTTCTTTGGGTTCTTATCTATTAGAACTATCTCTTTTATCCTCCTGCCTGATTGAATAGATCGGTCTCCCATCGATCTCACCTACGACGGTCAAATCTCCCAGAGAGATTATCTGAATTCCCTTTCCCCTTAAATTATCAATATTTTTGAGAATGGAGGCTATCTCCCTTATCTTATTCGTAAGGGATGCTCTAGGAAGCTTTCTGAGTTCTAGAATGGTAGCTTCCTTCAAGTACTCCCTTATCAAAATGAAGCCCTGCCTCTCCAGATCTGTCAGCTCTTCTGAGCTTAAGATGCTCTCAACATCCTCAAGAAGTGAGATAAGATCCGTAGCTCCTTCCTTCAGCGGGACTTCCCCCAGACTTAAGAGTTTAGCAAGAAAATCATCTTTTGAAGCAGGATGCTTCTCTGCAGTTTCCTCTTCCTTGATCGTCACAATACTACCTGAAGCCTCGGAATAATAAATCTTCTCAGCATACCTGTGATCTGTATCAGATAGAGAACTCACGGCAAGTTAAATCGGCAGTAATATCAAAGAATGTAAAGCAGGGCTAACAGATACCGAATGTTTTTCTAATTTACCACATTTCATTGGACGATGGAAGAGTATGAGATCCATGTGAAGAGAGCTGAGAAGGCTTATGAGTCGTTTAGGCTACTAAAAAGTAGAGGGTTGATGGAGGATGCCGCTTCTAGGGGATATTACGCCATTCTTCATCTCTGCTATGCTTTACTCCTGAAGTATGGAGAAAGTCTTCCAAAAACTCATTCCGGGCTGATTTCTAAGCTATGGGCTCTCAAGGATGAATTGGATCTAGATAGGGACCTAATAAGCAGTATAGCAAGGGCTCAGAGTATGAGGGAGAGAGGTGATTATGGAGCGGTACCCTCTATAAGAAGAGAAGATCTAGAACTGATGGAGAGTATCATAGAGAGGCTCAGGAGGAAGCTGGGGCATGGGCGCTGAGTCACTTAGCTTGAAGGATGTAGACTGCATAGTAAAGAGGCTCAAGAGTAAGCTCCAAGGTAAGGTCAAGGAAGCTTACGTGTTCGGATCTATTGTAAAGGGCTATGCTATTAAAGGAGAGAGTGACTTCGATCTTCTAATAGTCCCTAAAGAGGAGATAAATTTCTTCAATCTTTTGAAGGAGGAGCTATACCTTCTGCTGGATGTAGGGCTTTCAATGGACCTTATTATAGCAAATAATGAGACATATTCCCATCTCATAGAGGAAGCGAGGAGAAAGGGCCTGAGATTGCTCTGAAACATCATACATCCTGGGCTTCAGCCAGCTATTTTCAATATCTTCCTTTCCTTCCTTTGCAAATAGTCCTCCTTCTCATAAGCTTGATCCCTCTTTTAGCAGGCATCCATTACATAAAATCCGAGGAGACAAGTCAGCTTCTCAAGGGAGTCATAACAGGGGAGAAGGGAAGATGAGCAACCATGCACCTTAAGCTTATCCTTGAGTTCAGACGATTTAAGGGGTAAATGAAAGTCGAGGATATACTTACCAAGCTTCCTAAATACTCAGAAGAGCTTGGATTGGATCTGAGAAAGCCAGAGGATAGATTCAAATGGTTCTTGGCCTCAATACTCTTTGCTAGAAGGATATCCTCTGAGATAGCTAAGAGAACCTTCAGGAAATTCGTTGAGGAGGGTTTGATAACTCCAGATAGCATACTGGAGGCTGGATGGGATAGATTGGTCAATGTCTTAGATTCTGGCGGATATGTGAGGTACGATTTCTCGACTGCATCTAACCTACAGGAGATAATAAAGGAGTTGAAAGAGAGGTATGGAGGCTTAGAGGAGCTGCATAAGTTGGCTAAGGATCCGAGAGATTTGGAGAGGAGATTGCTGGAATTCAAGGGGGTCGGTCCCGTCTGCGTCAACATATTCCTGAGAGAGCTTAGAGGGGTATGGGAGAAGGCTGAACCTAGGCCTTCAAAGGTAGCTATTGATATGGGGAAATCCTTAGGCTTGGATGCAAATAAGATAAAGCTTTACGAATCTGCCCTCATTAGGCTTAGATTAGAATATTGTAAGAGAGATAGATGTAAGGAATGCCCAGTCAGACAATTCTGTAAGGAGAGGAAGGACAGCAGTTGATCTGGTTAGGGCATTAAACATCACCATCTACGGATCTGAGTAACTTCCTTACCACTTCTAAGCATCTCTCATCTACATCTCTCCTCCCTGCCAGCTGGGTTATCGTCACTACCTTCGATGATACCAACCTTCTAATGGTTCTCTCCGGCATAATTCCGGAAAGGATCGTGATTGGATACATACTGCTCCTCTCAATCATTTTCTCAAGCCCTTCGCCGGGAGGATACTTCCAGCCAACAAGGCGAAGTCCATAGCACTCGGAGAACTCCTTCGCTTCCCTCGAGAGCTTCGTGTTAGTAACTAGGACCACGCCGCTCAACTCCCTAATAGGATTTATATCCAGGAATCTCATGTAAGTGTACATGGCCTCTTTCAGTCCCGTATAAATCCCCCTCTCATTATGATACTTGCACTCTCCTATCTCTCTTCCATCTATCAATAGATCGATCTCGTGGGTCACGCACTTTCCTCTTATGAACTGATGGGTCTTCACTCGATGGCCGAGAGACCTCAATATCTCAGCAGCGTACTCCTCGAATGGGAAGCCAGTGGGTCCCAGCCTCATTATTGCATCTTTCAAGGAATACTTGACTGCAACTATAGGATGCCTTTGAAGGAGGATCTTTCTAGCAGCTTTATAGAGATCTTTAGTCGTCTTTATTCCCCTAATATGTTCGATTTCCCTTACAATCTCATTAGCGGATTCCTCATCAAGTCCTGAAGCAGTAAGACTTGATATGAGCTTATCTCTATTATACTCCTCTATCTGCCCGGAAGCCTTCTGGATCTTCATTGAGAGGAAAAGAGGAGCTTAGTTAAAATTATTTCATAGATAAGAGACCGAGAGAGATGTAAGAAGGAAACCTCATTCCTTCGACGATCCTCTCAGCCTCCTTCACGAACTACTCAGTTTCTTCTTTGAATAGAAGTGGTGTTGGAAGTATAATTTACTTTCTCCTACCTATCTCTAGGGCATTTAGTACCCTAGCATACCCTTAGAAGGTTTTAGTAAGAGTACTGGATGAAATTTCTAGGACCTTACTCAAGTCCCATGCGAAAAGTTCCTTTTCTATCGGTAAAAGTAATCTTTTAATCTGAACCTTCCCAATTAGGTAGATGTCTGAGGTAGTGATTTCATCAATATTTGAGGAGGCAGTAAAGCAGGTCTCAGATAGAGTGGCTAGGAAGCTGACTGAGGGAAAGAAGATCTCAGATACAGAGATGATAGTTCTCCTTCTAGATCTAATGAGTAAGAGAATGGATGAAATGAATAGCAGCCTGAATCAGCGCATAGATGATACAAATAAGCGCATAGATGATCTGAGCGTTAGCCTGAACCGGAGGATAGATGACATGGCAGCTAGCATCAATCAGCGCATAGATTCGATAGAAGCTAACCTTTCGACGAAGATGAAGGAGATGGAGAAGAGGCTGAATCAGCGCATAGATTCTGTGGAAGCGAAGCTGAATGTTAGAATAGATGCCGTGGAGGAGAACTTGTCGACGAAGATGAAGGAGATGGAGAAGAGGCTGAATCAGCGCATAGATGATCTAAGTATGAGGATAAGGGAGTTGAGGTCAGATATAAGGGTTCTACAGCAGGAAGTCTCTTCCATCAAGAGTGATGTGATAAAGCTCATGGAGAGCAAGCTATTCCCTAAGGAAGGATGAACCTTCGGTATTCCTCTATAAGGGACTGGTGATATATCCCATAGGGATGGGAGGACGTCTCAGGGCAACTCAACTGATGACCCAGACTGCTCTTCCATGCTCTTTCATAGTAGGGCTTTCTACCTTGAAGGGCATTCACATCCGGCTCGACTTCCTTAGCCTCGAACTTGGGGCAGAGTATTTGAGCCGCACTTCCCAGATCGGCAACGTTTTTCAGAAACCATACATCGTACAAATCCCTCGGCCTCGTCCTCTGAAACAGAGACCTGATTTTCTCAGCCAGTATTTCCTCTAAGCTGTAAGCCCTAATGCTTACCACAGAAAATCTTGGGCTGTCTGAATAACCATGAAGAATCTGCCTTTCTTGGAGGGGCAACAATATATTCTCGTACTTTTCCAGCGTTATGTCCATTTTAATCTTCGGCAGATTTCCGGTTCTGCTGAGCAGCCTAAACAGAATTCGAACTTCAAATCCAAGAAGCTCTCCTTGGAAAAGCTTCACCCCGTATCTTGGCCTTAGTTCAAAATCAAGGAACTGAACAGGCCCCTCACTGGCCGTTTCAACAGCCTCAGATATTTTAGCTTGGATGTCTTCTATATCCGGTTCTTCCAAAAGCAGGGTATAGTCAAGATCCTCAGAAAACCTGTAGTCTAGAAAGTAAGCCTTTTTCAGGCAGGTACCTCCCTTAAAAGCCAATACCCTCCAAAATCTTGACTTCCAGATGCCGTAGAGCATCCAGCTTATAGCATAGTCCTTTTCAACGGTAGAAACCGACACCCCAAGCTCGGAACTCAAGACCTTTATCTCGTCCTCAATTATTCTATCTCCTCCCAATAATCATCCGGAACGTTGATTCTGAGGCCTCATTGATAGCTAAAACTGCCTCCAATAGGCATTGAGGGGTCAAGAAGGGCAAAGCTCTTCCTGTCCTTTTCAGAAAGTTTAATTTCCTCCTCGATTCCAAGTCCCAGCCTCTCACTTAAAAATCCTAAACGCTTTAGGAGGCCTTGCTCTTCATCCATTCAGCGTATTCCAACAGCTTTTCATAATTCAGCCTCGCGTTCTTGAGGGCCTTAACAGCTTCGGTTATTCCCCCGCAGTACTTGGGCTTGTCCAAGCAGTCCACGAGGGTCTTTTCGGGATCTGTTATCCGGACCTCCCTGCGTCCAAGACGTACGGTGCTGATTCCAAAAAACTTCTCAGGGCTGACTACAACTACCTTGAACCTCTTGCCGTCGAGGATTAGGAGCTTTCGGTAACCTCTCTTTACTGGAGTTTGAAGGAAAACTGTTCTTGGAATCTGCTCGGTCAGTCCGTAGTAGTTGAGAGCGGACCAGTACGCAACTGCCCCGTTGGGCACCAACAACTGGCCTAAAAGGAACTCATGAGGTGAAGAGGCCTTTCCGGGTTCTAGGGAGAGGACGTAGATACCCCTGGTGATTCTCCGGAGAAACTCTTCTCTGAGGAGCGCCTCAAGGTAGTAGTTTAATTGCTTGGTGGTTATACCGAGCTTCTCTTGGGCCTCCTTCTTGGTGAAGATGTCTCCCAGTTCGCGCGCGCCTAAGAGTTCTCCAGCCTTTAAGAGCACGCCAGCACCGAGGTAGTTAAACTTGAATGGGAGAAGAAATATGGAATCAGCCCTGAGATCATATCCGCCGAGTTCAGGGGAGAAAAGTGGTCAATTGAAGGGCTCATAGGAGGATGGGAGTACCGAGCTGTCCTTACTAAAGAGGGAGTGTCGAGGGAGATAAGCAGGAGGATGTCGCGTGAGCTGGCTGTACAAAAGGCTAGATCTCTTGTGGATGGTGCCAAGGAAGTTGAGATAAAGGAATCCACCTCAAGTCCAGCATGGATTGCTAAGCTGAGGATGGAGGATGGGGGATCCGTATACCTTAGGATAGATTGGGAGAGCGGCAATGTTGTGGATAAAGAAAGGTTCAGCGGGTTGAAAGGGAAGCTGAAGGAAAAGATTGCGGTGAGCAGGAGGTTCTCCTGATCTGATCATCTAGAGCAATGATATACATTTTTATTATTTAATATTAAATTGGATTACTCATGGATTATATTATGAGAAACACAAATCTTTTTATCTATTAAAAACTACTATCTAGATCATGGCAAGGAAATCCAAGAAAAGCTCATATTCAACCGATCGACGGGCTGGTAAGATACCTCATGTTGGCAAGGTACCGAGAGCCAGAACAAAATCGGGCCGGTGGAGAAAAAAGAGAAGCGATGCCGGAAAACCAAGAGGTCCTAGGAAGAAGAAAAAGTTCTTAGGATTGTTCTGATAATCTGACCAATTTGGATAGCTCACATCCCTTCCCTTACGTATCTCGGGGACTCAGCTATGGCCGGGTATAAAACTCACCTGATGGGTGGACTTGTATTCTACTTTATGGTAATTGTCTTCATCATCCTTCAGCTAACTGGTAGGATCGAAGTAGGCCTGTCCGAATCTCTAACATCATTTCTTCATCAGATAGTTCCTAATGATCCTCAAACGCTGATTTACAGTCTGATCTCTCTTCTATTCGGATCTCTAGCTCCAGATTTGGATAGCCATGCATCTAAGATAAGAAGCGTGGTTACTTCACTATCTATTTTTCTCCTTTTCATGGTGGTAGTACTACCTCTCTTCGGGATTGAGGCCATAAGCATAGATGAGAAGGTGCTTGCTTTCACAGTGATCGTTTTGGTATTTGCGATAATTCCAAGATTCTTTTCCCATAGAGGCGCATGGCACTGGTTTCTAGGGTTGGTAGTTGGAATATGGAGTATTTTACTCATATCGGATCAATACGGTGTAGCTTTCACTCCAACAGCGGCTGCTTACATAATAGGATACTCCAGTCACTTAATTTTGGATATTATATAGAATTTTATGAAAATTGTTATTATCGTTAGCTAGGTTTGGTTTAGTGTAATAACAGCAGGCACGAGAGAAGAATTGTGATTCATAAATATACCTCATTTAGAAGAAATCCTCCAATGAGGGTTGACGCCGATTCCTCATTTTGTTGAGAATACTGCTCCAATTTTCTCTGAGGTAATTGTAGAATCTCCTCATGGATTTTGAAATGAGGGCAGTAGAGATTGCTTTCGGTGGATAGGAATTTCTCAAAGTACCTGTTTATGAGGCACTCAGCTCTAGTAAGAATCCTATGGCAATTCGCGCATATTATGACGATATTTTCCGCCCCCAGCCGGTCCCCGCCCCTTGACTTGGGTATCATACGATGTCTCCACTCCTCACGAGGAACTGCAATTATTACGAGAGATTGCTAGATCTTGGCCTAGTTGGTGTAGGCACCGAGAGGGATTTCCTACGACCCTTAATGGAAGCCCTAAACCTAGTGATAGGGAACTCGACTCAGTCGTTGGGTGAAGAGAATCGTCCTGATGGTCTTTAGAGAAATTGGCCATGATAAACGTGCGCAAAGGCTTGAGTGTTGTAAACTAATATTTTTAGTATATTTCCGAAAAACTTGAATGTGATGCCTATGGGCGAGCATTTTAGATTAGACGAACCACTTACTGACCTAGTCCAAGAGGGAGAAAGGCTCCAGATTAATACTAGACAATACAAAATAATTTTCAGAGATTTCGCTCTCGTTATGGTCCATAAATCCTTCAACAGTCTGAGGGCAGGGATATTGGGTATAGTCCTCCTTATCATTGGTGTCCTAATGCTCTCGATAAGCCCTCCCTATTATTACGGCTATTACTCGGGATATTACAACCTTTACATGATACTCACGATTCTGGGATTTATAATGGCAATATGGGGCCTCAGAAAGAAAGCGTTACTGACTGTGGAATCGAGAGGTGGGGCTCTAGTCTCCCTAAAGATAGAACCAAGAAGAATGAGAGAGCTAAGTAAGATATTTGAGCGCTGACTTGCGGGAGACGACGGAAAGCACCAGTGTTAGAAGGCGTTGTTGAATGTAGCATATACGAAGTACCTATTCTCTTCCTTTCCAAAGATTCCGTGCCTTGAGGAAGTTCGTGAAGTCATCATAGCAGTGCCCTCCTGAATACCCGATCCCTCACGATCCCAAGATAAAGGAACATCATGGAAGTGCTTCCGTTATCGACCGGCCTTAGCAGCTGAAATCACTCCTTTTCGGACCGAAAATTGATTAAAAGTATCTAAATAAGCCTCGAATTCACCGTTGATTCTGAATTCCTTGACTTAACCTAGATCTCTACATGCGAAATAGTGTATAGCCTTAAAATGAGAACAGAAGCCAGAGGAATGCTCTAGTGAAGTCAAAGATCCTCTGGCCTCCATAAGGTTTTTCGGGTATATTCCCTCCCTGATGACAGTTCCTAAGTCCTCAAGAGATATCAAGCTGAAGGAATAGAGCTAGGACCTTAAACTTTATTTTCTTATCTTCATAGAGGTAAAGACTGCTAATCTTGAAAATCCATCTGACTTCAAGGGTACGATAAATCTGGGAATAAACCAGACCACTCATCCAGCATTACTGAAAGTGGGAAAAAGGCAGCTTCCCTAACCTCTGCTGGTGTATCCCTCAATACCTCCCGTATATGAGCTTGCCGATGGCTCAAGGAAGCTTGTCTTCACATTTGGCTTTCTGTTCATATACCCTCTTACAGGGACATAGTCAGGGAGATAAGCGAGGATTACAGAAGAGTTCATCGATTCTTCATGGAAAAAGTCAGGAATATCTTGGCGAAGCTTGATGCCTCTACTGATTCTAAAAAAGAGGAATTAATCGCAGAAAGCCTCATTCGCGGCATATTTATGCACAAGCTGGAGCGAGAAACTCTGTTAAACACACTCAGCCTATCGAAAGATGATGTTCAAATTCTCCAAGGCTTCAGCGTCAAGATTTCAAAGATCGCTGAAGATCTAAAGGAGAGGAATATAAAAACCCGTGACCATAATCTCTGTATCAATTCCCATACCACAGAATGTTCCCTTGATAAGAAAGGCCCTAAAATCAGAAGATCATATACTCTCAATTATCGAGAGAACTGCGCTGAAATTTCAAACAGTGAAGGCCTCTGTAAAAGGGAAAGATCCAGGCGATTTTCTGGAATTAGAGAGCATCGAGCAACTTGTTAGATATCTCAGAAAGGTCTACCTGCCCTCGTCGATATACTTAAAGCAAATAGAAAAAGAACATTGTTTGAAATGAATATAGCGCTCGCTTCTCTAAAATTTTGGAGTTCTGACTCTGTATTTAAAGCCGAGTATAATATGTCAGCCAAAGAATCTCCTAGGGACGGCGAACACGATGATCTCACCCTCTGTTGGTTTCTCCACAATCTATGCCATAGTGAAGAGTAGCAAGAGAAAGTGTAGGAGGGACTAAAAATTCCAACTTTTCACTTCTTTTTTAAAGAGAATGAAATTTCGGGTGCGCAGATCTTATTACTTTCACAAAATAATGAAAAAGCAGGTGATACTTTTGCCCTTAGATGACTACCTAGAACCTAAGGAGGAGATATTATTTAAGGTTCCAGTGAGGTATGGGAAGGATCGCTACACAGCCTATCTGACCGACAGGAGCATCATCCTCTATGCAAGAAGGGGAACTATAATCAAGAATGATGATGTGGTGAGAATTAAGCTGCAAGAAGTAGATGAAGTACAGTTCAAGGAAGAAGGAATATTGAGGAAGATGGGAACACTCGTTATCTCATTTAGGAGGAGAAAGGTGAGGATAGAAGGGCATCCGAAGGCGATGAGGCAGTTCTACATGCATATACCGAAGTAGAAGATGAAGAAAAGTGAGAGGAGGCATTGTTGTTCTGGGAATTGCGCTGCTTTTGATTGGCGTCTTCCTCTATACACCTCAGAATATACCCATAAAGCATGAAATAGGACCTTTCAATTCACGACAACACATGCAGTTAATTTTCCCGAATACGGCTTACTAGCGATGATAATAGGCGTGATCGTGATGGCTTACGGTTTCGCTGCTAAAGGGAAGGAGGAGTACTATCCTCCGCCTCCTCCTTACTACTACGATGATAGATACAGGCCTCCTTCACCGCCTCCATCGAGCGAAGGTAAGAAAACGACTTCCAAAAAGAAGAGAATAATCGTAAGGAAGAAGAAATCACATTAAGGAATTCAGCTGAGGCCTTCCCTACCTTCTTTTTCTTGTTCTTCTAAGAATTTATTGAAGCCCTCAAAGATATGATCCACAATTTGATCCTCTTCGATTGTCGATTTTTCGCTAAATCGCGTGTGATTATATTAAATGTAACATTCAGTATAGGCTGGTGGTCAAATGTCTAATGTAGAGGATACTAAAGGTGAAAGTTTCATCTAGCATCCGGTTTAAAAAGGGAGATGTCTCACCAATAAGTCTTCCTAATTTCCGGAAATTTCTGGTTTCCGGACATTGACGCGCCCAGAGGAATCGGAGGTCCATCACGCGCGAAGTTAAGTCGACTAGTGAATCGAACTCCCAGAAACGATTTTAACCCATTCCCACGGTTAAGCCTGATGGATCTCAAGAAGCTTAGAAGGGTGTTTGAATCCTGCGGAAAGGTGA
>WALU01000014.1 GCA_015522685.1 Thermoproteota archaeon | reverse complement strand
TCTATATAATCTAGTCTAGGAACTCCTTCTTGACCTCTATGAGCGGTATCATTCTCCCAGCTCCACGTTAATTAACAACTTAAGCCTGTGGTCTGTCTTACCCTTCTTAGGCATGGTCGGGTCTAAGGATACGATTCCCTTCTTAATCAGGTGGCTCGGTATCCGAACATTGAGACCTGTAAGCTCGAGGTATATCAGTCTTTTCGCTACTACGCCGCTGCTGAGCCTCTTCAGGTACTCAGAGAACTTTACTACATCAAAATCTCCATCCATGAGCGCCTTATGCATATCGATTACCCCCCTACAGTACTGTGGCTTGTCCAAACAGTCTAATACGGTTTTTTCTCTGTCAGTTATATGAGCCTTCAGATCCTTGATCCAGAGGGGCTCAAGCCCAAAGAATTCCTATTAACAACTTTCACTACCCTGAACTTGATTCCAAACACGATAAATTCCTTCTCTTCTTCCTAGAGGTAGTTAGTCTGGATGAAGATTACGTTCGATATCTACTCTGTCAAGCCATGATAATGGAGTGCAGAGCAGTAGGCTATAGCAGAAGGGTTTACAAGCACAGATCGCGCGCACCATAGTTATAATCAATTATAACCTTGGTGATTAAAAATATTATAACCAACCTTACATCTGGCTCAGTAACTAAAAGCTCAGCTAATCTTCTCCTTACAGCTACGTCTTTCTCGAAGGATGATCATTTCTTATCAGAGCTCACCATTTTCCTTCCCTTCCATTCCTCTCTGTTTTTATTGTAGAGAACCTAAAGCTGAAACGAGTTTAAGGGCACTCATGTAAGGAATTCGATAGGGCTTAGCAACCTCGTACACTAGGAGGGGAGGCCTGAATCTTAGAAATAAGACCTTCCTTTTCGCCTAAACTCCCTTTATGACATAAAGCCGAAATAGAACTTAGTTAGTGTACGTTCTACTCCAGCAAACTACCTATTCGACCCCAGCAGTCTAAAGAGGCCTTCATGGGATATGAGTATGCCTGTCTCCAATCCAACCTCCTCAAGGAATCTAAGAAGATCTGAGTCCATAGATAAGAACATCTTTCCCTTAGTAAGAGCAGTTGAATAGAGGAGATTGTCTATAATATCTCTGTGACCTAATTTCCTCATGCGATAAGCTAACTTAACGGCCTCCTCAGAAGGATAGATCCAACGACAGAAGCCCGATTCCAGAAGCGATCTGGCTGATTCCCTCACTAAATATTCAAGATCCTCTCTTCGGGCTTCAGATTCTCTCGCTATCTTTCCGATTAGCTCGACCCATATTATGGGGGAGCAGTAGTACCTTACCTCTCCTGACAGACCTAATTTCCTCAGATTCATTAGCGTGCTACTATCTATTTCTCTTACCCTCACCCCAAACGTAGGTAGGAGGTACGTGGTGTCGAGGAGCACTTCAATAGAGGACATCTTGCTCTTCCTCTGATTCTCTCTCAAAATTCTCTACAGTAGTTTCGGCCCATTTCCTTACCTTTAAAGCCATAGAGAAGGGATCTGAGATAAATTCTATCACTACCTTATTGTCCTCGACCCTGATTAAGGCTTTATCCCCCTCCTTAACCCCCAGCTTTTCCCTTATTTTACTGGAGAGGTATATGGCTCCCTTCTTACCTACCCTTACTTCCTTCACTTCTGATGACATCAGCTATTCTACAAAAATCTGACTTATATAGTTTACCTGAAATTAGAAGATAATCAGGAAGATAATGTGATACATCCTAGCGTTGATGAATCTCCAAGAGTAGATAGATGCAAGTTTCAATCCACTAGCCGTTCCCTATAGGATAGCACTTATACTTCCTCACTCGCCCATTCAGTTCCAAGCTACGGTTACTTAGCCTAAACAGAATAGCCTAACTAACTAACTATGCTACGCGGCGATGAACATATATATGAGATGGATGACCCCAGAGGCTGTAGTTAAGGGTGCAGAGGTAGTTAGAGAGTTTATTGAAAGCTATAAACTAAAATCTTTCCAATTTAGCGATCAGGTAATAAATAAGATATACTGCATCTCTTACTATCCGGGAATATTTAAAATCAGTAATTTAAACTAAGGAGTCATTTTTAGTTTAGTTCGTCCAATAGCTTGATCGCAAGTTGCATGTAGGAAGCATGAGCTAAAGCAAAGTATTAAACATATGCATGCATTGTACCAGAATTTCCTCCAAGGGGGCTCCCAAAGTAAAGATGGGGCATAAGTTAAATTAAGAACCTGCAGCTTGTTGCATGGAATGCCTCGAAGGAGAAGCGATGACTTGCCATCAATATCCAAGGAAGACGTGACTATCGTCTTGCCGACGCTCAACGAGGAGAAGGCAATAGGAGGTGTGATAGACGAATTGCTTGCGGAGGGCTATAGCAATATACTGGTCGTGGATGGCTACTCCACCGACAGAACTGTAGAAATTGCAAAGAGCAAAGGGGTCAAGGTCGTGTACCAGAAGGGTAAGGGTAAGGCTGGAGCCATAAGGACAGCCATAGAGACCGTTGAGACTCCTTACATGCTGATAATGGATGCTGATCATACCTACGATCCTAAAGATATAGAGAAGCTCCTCATCCCGGGCTACGATGAGGTGATAGGATTAAGGAAGGACAAGAGCAATGTACCTCGACTCCACAGGATCGGAAACAAGATAATAAGCTCGACTTTAAGCCTACTCATAGGCCAGAGGATAAGCGATCCATGCAGCGGGATGTACCTCCTCAGGACTGAGGCTGCGAGGAAGCTTGAGATATTGTCTGAAGGGTTTGACATAGAGGCTGAGATCGCTGGTGAGATGCTCACCCAAGGTAGGGTAACTGAGGTTCCGATAAGCTACAGGAAGAGGAAAGGAGAGAATAAGCTTAGGAGCCGGAGGGATGGACTGAGGATCATGCTAACTGTATTCAAGGTGGCATGGCTTTACAATCCAATATTCTTCCTCACGGCAGTGGGATCTATTCTAGCTATTCCCGGCATCGCCATACTCTTCTGGCAGCTTTACATAAGGTACATGTATGGAGTTGAAAAATGGTCATTTGGTTGGGCTTGGCTCGGGCTAGTTCTTCTGGTGATAGGGTTGCAAGCATTTACAGTAGCTACAATATCCCTCCTACTGACGAGGATGGAGCGGAGGATACTTCGCTATCGATGAGCTTTTCGAACTAATCAGCCGTGCGATTACAGGATCTTTGACAAATTGAGTCTAAAAATGTAGCTATATGGATCTGACTAGCTTCCTCAGTATTAGTATTACGCTAGCTCTCTATAATCAGTATGGTACCTATGTCACTTGAAGTTACTGTGACTCCTTTCTTAGCTCATTTATACCTTGCTTAGTAGCATTATTCAGGGAAATCATCTCCTTCCTTAATTCGCTGATACTAGACTTTATCTCCTTCATTTCCTCACCGTTTTATTCTAAAGAATCTAAAACTGAGAAGTTTATAGGATGATAATTCATGTAAGGAATTCCAAAAAGGCTTAGCAACTTTGTATACTATATTGAAAATCCTAGATATGGAGACCTGTACACCTAAACCCATTTACAAAAGCAGAAATGAAACTTAATGTACGTTCTACCTCAGTAAATACTTGATTGAATCTTGGGAGATCCTTCAGCTGACTTTTAAGGGAAGGTACCCACGCTCCTTGATATATCTCTTTCTTCCGTATGAACTGCTCCATCCTAAGCTTCATATGCCTGTGCTCGAATTTCCTCTTAATGGTGGGCGCTGCTTCTTCTAGATTTACTATTTTGGATAGATACCACACATCGTAAAGGTCTCTGGGCCTTGTCCTCTCAAAGAGGAACGAACCTTCTCGGCAAATATCTCCCTAAGTGAGTATACGAGTAGTAGCGCATCACATTCATCTGAATATGGATGTATGAGCTGTCTTCTCTCTAGGGGAAGTACTATTGTCTCATTCTCAGGAGCGGTAATGTCTATCTTGATCTTCATAGGAAAGTGGTAGTACATTCTGAACATTATCTTAACCTCATAACCAGTCTTAACACTCCTTAGGTTAAAGCCCTCCTCAAAATGTATCCCACTTTCCCTCCTAGCAAGCTTGATAGCGTCCAGCACGATTTTACCGATATCTATATGCTTAATTAGAGTGAAATCCAGATCCACACTAAATCTATAGCCCTCTATGTATGCCTTTCTTATTCCGGTACCACCCTTGAGAGCAAGCACTTCGCTGACATTATTTAACGCTCTGAGCATCCAGCTTAGGGCATAATCCTTAATTACGGTTGTCTCAGGAACTCCCTCAGTTACAGCCTTCTCCTTGACCTCTATGAGCGGTATCATTCTCCCAGCTCCACGTTAATTAACAACTTAAGCCTGTGGTCTGTCTTACCCTTCTTAGGCATGGTCGGGTCTAAGGATACGATTCCCTTCTTAATCAGGTGGC